>NZ_JBSWYM010000024.1:0-56096 GCF_056161105.1 Pseudoalteromonas sp. AWH4_217 | reverse complement strand
CGATGCCCGGGTGGTGGAATTGGTAGACACAAGGGATTTAAAATCCCTCGCTGGTAACAGCGTGCCGGTTCAAGTCCGGCCCCGGGCACCACTGTCACAGACAGCTTAATCGCTTGATATGACAGTAAGATTAAGTTAGAGTAGCAACAATATGGAACGCGAGTATAGCTCAGCTGGATGAATGAAAAGACGCAACCTTGCTTCTTACATATCCAACTAAGTTAAAAAGCTTCTGGAGTGCGAGTATAGCTCAGCTGGTAGAGCGCAACCTTGCCAAGGTTGAGGTCACGAGTTCGAACCTCGTTACTCGCTCCAATCTCTCTGATACATTAAGTATCAACACAATGTGGCGGAATGGCAGAGTGGCCATGCAGCGGATTGCAAATCCGTCTACCTCGGTTCGACTCCGGGTTCCGCCTCCATTTTCTTTTCCATTTATCTTTTTTTAAATTCTTTCCCCAGTTTTTTCCAGTAACCACACGTAAATCACGGGTATATCATTTTTATATTGAATTCTCAGGTCTACTAACTCACCGCTGACACTTTCATTGATGGTAAATTCGCTGCTGGTGAGCAGGTATTGCCCCTGGTGGTGTTTTACTTCTACCTGCGCATCTACGGTGATCCCTTTGTTCTTGGCAATCTCTGTCAGGGCATCCTGAATAGCAAGCTTGATGGCAGTGCTGAGCAGGTTATCTGAGGTCATAGTACCATCTTCACCAAACGCGCCTAAAACCAGGTGTCCACTGCGCTTCATGTCAGCCATGGCGCTTACTGTCGGTGTACTTATAGCCTCCAGAACATCTGGCTTATACAGACCGATTAGCGTGGAGCCATACTGACAGCTTTGGTGCAGTGCCAGCCGAGTGGGTACACCTTGTGCCGTTACTTTACCATTGCGATTAAAGTCTATTTCATGCTGCAAAGTACCATCGCGACTGATTGCGCGCTCTTGAAGGTATTCCGTCGCATTTACCCTGGCCTGCAACAAAAAGCTCGCTACTGCTTTGGCATTGTGCTCACTGACTGAGATCTGTTGATGGGGCGATGCCGTGTAATAACTCACTCCCAGCACCTGATTGCGCTGTTCATTTTCACAAAGCCAGGCAGGCTGGCAAAGCGCAAAGTCACAGTCACGTACAGGGCAGTTGGCACTTTCTTTAAGTGGCATGAAGCTGACATAGCTGTATTGGGTATCTTGGGTATTGAAGGGCGCTGAGTAATAGACGGTATGACCGGAAGATAACACCTGTGTGGATTCATCCGGTGTCACACCTTGTAGATCGCTGCGTTGCAACTGAATAGCATGATAGGCCGCCAGCTTTTTGAGAGCACGGGTCCGACTGGCCAACTCAGAACCATTGGGAATGGCGCTGAATGGGGCCGCTGTGCCAATGAAGCCAAGTTGTTCGGCTTGTTTTGGCGACTGAATCCAGCAGGGCAGGTGTGTCTCCCGGTGCTTTTCGGGTGGCTGTGGAAGCGTTTTACAGCCCGTTAAAACTAGGGTGCCAGATAGCAGAGCCCAAAGCAAAGGTGAATGCACAGTCGATCCTTGTGAATGTAGGTTACTGTCCATTCTCTCCCAAAGGTAAGTCGAATTCTACCATCAGGCCACCCTTTTCGCGGTTGCGGAGCCTCAACTGGCCCTGATGTGCTGTGATGATGTCATGACACAGGCTCAATCCGAGCCCAGTACCCTGAGATTTAGTCGAGTAAAATGGCTGCAGTGCCTGATGTAAATTACCCGGCTGGATCCCACATCCGCGGTCAACGATGGCAAAGCGAAGCCTGCTTTGATCCCGAACCACCTGCACCGAAATTTCGCTTTTATCACTGCCTGATTCGTGGGCATTTTTGAGCAAATTAAGCAACACCTGCTCTACCTGAGCAAGATCGAAGTCGCCGCTGTAATCGGGGACTGTGCCCAGTAGTGTAAAAGGGTAAAAGGTCTGCAATCTATCCAGAAGCGGTGCGATAGCGTGCGTTGCGCTGCTAGGGGCCGGTAAACGTGCATACTCTGCATAGCGCTGGATAAACTCGCTCAGATTATGCGCTCGCTGTGAAATGGTGTCCAGCATGTCTGGCAGCAGCTCAAGGTGTTTTTGCTGGTTCAGCATAGTCTGTGCCGAGCTGGTCAGTGACTGAATGGGTGCCAAAGAATTGTTTAGCTCGTGGCTTATCAGACGAATGGCATTTTTCCACAGCATGATCTCTTCACGATTTTGCTCTGCCGAGACGTTTTTACAGATCACCAGCGTATGGGGCTGATAATTTAAAGTAACCTGTTCGATGCCAAGATAAAAAGTGTGCTTTTGCTCTTGTTGCTCAAAGCTTAACATACCTGTGTAACCCAGGCTGAGTGCCTGAGCCAGTGGTGCGGGTAAAGCATCACTGGCCGTTTCGAATGTGCTGCCTGTGAGTGCGCCAGCTTGTTTGTTTAGCAACTGGCGCGCGGCAGCATTGTGGTAAACAATGTGGCGGTGTTTATCGAGTAACAGTGTCGCCATCGGTGAAGCCTGAACTATGCTATCCAGCACCAACTCTTTTTGATTGAGCTTTTGTTTCTGCTGCTTCAGGTTGGTTGTCAACTGGTTGTACAGCTCAATCAGGCTGGTTAACTCAGGATCGGATGTTGGTGAAATCCGCAGTGACAGGTCACCATCTTTGATACTCTTAATGCCATCTTCTAAAGTCGCCAGTACCCGCTGACGGCGGGCTGTTAAACGGCTCAGTAGTGCGAGTAAAGTCAGTAAGGAGATGAGCAGAATCGAACAACTGGCAATGATCACGGGGATTTGGTGGTGTAAAGCTATCGCCAGCGCTATCAGTGCGCAAGCAAGCACTAAAGTACTACTTAACAGGATCTGGCCCGCGAAAGACCAGTGCAGGCGCACGTTCATCGCTTAATTCCAAACTTGTCCATACGACGGTACATAGCCTGGCGACTTAAGCCAAGGCTCTTGGCCGCATGCGTTACATTACCCTGGTGTTTATCGAGGGCCTGGGTAATATCCTCAATAGTAAATTCATGGCTTGTCAGCGTAGATGCCGATGCATTCAGGCCCAGGTCCGTCGCTTCAATGCGCTCTCCGGCAGCGAGCAGCTCGGCCCGTCCTATCACATTTTGCAGCTCTCGCACATTGCCCGGCCAGGCATATCGCTTCAGCAAACGTTGCGCGCCTTCACTCAGCGATTTGTGGCTGCTGAGGAAATGCATAGCGAGCGGAACAATATCATCGGGTCGCTCAGCGAGGGGAGGAAGCCGCAGTTCAATCATATTCAGGCGGTAGTAGAGATCTTGTCTGAATTCTCCACGGGCGATGGCCTCATTCAGATTCGCATTGGTCGCACTGATCACCCTGACTTTCACTTTTTGCGTGGTGCTACTGCCAACGGCTTCAAACTCGCCAGTTTGCAGTACTCTGAGTAATTTTTGTTGTCCGGAAAGTGGCAGGTTACCAATCTCGTCAAGGAATAAAGTTCCGCCATCCGCAGCACTAAAGCGGCCTTCGCGGCTTTTTGTTGCGCCAGTGTATGCACCGCTGACCACGCCAAACAACTCAGCTTCGATCAGATCTGCGGGCAGGGCACCGGCATTGACCCGAATAAATGGTCTATCCCGATAGGCGCTGTTGGCCACCAATAGCTCAGCGATTTTTTCCTTGCCAGCCCCATTAGGACCTGTGATCAAAACCTGAGCATCGGAATGTGCCACTTGTGTTGCAGTTTCAAGCAAAGACAACATGGCCTGATCGGCGAAGATCAATCCACAGAGGTCGTAATCCTGGCGAAGCTGCTCCTGTCTGACCTTAAACTGTTTTTTACTGCGGGTTTGAGCTTGCTGGAGCTGATACATTTCCAGCAAGTTGTTCACCGAGCTGAGGAGCTTGTCATCCTGCCAGGGTTTAGCAATATAATCAGCAGCCCCATGTTTAATGAGTTCTACGGCCATTTCCAGCTGGGCCCAGGCGGTTAGCAGGATAATTGGCAGATCCGGATTGAGTGCCCGGATCTGATGATAAAGGGTTTTACCTTCTTCACCTGAAGTCGTGTCATGGGTGAAGTTCATATCCTGGATCACCAGATCGTAATCCTGTGACTGCAGCATGGCTAATCCCTGCTCTGGCGAACTCGCACCTTCGCAGTCGATATCGTTAATTAAAAAAAGAATTTTAAGCGCTTTGATAACATCAGTATTGTCATCAATCACCAGAATTTTGTGTTGCATGGCGTTATTTATCGTTATTATTTTATCAGTATCAAGGGCTTTTCAGCCCTTGGTTCAGGTTTTTGTGACTCTTGCAGGCGCTATCTTAGCGGCTTTACGAACAGGAATATAGACTGCCACCGCACTGAGCAACCAGACAGAGATGGCAACCAAGACAGCCAGCCAGGGTTCTACCAGGCCTTGTGCTCGTAAATGAGTCACAAAATAATTGTTCAGCCATAAGGCCGCAAAACTGCCAAGCAGGATACCCGCCATGGCCAGCAATGCGTTTTCGATCAACAGCGTTTTAAGCACGGTGCTCTGGCTGGCACCCAGAGCGCGCAAAATACCAATGTCTTTTTTGCGGATAGAGACAGAAAATGAGACCAGGCCAATGATCCCAAATGTGGTGACCGCCACAGCGATCACACTGATCCCAATCATGATAAAGGCGAAGGTACTGCGGCCATCCCATAACCGCTTTTTTGCACGGGCAGCAAATTCTACTCGTTCTACTATGCGCCCACCTTGTTGGTACAGTGTGTCTTCAACGTCTTTTAAAATGGCTTCTGCGGTGCCTTTTTTGACTCTCAATAAATAGTTGATGTCTGTGTTGCCAAAATGCGCCTGAGGGACAATCGTCGAGTGATACCAGTGTTGCTCATAGACCGCACTTTCGCCGAGCATTTTATTCGCATAGACCCCGACGACTCGATAAGGCAGACGCGCGCGTTGTAAATACACGGTTTGTCCCAGCGCACTTTGTTCACCAAAAAGTGACTTCGCAAGGGCTTCGCTGATCATGGCGACACTGGCAAACCGGCTCTGATCTGAACCCGCAAAGACAAACTCATTAGGATAGAAGTCCCGTCCTTGTGTGATAGTCAGGCCCAGAGTGGCAACACCTTCAGAGGTAATGTCAAACTGCGCATTTTCAATACCAGCTTCCTCCTGGTCGGTGGTTTTGTAAACCTGATTACTGCCCGAGACTGTGGCCAGCACCAGTTCATTGCTGGCATAAGTTACCTGAGTTACCTCTGGTAATGCACTGAGGTTGCTTAAATCCCGCTGGATCAGGGCTGATTTATCAACCTGGTTGTCAAACACTTTAGTGTAGACGTTGAGTATCTCATACTCGTCCAGGTGAGACGGTATCAGCCAGTTTTTGAGCGTCCCATAACTGATGAAGCTCGCATTGCCTACTATTGTCACCGCAATGGCTATCTGGATCAGGATCATCAGTGAGATATTTCGGTGCTTAACAATAATTTTAAGTATATGTTTCAATGACATCGTCTTATCCTCTTAGCTGAGCTGCGGGTGCAGTGCGACTGGCTTTGATGATGGGGTAGAGCCCGGCGGTAAATATCGCGATAAAAATACCCATGGCGGCTTGCAACGCAAACGGAATATCCATGCTGTACATGCGGCGCACTTGCTCAGCATCGGCCAGGTAGTCCGCCTGATACAGCGCCAGATGAAACATGGCAACCAGTCCAAATTGTGCTAGCAGTATTCCCAGCACAATAGCAGCACCGCTGAGCATACTCAGCTCCAGAAGTTGGATCTTCAGAATATATAGTTTGTTAGCCCCAAGTGCCCGATACAAAGAGACCAGCCTGGCGCGACTTTGGTTTTTTGCCAGCAAGATCCCTATGGTGTTGATAAGACAAATCGCAAACAGCAAATAGGCAAACTTAAGGTAGATCTGCTCCCAGTAAAGATTGTCACTCATCCTGTCGTTCAGAGTCGCAAGTTGACCCAGATAGAATGGCTCGGCGTGACCAAAGCGCCCCAGAGCAACCTGTTGTTCTGCATAGTTACGTAGCCAAAGGGTGAGCTCTGCGTGGCTTTGTTCCTGGTTATGAGGGGCAAATTCTGCCCAGGCATGCAGATATCCACACTCGGCACTTTTTAATCCCTGTACATCGTCACGACGATAGCTGTTTCGCAGTGGCTCGTCTTTGGTACGACATGGCATATAGCCGGTACGGGCAATATTATTTGCATGTGCATACCCTAACGGTACAACGGCCATATCATTGACCCGGCCACGAAAACGCATGTTCTGAAAGCGACGCAAATAGGCCGACATATCCATTACACCCACTACCTCAAGCTGGCGGTTGTTGATCACAACCTGCTGACCGACCGAGTTTTCACCGCCGAACAATAGATCGTTGGCTTTTTTATCCAATACAATGACGGCTGTGTTATCCATGTCTGCGCGCCAGGGAGCGCCATAGATAAAAGGGACCTGAAGTAAGTCAAAGTAGCGCGTATCGGCCGCCGAAGCTTCTGCTGTGACGGGTCTGACGCTGCGATCAGGCAAGTCAATGACGAACGACGTGGTGTAATTTAAAGACAGGCTCACGCTGCTGTGACTTGCCCAGTCGGCATAAAGTGACTGTGCATCTGTGTAGGTCAGCGGTGGCACGCTAAAGGGCGAGCGATTCTCATAGTCCGGATCCATAAAGTTTAAGCTCACGTGGTAAATGCGGTCGGCACGTTCGTCTATGGGGGAATGTCCGCTGCGAGTTACTATGGTGCCCATAGTTAACAGCAGCGTAATGCCAATGGCCAGATTAAGAACCATCAGCAAGGTCAGTTTGCGTTTTTGTTTCAGACCACGCCAGGCCAGTTGCACTAAATCCTTCATTGCAGTCACCTAAGAGATCAGCTCAACCAGTTCATTTTTATTGATGTCGCGCAGTTGACCATCGAGGATCTGAATATTTCGATGGGCACGCTGTGCCAGCTCATTATCATGGGTCACCATGAGTAAGGTGGTGCCCTGACGATTAATCTCCTCCAGCAGGTCCATAACCTGTCTTGCCATCATAGTGTCCAGGTTGCCGGTGGGTTCATCGGCGAGCAGAAAACGCGGCTGGCCCGCCAGTGCCCTGGCAATGGCGACCCGTTGCTGCTGACCACCACTTAACTGTGCGGGAAAGTGGCTGGCGCGGCCGCCAAGGCCGACTAGTTCAAGGCTGTCTTCAATACGTTTTTTACGCGCCTGAGCGGATAAGCCCCGGAAAATCAGCGGCACTTCGATGTTGTCGTAAAGATTTAGGTCGCTGATCAGATTAAATCCCTGGAAAATAAAGCCAATCTTCTCATTGCGCAAACGAGACAGCTGTTTATCACCTAATGTACTGACATCTTCTCCGTCCAGTTCATAGCTGCCTTGTTCGAAGCTTTCAAGCAGCCCGGTAATATTCAAAAAGGTCGTTTTACCTGAGCCAGACGGGCCTGTCACGGCAATAAATTCGCCTTCTTCTACGGTGAAATTAACGTCTGACAGTGCGTGTGTCTCGACCAGCTCAGTGCGATATATTTTACTGATGTTCTTCATGCGTAACATGGGTATGTTCCTTTATTATTATTCGCTGAGGATCACTTGTTGTGATTGTCCGAAAGCAGCCAGACTTGAGATAATGATTGTATCACCAGGTTGCAGCCCCTGGGTAATCTCTACTTCTCTGACACTTTTGACACCCAGTGAAATAGGGGTTCTGAATGCGGAGTTTTGTTCAATTTTGTAGGCGGTGCGTGATGCGCCGGTTTCGACAAAGGCGCCGCGTTCAACCTTAAGTACATTCTGTTTTTGCGCGATAATGATCTGAGCATTGACGCGTTGATTCTGGCGTAAATTTCCGGGCTGCTCGGTAAAGCGGATCCGACCACGAACCTGGCCCTGCTCAACTTCGGGAGAAATAGCCACTAAAGTCGCACTGTAGTGTTCATTGTTAATTTGTACATTTGCTCGCAAACCTATGCCTAGCTCATCTGCGAGGTTTTCAGGGATATAGGCTTCGACCTCCAGCTCGTTGAGGTTAACCAGTGACATCAATTGCGTGTCTCGCTGCACATGTTGCTTCTGCTGAACATTCAGTGTGCCGACAATACCGGACAAAGGTGAATGTAAAGTCAGCGCTTCGACCTGGCGGCGCAGTTCTTGTGTCAGGTGGCGCTGACGAGTGAGATTGAGTTCGCTACTTTTTAGCTCAAAGCTGAGTCGCTCTTGCGCCAGTTGCAGGCTGGCAATGGCATGGCGTTCATTCAGCTCTGCACGTTTCAGAGCAACCTGAGTTTGCTCCAATTCTTCTTTAGAGATGATCTGTTTTTCGATACTGGTGCGGGCTCTGGCCATTTCACTTTGTGCGGCCTCGAGCTCTACTTTGGCCAGCTCCATTTGTTGCGTGTTGTCCAGTTGCTGTTGTTTGATGGCGATTTTCTGGCGGCTCACTTCCATCTCCAGGCGTGCCAGGGTGGCTTCTTCCTGAAGTAGCTGGTTACGTAGTTCCGGACTGTCGATGGTCAGCAATGCTTGCCCGGCCTTAATTTCATCGCCAGCTTTGACAAACAAAGTAACAGTGCCGGCCGCAATGGCGTACATAGAGGGACTATCTGCCGCCATGGTACGCCCTTCCACACGCAGATCCTGGACCATATCGCCTCTTACTACGGTGGCTGTTCGTAAGGTTTGTAACGACACCACCTGATCAGCGTTGAGTAGTTGGTCGAAACTGTTGTAGGAAGCTGTTGCAGCCCCTATTAGCCCGATGGCCGTTGCCATCGCCAGCCACCAGCGGGGCAGTCTGCGTGTTTGCTGGATCACTTTGTCTTGTTGTCTGGTATCTCGGATCATGCCGGGTACGGCTCCTTGTTTTCTGGATTACTCCTCTAGTTACAAAATCAATGCCA
Source organism: Pseudoalteromonas sp. AWH4_217 (assembly GCF_056161105.1). Lineage (NCBI taxonomy): Bacteria > Pseudomonadati > Pseudomonadota > Gammaproteobacteria > Alteromonadales > Pseudoalteromonadaceae > Pseudoalteromonas > Pseudoalteromonas sp. AWH4_217. The sequence goes on along the minus strand of NZ_JBSWYM010000024.1, from coordinate 47,182 downwards.
AATCTTAAGTTTATGAAATTAGAGGTTTATTTTGTTTTTCTCTGTTGTGTTGTTATCGCAGCGGACGGACAGCGGACAGTACGCGGACAGTGGATGGGTGTCCGGACAGGTGCAAAGTGGGGAGCTGACAGAATACACTAGCATTGCTGGGTTGTTCCTGTACCATAGAGACATAAGCTAAGCTGCTGTTAATTAAGTGGTAATGGAGATACGATGATCCAACTTGATGAAGTCACCTTTAAGCGCCCGGATGGTATCGGGTACAGACATGTGTTGGATGGCTTAAGCTGGTCGGTGGCAGCCGGTGAGCAAGTCGCGTTAACGGGTGAGAGTGGTTCTGGTAAAACAACACTCCTCAATATTCTGGCAGGCTTGTTGACACCAGATGCCGGTTCTGTGTTGATCAATGAGCGGAAGATCAGTCATTACAACACCACTGAGTTGGCATTATACCGTCGTACAATTGGCATGATCTTTCAGCACTATCAGTTACTCAGCCCGCTCACGGTTGCTGATAATATGGCTTTCCAGGCACGTTTGAATGGTCGCTCAGTCAGCCATGGCGACATTATGGCTATGGCAGAAAGACTGGGGATAGCAGCTAAGCTCGACGCATATCCATCGCAATTAAGTGGCGGGGAGCAACAGCGCGTAGGGATCGCCAGAGCACTGCTCAATCAACCTCGCATGCTACTGGCGGACGAACCCACCGGCAACCTGGATAGTGTGCGAAGTCAGGAAGTACTGGAGTTGCTGATGGCGCTGTGTAAGGAGCAGCATGTCAATCTGATTATGGTGACGCACAGTCGCGCACTTGCAGCGCAATTGCCACGGCTGGTGGAGTTACGTGATGGGCGTATACATGAATGAGTTGAGCCTGATCTTAGTCACCTATGGCCAGTTCTATCGGCGCCATAAAGGTCTGCTGGTATTGTTTCTGGTGGGTTTGAGTTTGGGCAGCGCCTTGCTCAGTGCAACACTGGGCTTGAATCAGGAAGCATCGCAGCGTTACACCACCAGCACAGCGCTGTTGTCACAACCGGTAAGTCATTTTATCCGCCCACCATTAGGGGAGAATGGTCTGGCTTTTTCGTTATGGCAACGACTTAATGCAGCCGGATTTAAGCAGGTCCAGCCGGTGCTCGAAGGGCGGTTAAGAACTGATGAAGGCCAGACACTGGCTGTTCGGGGTGTTAATCTGCTGCAATGGCAAACCGCAGGTGCTTCAGAACCAGCAACAGATGAGTCGGCTGCGCAAGCAACACGAACTAAGCTGTTTGATACTGTGTTTTTGTCACCTCAGTTAAGTGCCCGGATGAAACTGGATGGATCTGTGCTGCACATTGATGGAACGAGCTACCCGACCAGCCTGTTAGATGGGACGGGCCATTATGCCCTGATGGACATCAGTTTGGCGGATAGACTGTTGCAGGCGGGTGGACAGAGTAGCTACTTTGAAGTATCCGGTCTGAGTGAGTCTCAGTCACAACGCCTGATTACGCTACTTGGCGCTGAAGCCAGACTGGAGTCTGCCCAGGCACAAACCTTCGATGCACTATCGGGGGCCTTTTTCTTTAATCTTCAGGCACTGGCCTTACTGGGTTATGTGGTGGGGGCCTTTTTAAGCCTCAATGCCATCAAACTTGCCTATCAGAGTCGCTTATCACTACAACAACAGATGGCCACGCTGGGCTGCCGTCAGGGTCAATTACTGAAGGCATTGTGTCTGGAGGTTTCTGTACTGAGCATTGTGGCGGCAACACTGGGCAACCTGATTGGTGTCGTGATGGCCAATGCGATGATGGGTGACATCAGCACTGTGTTAGGGAGCTTTTATCAACTTGACCGCGCACTGACGGTGCAGTTCAATGTCTGGCTGGTGCTCGTGGGGAGTTTACTCAACCTGGCTATTTTGGCCGGGTTTGTTATGTTACAAAGTCCGCTGGCACACCAGCTTTCCAGATGGCTGGCACCTGGCCTGTTTTTCATGGCGTGTCTTGGTGGTCTGCTATTGATGCATTTTGCACAGACTAAATGGCAAGCGCTACTTTTGTGTGTTTGTGTACTGCTGTTATTTTTTGCGCTCACTCCTGTGCTGGTGGGCCAGGTGTTCCGTGTTCGCTGGCCAACCCGCTCCCCTTTGCTCGGCTGGCTCAGAGCTGACAGCCTGACCCAGTTACCCGCTTTATTGAGCTCTGTACTCGCGATTTTGATGGCGATGGGCGCAGCCATAGGTATGCAGGTGATGGTAGGGAGTTTTAGCAGTGCATTGGATGCACATTTGCAAACTCGCCTCAATGCCGATCTGTATGTCCGGCCCGATGAGCCGACTTCCCAAATGCGTCAGGCACTGGCTGAAATGAGCGAAGTTGAGCAGGTTGGTGTGTACTGGTCAGCACAAAGCGAATTCACACTGGGAAACGACGTAATCCCCGCAACTATCATGAGCTTTGGTGAAGATCATACTTATCACCAGCATCTGACCCTGTTAAACAAACGACCACTAGAAGCGGCACATCTGGCCAATACAAGCCAGCATATATCCTGTCTTATCAATGAACCCGGTATGAGACGGCATGCTTTGAAAGTGGGCAGTATATTGGAGGTAAAGCAGGGCCTACGTGCATTTCATTGCAAGGTTAGAGGTGTGTTTTATGATTATGGTGAGCCCGGTATTAATCTGGTTGTAAGCTCGTCGGTCATAGTACAACAGGCTTTTTTGTATGAGGCAGTTGGCTTTATGTTGACGCTAAAAGATGGAGTTAACTCAGAGCGGATTGCTGATGTCATTAGTCAGCGTTGGTCACTGGCCGGACACCAGTTAATTCACAACCGGGTGTTTAAGCGCTTCGCAAAACAATTATTTAGCCAAACTTTTCTGGTTACCCATGCACTGAACTTGTGCATTATGCTCATTGCTTTATTCGGTGTCTGGGTGAGCTTTCTCACTCTTGGGCGGCAGCAATTACACCCTATGGCGGTGCTACAAACGTTGGGCGTGACCCAATGGCAATTATTTGCTCTCAAGTTATGTCAGGCTGCGCTTATTCTCGGTATGACGTTGTTTCTGGCCGTGCCCCTGGGCATTCTGTTGGGCTGGGTATTGTTAGAATATGTGATGCCCATCGCCTTTGGCTGGAGTATGGCCATGGTGCTCAGTTGGGGCGACATTTTGGGGTTCTGTGCTGTGATACTGTTACTGGCGCTGGTGGTCAGTGCCATCCCGTTGTTGAGACTGATCAGGCGCAATGTAGCCGACAATGTGGCGCAGTTATAAGGAGTAACGAATGCAGTTTATCGGTTTAATTTTACTCATTATATTAGTTTTAACGGGATGCCAGCCCGGCGCACCTGAAGCTAAAAAGAATAATGCAGCGATGGCTGTCCTTGGCCAGGAACTCGGTGAGCAGGTAAGTGCTGAGCACTCTCTGGTGTTTCCCCGCGATCATGGTGCGCACCCTGAACAGGGGGTGGAATGGTGGTACGTGACGGGCAATCTGAGCGCACAGGATGGCACTCAGTTTGGTATGCAGTGGACCTTGTTCCGGGTGCTTGACCCGGGGTTTTCTGCTTTTCAGGGGTCGCCCTGGTGGGACGGCCAGCTGTACTTTGCGCATTTTGCCCTGCAGGACGGCCGCACCCATCATGCCTTTGAGCGTTATGGCAGAGCTGGGCAGGTCGAGATCCAGGCCAGTCCTTTTATTGCCCGGCTGGATAACTGGCAACTGGCAAGTCGGGAGAGTTCATTCTTACCTTTGCGATTACAAACCCGGGAATCAGGTTATGGCCTGGATATTACACTGGCAAACAGCCCGCAGGTGTTGCATGGCGAGCAGGGATACAGCCAGAAAACACAACAGGGTCATGCCTCCTTTTATTACAGTTACCCCTTTTTACAGGTGGCGGGTACGTTGACCTATGCGGGCACACATTATGAGGTCACAGGTCAGGCCTGGCTGGACAGAGAATGGTCTTCGGGCCTGATTGACAGTCAGCACGGAGGCTGGGACTGGTTTAGTTTACAAAGCACGGAGCCTGGTCAAGGTGCGCTGATGGCATTCTGCACTCGAGATGAAGAGCACGCTTATGCTTATTGCAGTGCCTCAGAGATATCATCTTCCGGAGAGGTTACGGCTTATCCCGACGAGCAAGTCACTCTGACAGTGCTGGACAGAGCGAAAACGCACGACGTGACACACCCTGTTAGCTGGCAATTGCAGTTACCGGGCAAAGAAGCGGTGATCATTGATGCGCTGCAATCAGACTCTTTGAATACTTTGAGCGTGCCTTACTGGGAAGGCCGAATACGCAGCCGGGGTGGGTTTTCCGGGCAAGGGTATGGTGAGTTGTTTGGGTATTGAGTATTCCCGGGTCAAGGAGGCAGAATTGTGCAATTGTCTTTATAAGATGTTGCTATATAAAACTGTCTTATGGCTTTTCGGACTGAGTTGGCTGACAACCTTGTTATCAGGGCTGTAATGATAAAGGGGCACAGGTGTACCAAGTGCCAGCATTTAATTCAAACAACCCTGGTGGGGCCTGCCACAAAAAATAATGAGTAATGGGTTATGCGGGCAGGCATACACTGTCGGTGCTTAGGTGTTACTCCCGATTATACAGGGGCATGGCGACTCCTGAGACGTCAGGGAACTCCAGAACAGCGACAGGCGTGAAATCACTTTCGGCCAGGAAGAAAGTTGTCAGGCTGGCTCGTGAATGAATCGTAAACTCCCCCACAAATGGCATCATCCAGCCACTGTCACTTGATAGTACACCACTCAATTGCGGTACTTTACTGTAATCGGGTAACAGGTAGTCAGGAAGCACGTTATCACCAACAGAATGCAGTGGCAGGTTGACGCCAATCTGACGGGTGTAGGACACATCCAGCATGGGCTGTCCTGTATATTGGTTATTCAGGGTTAACGTATGCTGGCGTGGCGTGATGGTAATCGACACATCGGCTGCTTGTTTGGGGTAGCCCCAGATCTCGCGGCCAGCTCTGATTGCTACTGGGTTATCAAGCATCAGGTGCTGGTTATATAGTGCATAATTATGCGGTTTTCCAGCAGCTTGCTGTTCAGCATTCGCCGCTGCCAGTGCCGCCAGTACTTTACCGGTAAAATCCAGTTGAGCACTTGGGTCGGTCATATCACCCGGGCAGGGCAAAATGGGGTCGACACTACCGCGACGTTTAACATAAAAGCTAGAAATAGTTTCATTATAGGCACCCGCCGGGCTGGCGGTAATTTTTTGCGTATACAGCGCGCCAATGCCTTGTGATGCAGTGCCTTCACAATGCAGCCGGACCGGCTCCCATTGCCAGTTCCATAAAAAGAACTGTGCAATATTCGCATCAATCAATCCAACGACAGCACTGGTGGCTTCACCTTGTACATGAAAGGGCATATCGACGGGCGTGCCATCTGAGAGGTAAGTGGTATCGGTTATTGGATAAGATTCACTCAGATCCACGGCATAGCTTGTAGTGCTCAGCGATATTATAGTGCCGAGCAAGAGGGATTTGATCTTCATCATAGATCCTTTTTAGTTATGGTTTTCCTTTAGGGTATTTTGCCGGATACACACTGATTTAGGTACGCAGTGTGTAAAAGCGGGACTAGGTTAGCATGGCGCAATGAAAAGTAAATGAAATGAGCTGTTCAGAGACGGCTGACTCAAATGTATACGAGTGTAAACCAGCTATTCTTTCCATATCCGCAATGCTGTAAACTGCAGCCCCATTTCTGTGGGCAGGCTGATTATTAAATCGCAATGTGCGTAATTAAGAGGGATGTATGCCTGAATTAAACATCTTTCAAGCGCAATTCGGCTCCTATCCGAGCCAAGAGATAAGAAGGTAATTGTAACTTATGATCCCATTTGTGGTGTTGATCACGGTATTGGTATGTTTTATCAGCTACGGGCTTTGGCCTTTAGCAGTCTCTGTGCTGGGTTATCTGGTATCAGAGCAGCCATCGGAGGCGGTGGTCCTGATGTTGTTCTGGTTAACCATGGTATTTATCCAGTTTGTAGCAATGTGGCACATTGCGAAAAGAAAGCCCAGAGGGCGTAATTTCTTTTTTTATACCGTGTGGATCTGTGTTTTTGTGCAGAGTGCCGACTTGTTATTAGGTACAGAGGGCGCCTTACCTGTCTGGGATTTAGTCGATTTGTTTATCTATCCGGCAGCAGCAATGTGGATACTGTATGCCAGCGACGTCAAAGAGTATTTTGACAAGTAATAACGTAACACAAAGAGTAATAATATGAGTAAATGTGGTAAATGTGACAGCGATATCTCCTTTATGTCGGTATTGAATACGCCGAATCCATTCAAGCTAAAATGCAGCAGCTGTAAAGCTCCGATTTCTCTGAGTCTGGTGAGTGCTGGTATTGTTGCGAGCATCATACTGGCGGTGATAAGTACCATCCTGATATATTTTTATGGTTCTGATGGGTATTGGATTAAGGTGGTGTTACCTACTGTTTTAGCCGCAGAAGGTCTTTATTTCGCCGCTATCCGAATGGGGCTGGTAAAAGTCAAGCCAGAAAAAGCAGCATAAAAAATGGGAGCCGGCAGCTCCCATTTTTTATGTGGAATTAGTTCAATTCGATCTTGTAAGTTGGCACGGCACTGACTCGCTGGCTCAGGCGTCCGAGCAGGATCCACCAGGCAAATAAGGCGCCAAGCATCAGCGCAATCCACATGGCTGCCGATGCCGGTGCTGTGCTGAGTTGACCGACCTGATAAACAAGCGTTGCCAGTATATAGGCAATTGAGGTTGTCCAGCCAATGACTACCCACATCCACTGACTGCCAGACTCGCGTTTAATGGCGCCCAGTACTGCAACACAGGGGGTATAAAGCAGGATCAATACCAGGTAGGCAAACGCACCGAGCTGGCCATTGAACTGAGCAGCCATGACAGTCAATAGCTCATTGCCAGCGTCACCGCCTTCTTCGACGGCCCCCAGACCTAATGGGTCACCAAGGTTGTGAAGCAAATCCACCGAGTTGTCCCATAGTGTCATAGCCGCTTGGTATGCAGAGTTGCTAAGAGACCATGTTTGTGGTTCTTCCGGTGCACCGACATACAAGGCGTCCATCGTGCCGACAATGGCCTCTTTGGCGAACAGACCTGTCACGATCCCAACGGTTGCAGGCCAGTTGTCTTCTTCTATACCCAAAGGTGCAAACACAGGTGTCACCACTTGTGCGGCCTTAGACAGCATAGAAGCTTCGCTGTTTTCATGGCCAAAGCTGCCGTCCGTACCGATAGAATTGATCATACTCAGCAGCGCAACGACAAATACTATGGTTTTGCCGGCACGGGTAATAAAGCTCCGTAAGCGCTGCCAGGTGGTCATCATCAGGTTACGCCATACCGGCAGGTGGTAGGCGGGCATCTCAATAAAAGAGGGCACTTTTTCCTGTTTGAACACCCGTTTTCTGAACAGGTAGCCAGAACCCACAGCAACCACAATGCCAAACAAGTACAGTGCAAAGACAATATTGGCCCCATTGACCGGGAAAAATGCCGCGGCAAACAAAGCGTACACGGTTAAGCGGGCACCACAGGACATAAAAGGGGCCATAATTACCGTCAGGAGGCGATCCGACTCTCGGCTCATTGTACGTGCGCTCATCACGGCAGGGACGTTACAACCAAAGCCCACAATCAGCGGCACAAACGCATTGCCCGGCAAACCAATGGATGACATCAGACGGTCAATAACAAAAGCAGCACGCGACAGATAGCCACTGTCTTCAAGAGTGGACAAACAGAAATAGAGTACTGCAATGACAGGAATAAAGGTCGCGACCAGTTGTAAACCGGCGCCAAAGCCGTCACCCAGGATCACTCCAAGCCACTCAGGTGCCCCCAGGCTGGTCAGTAGCAGTTTCGTCCCGTCGATAAAGATGGCACCAACCAGAATATCGAAAAAATCGATAAAGACGGCCCCGAAGTTGACAGCAATGGTGAACATCAGGTACATCATAAACAAGAAAATAGGGACGCCCAGCCAACGATTTAGTACCAGTTTGTCGAGCCGGGTGGTGAAATCAGAGCGCGTCTGCGACATGATACTGACGCCGTTACTGAGCTTTTTGACGCTTTGATACCGTTTTACAGTGTCTTCGCGGTTGCTGTCTGAGTTGGCGACTGGCTGCCTGCTTGTTGCCGGTTTATCTGATGCAAGGTGGTGAGTTAAGGCATCGGTCAGTGCCTGCATTCCCTCGCCTGTTGAGCCCACCATAGCGATAACGGGTACGCCCAGGCGTTGTGACAATAACGCAAAGTCAAGCTCTTTACCTTGTTGGCGAGCGACATCAGTCATGTTAGCAACCACAATCACAGGCGTTCCCGTTTCCTGCATTTGGGTAGTCAGAACCAGGTTGCGTTCGAGGTTGGCACAGTCGACAACATTGACTATCAGGTTAGCGTCCCGGGAGCGGATATAGTCAATGGCAATCTGTTCATCCTGGCCCGGATCAATCTGAGCCATACTGTACAGGCCCGGTAAGTCAATGAGCTCAACCTGCTGACTTTGTAATGTCAGCTCGCCACTTTTGCGTTCAACTGTGACGCCTGGCCAGTTCCCCACTTTTTGCCTGGCGCCGGTAAGGCGGTTAAATAGGGTGGTTTTACCACAGTTGGGATTACCAACGAGGGCGATTCTCACGTGACCTTACTCCTTTAAATTAGCGGTTCAGTTGGATAAAGCGTGCATCCGTTTTGCGGATACTGATATAGGTGTTACCTACTTTGGTCTGAATAGGACAACCCAGTGGAGCGACATTGAGCACTGTGATCTCTTCACCCGGGATCAGGCCCAGCGCCATCACTCGGCTGATCAGGGCTGCATCCGGATGATCAATATCCGCAATGGTTGCTTTGTCATTTGGTCTTAAATCTGCAAGTGTCATAGAGATAATGCAAACCTTGATAAGAATTATTTATTATTAGGGTGCTATGGTACCGCAACTTAATTGTCATAAACAAGCAAACGAGGCGAAAGTTCGACACTATTAAGTAATTAATAAAGCTAAATTTTTTAAATAGTTACGTGTTTTAAAATGATGTCATCTGGGGGTGTTGAGTGCTACACACTATTTGCACATTGTTTGCCATCTCTTTGCACATTGTTTCGCTAGTGTGTAAGTCAGGCCGAACAGCAACGGAGACAGGCAATGAAGTTAACGAACGAATTCAGCTACCCAGGCACACTTAAAATATTGGCACTTATGATGAGCGCCACCGTGCTCAGTGCCTGTGGCTCAGGAGAAAGCCAGAATACGCAGTCAGCGGCTACTGACCAGAGCACAACGAACCAGAGTAATGACAGTACAGAGTCAAATGGCGATGATAGCGGGTCTGATCCGAGTGATACCAGTGATCAAGTATCAAACAACCCAGATGAAACAAACACGCTACCTGGCTGGATCCTGAGCTCAGAGGCAGAATCAGCCGCAGTTATGCTGGATGATTCGGGACAGCCTGCGCAGGTTAACGTGCAGGTTGTCAGCGCCATTGAGCAGTCGGGCCAAGGTTATACCGTGGTTATGGCGTCTGGTATGCCGGATTACCAGGTTGTCATCGACGAAGCGGTATTGACAAGCTTGTCTTCACGGCCCAGAGCCAATTCCGATTTTGCCACAGGTTCGCCCGATGTGGCGATTGGCGATGTGGTAGAGTTTGGTCAGGATATAGGGTACAACAGCAACAACAGTTGTGCATTAGACGCGGGACAGGGTTACTGGCCGCCGGGTCCGGTATGCCCTGAAGTGATGGACAAAACGGGTACCTTTCCAAACCAGCCAACACTGAGCAGCGAAACCTGCGAGACGGGCTTAGGGTCGGTAGGTTTTTGGGTTAACGGGACCTCTGTGTATAACTGGGGGGATGGACAGAGCTATAACAACGAAGGAGTATGGCAGACACTGGCACCGGTTGCAGAGCAATATGATGTTGATGTGTGCGGCGGCCATGCTGCACAGGGTGACTATCACCACCACTATTACTCGTCGTGTCTGGCTGATATGGTAGGTGACACAGGTATGGGTCACTCTCCTATTTATGGTTATGCAGCGGATGGGTATGCGATTTATGGCCCCTGGGAGGCGCAAGGGCAACTGGCAATCAGTAGTTGGGAAGTCCGGGACTATAGCGCCAGTGAAGCGACGGGATGCAGCGACGGTGCCCGAAGCTGTGTGCTGAATGACCAATATGATGTCAGCCAGGGCACCCGTACTGTTTCCAGCGGACCCGGTTTTTCTGCTGTGGTGCGCACGCTTTCCAACAATGAGCTAGTTGCTGAAAACGGCTACTTTAAAGAAGATTTCTATTGGAATACAGCGTTGACTGCTCAGGGCGGTAATTATCTGGACCAATACAATGGCCACAGTGATGCTGAGCGTGGCTATCACTATCACGTCACAGCCAGCGAAGAGAATGGCAAACTGATACCGGCATTTCCCTATACGGTAGGCGATAGATTTGCCGGAGAGCTGCAAAGTAATGCGCTAACCAGTTGCGGTGGCAGACTACCTGGTGGTCCGGGTCGGGGATAGGGGCAAATCAATGAAAATATTCGCACTGATCATTGCTGCATGCCTGTGTGTTAGCAGCACGGTAGCGTTAGCTGATACTGCCATTCACCAACATAAAAGCCTGGAAATTAAGCAGCAAAGCCAGTTACCCAGGGTATCTTTGACGGTTGTGCGTGACCAAACAGATGGTCTGAATCTGACAATTGGCATTGCTAACTACGTGCTAAATTCGCCTGCCGAGGCGGAGCGTAAACAGCAAACTCTGACCGGTCATGCTCATCTGTTTATCAATGGGGAGAAAAAAATGCGTGTCTATGGTCAAGATGTACACTTGCCGGCCAGCTGGTTTCAGGAAGGGGTCAATCAGATTGCGGTATCGCTAAACAGCCATCAGCACGAGAACTGGACCTGGAAAGGCAATACCGTCATGGGGTCGGTGTTTGTTAATTTGGCTGAGCCTGATTTGGTATTGCACCAGTTTTCTTCTCAGCCATTGCTCAGCCATCACCACCATTAATACGCAGCGCTGGCCACTGTGTTGTGGCCAGCCTTTAAAAGGTCTCTTTGAGTAAGTTAAGCATATCCTCGACCGACAGCTTGCCAGCCTGCTCGTTACCTGCCAGCAATTGATCCGCCAGGTCTCGTTTGTGCTGGTGCAGTGCGACTATTTTCTCTTCTATGGTGTTCTTGGCGATGAGGCGATAGATAGTCACCGGACGTTGCTGACCCATGCGATGAGCCCTGTCAGAGGCCTGTGCTTCGACAGCCGGGTTCCACCAGGGATCCATATGGATCACATAGTCGGCAGCGGTGAGGTTCAAGCCCGAGCCACCGGCTTTTAGGCTGATCAAAAATACTTCGCCATTGCCACGCTGAAACGCATTAACGCGCTCCTGACGTTGTGTGGCAGGTGTACTACCATCCAGATACTGGTAGGCTATTGCACGTTTCTCAAGGAGTGTTTTAATGATCTGAAGGTGGCCCACAAACTGGCTGAAAATGAGCGCCTTATGGTTATTTTGCCGTAATTCATCGAGCAGCTCACCCAGGGCATCCAGCTTACTGCTGGGCAATGTGCTTTCTGCCATGACCAGTTTAGGGTGACAGCAGGCCTGGCGGAGTTTAGTCAGCTCTGCCAGCATTTTTATTCGCTGTTCCGCTGCTGAGCTGGTGCTGGCAGATTCGGTGATCTGATCGATGGCATGCTGTCGCAGCGCTTCATAAAAATTCATCTCATCATCGCTGAGCGAGACAGTCAGGTTGATTTCGGTTTTCTCCGGCAGCTCAGTGAGAACCTGGCTTTTCAGGCGCCGCAGAATAAAGGGCTTCACCAACTGTTTTAGGCTTTGACGCGCTTTATGTGCCGCGAGCTTGTCTTGTTCGGCATTTTCCATGGGCTGTGAAAAGCGGGCATTAAAGCGCTTCAGATTACCGAGTAATCCGGGGTTTATGAAACGAAACAGTGACCATAATTCGGTCAGGTTGTTTTCTATTGGGGTGCCTGTGGTGATCATCTTAAATTCGCCCTTGAGAGCACAAGCTGCCACAGTGCGTTTGGCCAGCGGGTTTTTCAGCGCCTGCGCCTCATCGGCGATGATGGTATGCCATTGCTTGGCTTTTAACAGTTCAGCCTGACGCTGCAACAGACCATAACTGATCACTACGCAATCAAATGGGCCTGCCTGGGTCAACAGCTGCTCACGCTCTTGCGCACTGCTATGATCGCTAAACAGCATCATGTTTAAAGCTGGTGCAAACTTACTCGCTTCCTGTTGCCAGTTAAAACACACAGAAGTTGGTGCGATGATCAGGGTTGGCCCTTCACTGGCGCGTGCCAGGATCACGGCCAGAGCCTGTAAGGTTTTGCCCAGTCCCATGTCATCGGCCAGGCAGGCTCCGGCGCCCCAGTGGGCCAGGCGCATCGCCCAATCGAATCCTGCCAGCTGGTAATCGCGCAGTTGCGCCTGCAAGGTGGGAGGAACGCTGAGTGTCAGTGCATTGGCCTGGTACATCTTTTTGCTTTGCTCTTCCCAGGCTGGCAGGGTTTTCATGCGCATGCCTGCGGTGGCTTCAGCCACCTGACCACTGGCAAGCGGGTGGAATTGACCCTCATCGGTCACCGTATCAAGCTGGGCGAGTTGATTACGCAAGTCTTGAGACAGTGCCAAAATTTGTTCACCGTCCAGGCTGACAAAGCGGCCATGGCTGGTGACCATCAAACTTAACAGCTTTTTCAGCTCAATGACCTGTGCATCATCGACCTGCAGCTCTCCGGTCACGTCAAACCACTGATTTTGTTTGCTCATGGCCAGGGCAAGATGCTGGGACTCAAGTGGTTTGCTGAGACGGAATTTCTTCCCTCTTGGCCAGCGCAGTCTTAATGTCAATTCATTCACAGGTTTTGCAATACATTGCTCGAGCTGCTCCAGGGCTTCCAGCGCCATTTCCAGGTCGTCCAGTTGCAGTCTATTGTCAGACATAGCCAGGAATGCCGGGCAGTGTTCATCCAGCAACTCCAGCCAGCATTGCTCCCGGGCTAAGTTGCGCTGAGTGGCTACCCGTTTGTTATCAATTTCTGTTGTCAAATTAGGACTGCCAATGCCTGGATGCAACATCGGACCCTGGTCGCCAAATGGCATACTGACACAATGAAACTCCAAACCGCCCTGATAGGGGGTGATGTTGACCACCAGCTCTTCGGCTGGTTCCACTGTGCTTAGTCCGGTTTCTACCCCTTCGAGATCGGATTGAATATTCAGTAAAGGGGCAATGGCTGTGATACTTTCGAGCAGCTTGGGTTTGGCGGCTTTGGGTACCACCAACCCGCTCTCACCGATGATCTCTGCCACTTGTAGGTGCTGACGTGTGAACAGGGTAAACCCATAGCGATGCCCCTGAAGTGAATAGAAGGCGTATTCGTCCTGTCTGGCATGCTCATCCAGCTGCATTCGGTAGTCTATTCCTTGAGGCAGGTTAGGGATCGACATCATCAGCTCATCGCCGTTATCGCGGATCTGAAGCTCAGCCGGATATTCAGTCAGTTCAATTTCTGTATTTAAATCCTCGCCCAGATACAGGTTTTGAGCGCCCGCCGCTGCGCTTAGCGCACTTGCGCCTTCGAGCTCAAATGTGCGTCCACCATAGTAGCTGTGGTTTTCATATACCCGAATGGCCGCGATGATCTCTTTATCCTTGTCGCTCAGGTATTCAAAGCTTTCGGGCTCGTCGATTAACCTTTTCAGCGCGACATTGCGGCCCTTACTCCAGCCTTGTTTCCCCAGTTTTTGTTCCCGAGGCTTCAGGGTGAGGTCAAATCGTGATTGCTCAAGCTGCCAGATGAGTCGATGGCTCTGTGGTGATTTATCCTCAGTGGCTGCGTGATTTGGTGCCAGGTTTTGCAGCTTTTCCAGAGCCAGTTCCCAGCCGCTTTTTTGTTCTATCAGATTGGCAAAGTTGAGCACCAATCGCTGAGGTATGCTGGGGACCGGAGCCTGATGGAGCAGCAAAAGATCCGCCCCCATACAGGCAAACAAAGGTTGCTGCATTGTGCTGAAAGTCGTACAGGCCTCGCTGAGGCGATTTAGCCTGGCTGCTTGTGCGCGGGCACCCGTCCAGTGTGTAGCAAGGGCAATCAGTAACTGCAGCAGGGCAAAATCAAAGGGCTGCGTATTCCTGAGTACTTCATAATCTTGATATTGTTCACTGAATGTCTGAGCGTCATTGAGACATTCGGTAAGATACTCTAGTAAGTTCAGAATGGCGTAGTTAAATGTGGGTGCTTTCTTATCCGCAGCTTCAGCCCGAACCAACTGGCGCACTGTTTTAAATAGCTGGGGCTGACCCTGACAGGCCTCGACCAGAATGGTCAGTTTATGAAACAGGCCAGGCAGGCCACCCAGATATTGCTGTTTGCGTCGGGCCAGTTTGTTTTTGGCCACGATGGCTTGTTCAAATAATGCGTGTGCGGTTTGCTGCTCGCCAGAGCACATGGCCACAATTGCACGTAACTGCAATGCATAGCAGCTGGTGTCGTTGCCAAGACTGGCGATACATTGATCCAACTGTGCGCGATACAGGTATTGCTCGGCCAGTAAGCAGTGCAGCAGCTGATTGTCAGGCTGACGCTGACAAAGCTGCTCTATCAGCTTGAGCGCGGCAAAATTATTCTGACAGTCACTTCGTAAGGAATGAACTAATGTGGCACACGCCTGATATAGTAACAGCGGCGGTAGCTCAGCCAGACGGTCGGCGTCTGCCGGAAAAAACAGCGAATCGACTAACACCTGGTTGGTGTAATGATCCAAATATTGCGGATTCTTGTGAAACGACAACAGGTCCGCGGCTTTGTCATATTGGCCAAGCATGAGCAGGTCGCGGATAAAACGCTGTTCGTCCGAAAAATCACGTTCCCATTCGTACAGGTTGATTATAGGCACGATTTGTTCGGCGTAATTCAAAGTGCTCATAAAGCGATCTTCACGCAACGCGTTGTGACACAAAGAGGCTTCAATGAGCGGCTGCACCCTGAGGCCCTTTTGATTGCTGATCAACAACCCGGCTTCTGCCAGAGCGGTTCTTTGTTCTGGCAGCATACCCTGACTGAGCGCGGCTAAGTCGTGAACCTGTGCTTCAACCAATAACTTTAGCAAACGTTTTAGTCTACTTATTGCGACGGGTTTGCCGATCAATGCCAGGACCTCCAGCATGATCTGTTGTTCTTTAGGCAGCTGCGCGTAGCGTGTCAGGAGTTCTGTTATTTGTGTCTGACTGAAAGGGGTATAGTGCATGCTCATGGACCTAACCAGGCCGTGCTCCGCAAGTTGTTGTTAATTGCGAAGCAAAGTAGCAGATGCGAGGTACGCGCTCAAGTCAAACCAGCCACAGAGAAAGTATAATACAGCTGCGAGCTGCTGTTTTGAGACTGAGCCTGGCAAAGTACAAAGCCCGCTTTTTCCAGCACTTTTATTGAAGCGGGGTTGTCTGCTGCAACGCCGGCATTGAGTATGGCATCAGGCTGGATTTCTCGCAGATGAGTCACCAGTCCCTGTAGTAGCTCACTGGCATAACCCTGACCCCAGTGTGCTTCGCCTATTAAATAGCCAAGTTGTATGGTTTTGGTTGAAAAGTACAACATTGTCAGGCCGAGGCACTGTGCTTGTTTATCTCGCACCAGCAACAGGTCACAGTGTGTGAGTTTGTCCTTTATCCAATCAATAAGCTGAGCCGGAGATTGTGGGCAGTGTTGCCAGTCTTCGGGTAAAAAGTGCACCGTATTCGGTGTCAGCAAGTGTATTAGCTGGTTTGACTGTGCCGGGCTGAGCTCGTTGACCAGTAAGGATGCGGGGATGACCTCTAACCTGGCCGTACTGAATTCAAGCTTTGTCATGAGCTTGCTCCTTTGTGTTGACTTGCGCTTCTGACATGCCTGCTTTAAATGCCTGAGTGAGCTCGTGGCCTTTTATTGCCGGTAATGCGAGTGCTTTCAGAGCCAGGCTGCCAATCATGATCAGTAACGCTGTGACCAGCGCATCCAGACCCATCCCGATCATTGTACCAGCCAGACCAAATGTCTCTGTTAAGGTGGTAAGTTCAGGCAAAGTATAGACTCCAGTGAGCAGTTGTAGGGTTAAAGCCGCCCAGAAGCCAAAACAATACGGGCAGTGCCAGGCTGAATATAAATAGGCCAGTGGGGCCGGCAAACGCGCCACCAGAGCGTTAAACCAGATACCCCATTCGGGTAGCTTCTCCCACACAAGGACATGAATGGACAGCCCCATCAAAACGAGTGATAAAGTCATGCGTGTCTCCTTAAAATCGGTGTATTGTTTTATCTGTGTCTATTATTCTCAATAAAGCTGACTGGTGTTATTGTTGGGTTTTTGATTTAATCGGCTTATTTTAAGATTGCGGGTGAAATAAGATGACCAATCATGTTGTAGCCTGTGGTCAGATGAAAGTGGCCAGACTGGCACAAGAGCCGCATGGTACACACAGCGAGAGTGTTTTAAGTTTTATTCGTTCAGGCTCACTGGATATGCTACATGGGGAGACTTTTACCGCCACGCAGGGCATGTTTGTGCTGGTGCCCGGCGGGATGCCACATACTTTATTGTCGGGGTCCGACTTACATGTTCACTGGATGAGCTTTTGCCCTGACTGTCTGGGGCTTGAACCCGATGCCGCTTTATTGCAACCTTTCCAGCAGGTGCGCCTGGGTGCTTTACCTGCATTGACCTTGTCAGGTGAGCGCGTCGAATTTGTTCAGACTTTATATCAGGAGTTTGAACTGGCGTTGCAGCAGACATTACCACTGGAGGTCATGAAGAGCTTTGTATTTTTGCTGCTGCACGAAGTGTCACTGGCGCAACAACCCGTTAGCTGGCGTGCGGGCATGCATCCTAAAGTGGTCGCGGCACTGTCCTACATAGAGAGTCAGGGGTTGCAGCCGGTTTCTTTGCAGGGGGTGGCCGACGCGGTGTTCGTGAGTGCCCCTTATCTGGCCACTCTATTTAAACGAGAAACGGGTTACTCAGTCGGTCAATGGCTCACAAAAAAGCGCCTTGGTGAAGCCTGTAATCGCCTCATGCATACGCATACACCGATTGCGACCTTGGTTGAAGAGCTTGGTTGGTCAGACACCACTCATTTTATTCGCCAGTTTAAGGCTGCCTATGGGGTGACGCCTGCGCTGTGGCGCAGGCAGCATAGTCTGAAACAAGCGCGTTAATGATATGTACCGCTTGTGTGTAAAAAGCACACAGTCATGAGAGGGTTAAATTACTGATCTTAAGCTTCTAATCCATTTCATAAAGCACAGATGCATGATAAGTTAGTCATAACATGTTAACGGGTATTTATTTGTGCGCCTGCTATAATTGCAATCGGGACCGAAAAAAACCGGTCTAGGTTGAGCCGAAGAATCACAGTAATAGGTAAATGCACTTTGTTTAAGGAAATTGAAGACCTGAGCGAGAGTCTGGTGTTGATTGTTGAAGACTCAATGCTGACGCAAAAAGTCATCTCGTGCTTTTTAGAGGGGATTTGTTCGGTACATATGGTGACATCTGGCGAAAAGGCGATTGAATTTTGCCGTGCTACACCGCCAGACCTGATCCTGATGGACTGGGTATTGGAAGGTATGTCTGGAGTAGAGGCCTGCAAACAGCTACAGGAAATGGAGGGGCTGTCTGATATTCCCATTATTTTTGTGACCTCCAATATCAGTGAACAACAACAGGACTTGTGCTGGGATGCCGGCGCGGTTGACTTCATTCCTAAACCCATCGTAGCCAAGACTCTGATCAACAGGGTTAAAACTCATTTAAAATACAAACAGCAGGCCGATACGCTCAAGCGCTATTCGTATTACGATGGCCTGACAAAAGTATTCAACCGGCGCTTTTTTGATATGGAAGGAGCGCGTCAGTTCAAACAGAGCGTTCGTCAGCAGCATACCTGCTCAGTGGTGATGCTGGATATTGATCACTTTAAAAAATTCAATGACCGCTATGGTCACTTGAATGGCGACGATGCACTTAAGGCTGTTGCCAGTGCGATCGATGGCCAGATACGCAGACCAATGGATGGGGTATATCGCTACGGTGGTGAGGAGTTTGCCATCTTACTACCAGACACAGAGCCTGACGGGGCGAAACAGCTTGCCGATCAATTTGTTGATGCGGTCAAAGCGCTGGACATTGTCCATGAAGATTCGGAGTTTGGGGTGGTTACTATCAGTGCGGGTGTTGCGAGTAATAATCGGGGTGAACACTATCAGGATCTGGCGCAGCTGATTGCTGCGGCGGATGAAGCGCTCTACAACGCAAAACACCAGGGTCGAAATCAGGCCTGTGTGGCAGAAAAAAAGGGCGCTTAGGCCCTTTTCAATTGACTGCTAGTACCAGGGCTTAACCTGCCATGTTGTACAGCAGTGCAGAGACAGCTAAGAGGCCGACTATCAGGATAAAATAGGTGCCAAGATGGTGGCGGTATTTTTGTAGTGTCGGTACCTTAAAAATGGCAATGGTTGGCATGATAAAGAGGATCATGGCAATAATGGGGCCTGAGATGGCACCCATCATATCCAGAATACTGGGGTTCATTACCGCACATACCCAAATGGCGATAAACATCAGGCCCACACCCAGTTTATCTATTAAACCCACAGATAAAGATGACTGCTTGCTCAGCAGACCGTTAAAGCTCTCGCGTGCTCCCAGAAAGTGACCAAGGAAGGATGAAGTTATGGCAATAAAGGCGACCAGTGGACCCAGCATGGCAATAAACGGATTGTCATACACATTGGCAAGATAAGATAAAACAGACACGTTGGCTTCTTTGGCTTCGCGCATTTGCTCGGGGCTCAGTGACAATACACACGAAAAGACAAAGAGCAGCACGAAGACAATCAGCATGAGCGAAGTATTACGCAAAATGGCTTCAGCTTTGTGTGTGGTATTGTGTGCATAATGACGGCGCTGGGCATTGGCAAAGCTTGAAATGGCCGCAGCATGGCTGAATGAAAAGACAATTATTGGTACAGACAACCACAGCGTTTCACTCAGGGTGGCGATGTCCGGCGTTGCCACAACGGGTGCTTGCCAGTGTGGGATCAGATACAGTGACAGCATAAGCAGGATGGCAACCAGTGGGTAGACCAGTAAGGCAAATGCACGTAGTAACAGCTTTTCCCCGCCCAGCATAATGGCAATCATGCCCGCAACCAGCAAGCCGGAAAGTAACACTCTGGGAGGCGATGCCATCTCCAGCTGATTCACCATGAAGCTGTCTACGGTGTTGGTCAGACCAACACCATAAATCAACAGAATTGGGAAGATTGAAAAGAAGTACAGCAGTGAGATTAAGCGGCCAGATGCTGCGCCAAAATGCTCTTCAACGACGTCGGTAAAATCACTATCTTTATGCCCGGAAGACAGAACGAACCGTGCCAGTCCTCGGTGAGCCAGGTAGGTCATGGGAAAGGCCAGTATTGCCATGATCATTAGTGGCCAGAACCCACCGATACCTATATTGATAGGCAGAAATAAAATACCGGCGCCGACAGCGGTACCAAACAGGCTCAGAACCCAGTTGGTGTCATGCTGTGTCCAGCGACCCCGACTGCTTTGGCTCTCCCCGTCAGCGAGTGCTGCTGCAGAGAGCCCTTCTGGGGTATTACTCATACTTGTTGTCCTATGATTAGAATTATATGCGCGCGGATGATATAAAAAATACGGCAGATATGCATGTTTTCATCGGTACTCAGTCTGTATGTGAGCAAATACTCAGCAGGGATGGTTAAATACTGGCCATATGGCCCGGGGTAACGACAGATACCACCACGGCATTTGACTTTGTAACTTTAAAAGGTACGATTGGGGTCGGAAAATAAGCTAGTATCATAATACAGAACATAGTATTTTAGTCTCTATATCATGCCCAGTTATCAAATACCGTCATGCGTCGTGCAGTTAATCTGATTGGGCTAGCAAGGTAAATCACGCTATGGAAATAATTAATCTTGATCCGCATCACCCGGAAGTGTCGCAGTTACTGAGAGACATAGATGCGTTGATGAATACATTGTACCCACCAAGCAGTAACCAGCTGATCCCTGCGGATGAGCTAGCTGCTCCGGATGTCTATTTTGTTGGGGCCAGAACAGAACAAGCGCTGATGGGTTGTGGGGCATTGGTGCCAAAAACCGATGAGGCTGGTGAACTGGCGTGTTATGGGGAGCTCAAACGGGTGTATGTGCAGCCGCCATATCGAGGTTTAGGTGTGTCCAAACAGATTATGCAGTCACTCATTGGGTATGCCAGACAGTGTGGATTCAAAATACTCAGGCTTGAAACTGGGATCAGGCAAACTGAAGCCATAGGACTTTATACGTCATTGGGCTTTATTCAATGTGAGGCGTTTGGCAGTTATGAGCCCGATCCGTTGAGCGTATATATGGAATTGCATCTTTCATAAGTGCGCTTTTCTTTGCGGGCGTTGAGTCACATTTTTGCTATACTCCCGCGACGAATTTTTTGAGCTTTACACAATTATGTCCTTTGAATCTCTCGCCATAGCGCCGACCCTTTTAGACGGGCTTGCGGCGCTCGACTTTATCGAGCCGACGCCTATTCAGGCAAAAAGTATTCCCTTAGTTTTGGCAGGTCACGACTTGCTGGCATGTGCACAAACGGGTACCGGTAAAACCGCGGCGTTTATGTTGCCTATAATGACACAGCTGATAAGCAAACCGGCTAAAGGTGTCCGCGCTTTGGTACTGGCCCCTACTCGTGAACTCGCTCAGCAAGTGGCACAGCATGCCAGTGCTTATGCGGCTCATAGTGACTTGGTGACTGTTTGTCTGCATGGTGGAGCCAACATTGGGCCTCAGGAGAAAGCCCTGAGAGAGGGGGCTGATATTGTGGTTGCCACACCCGGACGGCTGTTGGATCATTTGATCAAAGGAACATTGACGCTATCAGCTATAGAATATCTGGTATTCGACGAAGCGGATCGAATGCTTGATATGGGGTTTATGGGTGAAATACGCCGTATTATGCGCAAGATGCCATCTGAGAGGCAAACTTTACTGTTTTCAGCGACGGTTGATGAGGCCATTTTTAATCAGGTCAAAGATTGGTTGAAAGAACCCAAACGAATAGGCATAGAAGTTCAGAACCAAACCGCAGCTAAGGTCGAGCAAATCTTCTATGCGGTGGATGAAGAGCGCAAACGTGAGCTGATCGCCCACCTTATTGGAAAGAAAAACTGGCATCAGGTGCTCATTTTTACACGCACCAAAAAGCAAGCTGATGACTACGCAAAAGAGTTAAATAAGGATGGTCTGAAGACGCAGTCTATCCACGGCGATAAGTCTCAGGGGGCCCGGAATAAAGCGCTTGCACAATTTAAAGACGGCGAAATTAGAGTACTGGTTGCAACCGATGTGGCGGCGCGTGGTATTGATATTCAGCAACTGAACTACGTTATCAATGCGGAGCTACCTTACGTGGCTGAAGACTATGTACACCGTATAGGTCGTACTGGCAGGGCAGGAGAAGCGGGCACAGCGATTTCATTGGTCAGCATTGATGAGCAATGGTTACTGGAAGAGATTGAAGTGCTGCTGGATGAGCGCCTCACGCCTCAGTGGTTAAGCGGTTATGAACCTGATCTGACCCGTGAGCCTAAAAATGAGCGGCAAAACTCAGCCAAATCTCGCCGTCAACGTGATAAAAAGCGCGTACTGGGTCAGCGTGGTAAGCGTCGGCGTTAATTGCTCAGATAATTATAGTAATGGCACACTAATTTTTTGGTTGAGCTAAGGGTAATCTTAGTTCAACTTGGCATCCACTTACCTCTTCAGACTGCTGGTAATTGGACAGCGATAACTGCCCGCCATGGTTTTGTACAATCTGTCGTGCAAGGGCCAGTCCCACGCCTGTTCCATGCTCTTTTGTGGTGTAAAGAGGAATAAACAGGTTGTCTGGGTTTTGGATACCAGGACCTAAATCACGTATCTGTATGGTCACGCTATTGTGAGTATGCAAAAGTTGGCAGTCGATGGGCTTATCAGGGGCGGCTTCGACGGCATTTTTAAACAAATTGATCAAACACTGTTCCAACTGGGTCTGATCTAACATCAGCGTGGGCAATGGCTGCGCCTTGAATTGCACTGGATGGCCGATTAAAGCGATCACCCCATTTAACATCTCGTTTAGCACACAGGGCACACGTTGTGGTGCCGGAAGCTGACTCAATGCCTTGTATCCACTTATAAAGCTGTGTAACCGTCTTGCGCGTTCAGCGATAATCGCGAGTCCTTCGTGGAGATCCTGCTTGTCCTCTTGGGGGGCTGAGAGTTGGCTGACCAGCTTAGTTAAAGTGGCAGACAAACTATTGATGGGTGCCAAAGAATTATTAACCTCATGGCTGAGTACTCGAACCAAATCCTGCCATGCTTTGTGTTCCTGACGACTGATCACCAGCTCAAGATCAGACAGAATATACAAAGTATGTTGTCTGGCTTGTTCCCTGAAGGAGTCTTTGAATAAATGCCAGCGAGTTGGCTGCTGGCGCAAGGTCAGGGTGACCAGATCGTGGTTGCAGGCGCTGTCCAGCGGCGCGAGCTGCAAAGCCGTCAGTGTTTGTCCGCACAGCCGTGATTGCGACTGGGCTAGCAAACGTTCAGCTGCTGGGTTTGCCATGGTGATTCTGTTGTCAGAGTCGGTCGCAATGATCACAGCATCAACTTGTTTGAGGAGCTTTGCCATCAGCAGTTGATGTTCTTTGTAGTCGAAGCGGGCGGAAGCCAGGCTGTCGCAAAGCTGATTAATTTGACTTATCAGTAGCGCTTGCGGGCCTGTTGCGTTGGCTGATTTGGCGCGCAGTGTAAAATCGCCATGGTTGAGAGCTTCGATCAGATTACCAAATGAGATAAACTGCTCGCTGAGTTTGTCATGAATTTTGTATAACGAGGCCAGAATCCCACAGCTTAGCAGCAGAACAATCAGTGCTTTGAGGTACAGGCTGATATCACTCAAAGAAACAAAAATCAGCGCTGTGAGCCAGCTGGGCAGTAGTGCTAAGGAAACATAAATGAGTTGTTTGCATTCAAAACTCAGGCGCGTTGTCATAATTGATATTTCTCTAACCGGCGATAAAATGCACTGCGGCTTAGTCCTAGGGACTTAGCTGCGGCCAGCGCATTGCCTTTGTGGTCCATCAGTCTGCGTTCAATCACCCTTTTTTCTATTTCGTCCAGTGTTCCCTCTGGCGGCTCAGAGTCATGCACTGTCGGGGGAACATGTGGTTGTGAGGGGGTTAGCATCAGGTGTTCTGTGGTGATTTTATTTGCTGCCAGCAGCGTTGCTCTTTCCATCGTGTGTGCCAGCTCTCTGATGTTGCCAGGCCATGGGTAAGTCATCAGTGTAAAAACGGCCTCCTGACTGAGTTCTGGCGCGTGCTTTTGTAAGCGCCTGGCAGCCTGTTCGATAAATGCATTTGCCATAGGTTGAATATCTTCCTGTCTCTGGCATAAAGGTGGCAGGTCAATAACAAAGGTGTTGAGGCGATAGAACAGGTCCTGGCGAAAACGCTGTGACTGCACCATGTGTGCGAGATCTGCGTTGGTGGCGCTAATCAATCTGAAATCAGCCTCCTGGGTTTTACTGCTGCCCAGTCTTTCAAATTGGCGCTCTTCCAGTAAGCGTAATAGCTTGGCTTGCTGTGATAGAGGAATATTGCCAATTTCATCTAGAAACAAGGTGCCCTCACGCGCCAGCTCAACCCGTCCTATTCGTTGTGATTTGGCATCGGTAAATGCGCCTTTTACGTGACCAAATAGCTCGGATTCAAACAGGGACTCGCTGACGGCACCCATATTCAGAGAGACAAAGCGATGTTCACTGCGAGTGCTCATTGCATGAATGTGTCTGGCGAGCAGGCTCTTTCCGGTACCATTGGGGCCGGTGACTAGTATGTTTATATCAGTTCTGGCAACTTGCTCAATCTGAGCCATCAACTTTTGCATGGCGGCAGAATGAGTTATCAGAGGGGGCTGGCTGTCAGCCAGAGATGCTTTCAGGCTGGCATTTTCAGCACTTAGGAGCTGGTTCTGGTGGCGCTCAGCACGCAGTTTAAGCTGGTTTACAATAATGCTGTGTAGCCGTTCATTTTCCCAGGGCTTTTGAACAAAATCCCCGGCACCGGCTTTCATCACTTCAACGGCGATTTCAATACTGGCCCAGCCGGTCATGCAAACGATGGCCAGGGTATCGTCGAGCTCGTGCAGGCGCTGTGTCAGGGCTATGCCTTCCTGCCCTGAAGTGGTATCGGCACCATAGTTAAGATCGATCAGTGCAAGATCAATGCGCTGTGACTTAATAAAATATTCGGCTTCTGACGGTGAGCTGGCGGTGCTGACCTCAAAGCCTTCACTTCGTAAAAACAGACGCAAGGCGCTAATGATGCTGCGATCATCATCGCAGATCAGTATATGTGACATAGGTTCTTCTTTAATTCTTATTAATCCAGGTTAGTGTAGAGTGTTTGAATTCGGCCCACAAGCACAGTGGGCCGCTGTAACGCTATTCGTCACGCAGAGCCGCGGCCGGCTCAAGCCTTAATGCAGCGCTGACGGGAACCATAATGGCAGCGAGGATGACAGTAGCAATTAAGAGTGGTACCCCCAGGGTGATGAGGGGGTGGCTCTGGGCCAGGCCGGCCTGAGTCATCAGATTGACCAGAGCAAACCCCGCTGGTAAGCCAAACACCAACCCAACTCCCAGCTGTTTACTTCCTTGCCAGATAAAGTGGACCAGAATTTCGCTATCACTGGCGCCTAACGCACGACGAACACCGACCTCTTGTTGCTTTTGTGCAATTGCATTGGCCATGACCGCATAAATTCCGCTAAAGGCAATAACCATTGAGGCGAGCGCAAACAAAGTGAATACTTTACTGACAAAGTTCATCCCGGCGACGCGTTCAGCCACTGCAGGCTCTATGGACATGACACGATAAGGGGGAACGCTTGGGTCCGCTTTGAGTGCAGCGCGTTCAAGCGCTTGGCGAATACTGGCCTGCTTGCCTTTGCCTTGTATGGCTAGATGCATATAACTGCGTGGCATCTGCTCGAAAGGTACGAAGGTTGTGGTGCGAATTAAATTATTACCAGTCGGTTGACCCAGTATCACGTCATTGACGACACCTACGATGGTATACCAGTCATCACCTTGTTCAACATACCGGATCCGTTTGCCCAGTGCAGAGCCCGCAGGGAAAAACTGACTGGCAAATGATTGGGTCACGATAACAACCTTGGGGGCATCCTTGTTGTCCTGGTTATTGAATCGACGTCCCGCAAGTAAAGTCACATCCAGCATCTCGAAAAAATTATTTGTGATCACATTTAAGTTCGCTGCCGGGTACTGCGCCATACGGCCGTAGTCTTGTCCCTCAATAGCAAAGTTATTGTACGCCCCCCAGGTGTGTGCCATTGAACTGGCCATCGTCACCTGATCAATTTCGCTCTGTTGTAGTATCAGGGTACTGAGCGTTGAGAAATACTGTCGCCGACTTTCTTCGCTTTCGTAACCCAGATCCGGTAACTGAATTCTCGCGGTTATGTAGTTTGTTGTACGCATACCGTAGTCGGCCCTGTTAATGGTATCAATGCCATTAACCATTGCCGCCGAGACCATAATTAGGGCACAGGAGAGTGCAACTTCCAGAGCGACAATCAGTTTACTAAGACGGGCATTTTTCTGGCCTTGCGCACCTCGGGTGCCATCTCGTAATACTGTATTGATATCCGTGCTGGTGGCACGCCAAGCTGGCAGCAATCCGGTGAGCAGGGCAGTTGCAATGACAATAGCAAACGCCACTAACAGACTATTTTGGGTAAAATTTGCATGCCACCAGTAAGGCATTTCAATAGGCATGGCTGTGGCAAAGTAGTCAACTGACACCTCCACTCCCCATCCCGCCAGCAGTATGGCGAATGTGCCAGAGAGCACAGAGATCAATGTACTTTCTATCAACATTTGCTTAATCAGCGTGGCCCGTGGTGCGCCCAGCGCACTGCGGATTGCGGTTTCTTTGGTGTTTTCCAGTGCCCGGGAAAGTAGCAGATTACCCACATTCACACATGCGAGTAACAGGATCATAAAGACTGAGATATACATAGTAGCGACAATTTGCGTCCCGCCACTGCCGACCAGTTCATCCTGAAAAGTCCAGACATGACCCAGTACGTTGGAATTGAGCTGTGGATGTGCCTGTCTGAGTTGATTGAAGTATTGTGCCACTTCCTGAGCCAGTTCGGCACGCTCAGTGCCCGGCTTAAGTCTGGCATACATGGCGACATAGGGGGAGTCTTTGCGTGCGACCCCCTGAGTTGAGAGTGAAAATGGTAAGTATAGAGTTGCGTCCGACGGGAAGCGGTAGCCCTGCTCAGATACGCCTATGATCGTATGTGCAGTACCATTGACGGTCAGTGTTTTGCCAACAACGTTTGCGTCACCTGCAAATAGTTCTTGCCACAGGGCATACCCTAGTACCACGACTTTGTCTTGGCCTGGTAACATGTCTGCGTCACTGAGTAAGCGACCAAGAACAGCACGCCCTCCAGAGAGGCTAAACAGCTCAGGGGTAACCAGGTGAGCACGGTAGCGCAGTGCCCGGTCACCTGTACTCAGGTTAGCACCGCGAATGGCAAAAGCGTCGACGGCATCTACCGTGGTAAGGCGTTGCTTGAGCTCCAGATACTCATGCAGTCTAACAGAGGGCCCGTCATAAATGGTGCCATTGCTGTTGATGGTGATCCGCACCATACGTTCGCCGCCGCTAAAGGGCAGTGGTGCCTGAATTGTAGATTGGATAAAACTGAACATGTAAATGCACAATGCCAGGCCTGTGGTCATAACAAACAGGGTCAGCGCTGTAAATCGGGGGGCCTTGAGCAAGCGTCTGAGTGTATAATGGATATCTTCAATCATTATCTTGATCCTTAAGCGACGACACTGTTTTGAGCGGCGCGGGTATCAGAAATGATCCGTCCGTCAAACACTTCTATAATACGCTCAGCACGCTGTGCGCCTCTGGGGTCATGCGTAACCATACAAATCGTCGCGCCTTCGTGGTGCAGTTTATCCAGTAGCGTCATAACCAGCTCGGCATTTTTTGAGTCCAGATTTCCGGTTGGTTCATCCGCAAGGATGATTGCCGGATCTCCGGCGATGGCTCGTGCGACCGCAACCCTCTGTTGCTGCCCACCGGATAGCTGGCCAGGATAGTGGCTAGTCCTGTGTCCCATATCCACTTTTTTCAGGGCATTCATCGCCATGGTTTCGCGTTCCTGTCTGCTGAGTGTTTTGCGATAGCGAAGCGGTAGCGCCACGTTTTCCAGTACGGTCAGGTCACTGATAAGATTAAATGACTGGAAAACAAAGCCGATATCCTGATTGCGGATGGCAGCTCGTTGTTTATTGCTCAGGCCCGTAACCTGCTTACCATTTAGTTCATAGCTACCTGAGCTGGTGCTGTCGAGTAAGCCCAGTATTGACAGTAAGGTTGATTTTCCACATCCAGATGGGCCAGATATGGATACGTACTCGCCTTGTTCTATAGTTAGATTGATATCGCTTAGGGCATGTGTTTCAACGTCTTCTGTAGTGAACACTTTTTTCAAGTTTTTCAGTGTAATAAGCGCTGTCATGAGGTGATTCCTGATTGTTTTTAAGGTTTGTAAACTAATGCAGCGCTATGCTGCTATGATGTGCAAATTGTTCCTGATCTGACACTATGATGGTGTCTCCTGCCTGTAACCCGGCTAAGATTTCTATTTCCAGGCTGGAAGCCTTGCCAAACTGTACTTGGGTTTTATTGGCAAACTGTTGCGCCGCATCCAGTTTAAGTATGTTCATGGTCTGATCAGGTTGTGAAAATGCCGGGCGCTTCACGTACAGGGCATCATTTAAGTGACGAATGATAATCGCCCCATCAATGGATAAGTCGGGTCGGGCTTCATTTGGCAAATCACCGAGCAGCTCAACATCTACCTGTACGGTGCCGTTAACCACAGCGGGGTCAATACGTGTGACTTTGCCCGTAATAGTATTAAAGCGCGTGTCTATCTCAACGGACTGACCCAGTGCTATGTTTGCAGCTTGGATCTGTGGCACTTTTAACTCTGCTATGAGCTCATCAGCGTGAGCAAACTTGGCAATGTTTTGACCTAATGCCACTCGTTGGCCAAGCTCCAGAGGCATTGCCTGAACGATACCATTGAGCGGGGCTGTGATCTGTAAGGATGTTAGCTGAAACTGCGCTTGCTCAATGGCTTTATGCAGTTTTGCCAGACGTGCTCTGCGTGCTTTATAACTGGCCTGAAGGTTCTTTGCTAATTGTAGCTGACGATTTTTATCTATCCTGAGTGTTTGTGCAAGCTGAGTAACGGTTAATTTGGAGTCTTCATAGTCCAACCTGGATACCGTTGCATTACCTTGTTTGATCAAATCTTCTTCTGCATCAAGACGTAGTTTGGCTTTGTCATATTGCATTTGCGTTCTGAGCAATAGTGCCTGCATTTCCAGCTTTTCCGATTGGTGGCTGACGGCGAGTGCTTCGAGCTCAGCCTCCAGTGCCGTGTATTCCCAGTTTAACTCATCCAATTGTTGTTTTAGCTCTGGGTTACTTAATTCGACTATCAGGTCCCCGGCGTTAACTTCTGCACCTGGCTTTACAAGTATCCGCTCAACTTTACCGGTTACATTACTTGCAACCCAGCGAATATCTTCTGGCACCAGCGTACCAGGGGCTGCAACTTTTATACTGAATTCTCCGCGTTGCACTATGGCTGTGAGCAGGGTGCCCCGTTCGACACTGAGCGCGCTAAACTGCTGTTGGCTTATAACGAACAGCAGGGTGAGAAAACCAAATAGTGCAGCGACAATGAATGTGCTTTTATGCTTGTACCAGGCTTTGCGTTGCTTTTTAACTATATCCATGGGTAAACTCCGGTCTGAACTTAGCCACATATAATCAAGCTTTGTGCCAAAAGATAAAGTGTATAATTATCATGCTCTTATTTGCGGTATTGTAAATGTGCGGCATCACTTCACTGAAGTTGAGTCCCATTTTTGGGATGTCAGAATGAGATGGCAGTCCCAAAACTGGGATGAGGCAGGCAAGGCAGACAGGAGTTAACTTATGAGAGAAATTCAGTGGCATATTCATCAGGGTAGCATTGAAGACATGCTGGTGGTTGAGCAGCAGATCCCTGAGTTTTCAAACCCCAAGACTCGGGAGGATATCCTTCAGAGGCTGGCTGGGCGCAAATATCTGGCGTTAATCGCCAGCTGTGATGGTCAGCCGGTTGCCTATAAACTCGGTTATGAGCAGGCTGCGCAACAGTTTTATAGCTGGCTTGGGGCTGTGATACCAGCTTGTCGTGGCAAGGGAGTGGCACGCGCGCTATTGCTTGAGCAGGAGCACTGGTGCCGTGCGCAGGGCTTCAGTCACATTGAAGTTAAGACGATGAATCGTTTTAAAACCATGATGCAGATGCTGGTAAGCCATGACTATCATATAGCAGAGCTGACTCATCCAGCAACGCCGACAGACACATTGCTGGATGTTCAGATCCGATTTCGCAAGGCGCTTTAACGCGCGCGCGTATCAAAGTATTGATTGAGCCCTAAGGCCGTAAAAATAATTGCACTGCCCAGTCCCAAAGTGACCAGATCCGCAGTGCGGTTCCAGATCAGGATATTTACCAGGATCCCCGCTGGGATCAATACATTGTTCATTACCGCCAGCGCCCCGACTGATACCAAAGTGACACCTTTGTTCCAGACAAAATAGCCCAGTGCAGATGCAATAACGCCCAGGTAAATCAGGATCCCCCATTGCTGTGGGGTTGCAGGCAGCCGGTTCAGATCGCCAAACAAAGCAAAACTCAGCAAAGATACGAGTAACGCGCCAATAAAGAAAAAACCAAAACTTTGATGGTGCACCAGCGTGTGTTGCTCAGCAAGGCGCTTGTAAAGAACCTGACCCAGTGCAAAACACAGGTTGGCGCCCTGAACGATGATAAAGCCCAGCCAGAAGTCAGGGTTAGGCGTTGTGAGGCGGATCACGACAGCACCAAGTGTGGCCAGCAGTGCAACCATTAGGTAGCGGGCATTGAAACGTCTTGCAAACAAATCATTGAGCAAAGTGATGTATACCGGCGTCATAACGGTAAATAAAAGTACTTCGGGCACGGACAGGAATAAAAAAGCATGGTAGTAAAAACCATACATAGCACCTATCTGGATAGCGCCTATTGCCATTAATCTGAACATGACGGGGCGGGCAGTTTGCTGCCAACGAATAAACGGCAAGAAAACCAGAGTCGCCAGTGCAATACGACTTAGTGCCGCAAACCACAAGTCAACGGAACCTGCCAGATAGACGCCGATCAGGCTGAATGAAAATGCCCACACCAGGGTGATAAAAATCAAGTGATACATATTCAGGTAAGTTATTCAGAGTAGCAAGATGTACGGGATCATACCGCAGCGGGAGTTGATTAATCTAATGAAAACAGAGCATAACAGAAACTAGGTGAGTGTTGGCCGGCCGCTTAACGCAACTTTGATTAAGTTCGGTGCAACTTGTTTGAGCAAGTAAAGATTGAATCATCGAAAATAGCGAATTAAAAGCGCGTTATAATATGATTTTATTTTATAAGCACCGGGTTACAATGATCTTGTTTTCACATTTATCCCTTCATGATTACCCATGATGTGTATTAAGGCCGCTTTATGCGGCCTTTTTTTTGTCAGCATTTTCTGCTTTCTGCACTTGTAACCCTAAAAATAGTTTTTATGCTGCAGATGTCCCATTGTTTTCTTCCAGCAGGAAAAGGTGCACCCACAGTTCCATTAAAGGCAATACGGCTTCGTTGCATAAGGCGCTGTCATTACAGTAACCTTGTTTAGTGAGCAAGGATCAACAAGACAATTAAATCAATCGGAAATTACGAACTAACAGAACGTAATAATATGATTTTATTTTATAACGGGCGAGCTACAATGATCTTGTTTTCACATTTATCCCTTCATGATTACCCATGATGTGTGTTAAGGCCGCTTTATGCGGCCTTTTTTTTGCTTGTCAGTTCTGTTCAGCTGCGCCTAACCTGCCTACCCTTAAGATGATACTTTTCAACAGGCAGTGCTTTATTGTCTGTACCAACTGTAAAAGGAAAAAGGTATGCGTACAATTCCATTGTTGATGTCGGTTGTTTTATCTGTGTTGCTGAGTGCCTGTGCGTCCATGGGACCGGGCGACGCCGCACAAAAGCGCGCCGAAATCCATAAAATGAAACGAGAAACCCTGACAAAACTGTATAGTAAAAAACCAGATATCCGTGCGCAGTTGAGTAATGCACCGGGTTATGCGGTGTTTTCCAATGCGAATCTGAACATCATTTTTGTCGCTGCCGGTACAGGCTATGGCGTGGTGGAGGATAATATCGCGGGCAAGTCAACCTACATGAATATGGCCGAAGGGGGAGTCGGGCTTGGCCTGGGTGCCAAGGACTATCGCATCGTGATGGTGTTTCACACTAAAGCGGCCATGAAACAGTTCGTCGAGTCGGGCTGGACATTTGGCGGCAACGCAGATGCGGCGGCAAGAGCTGCTGATAAAGGGGCATCCATTGAAGGTGAAGTTTATTATGGGGATGTCACCGTCTATACGTTTACCGAAAGTGGTTTGGCGTTGCAGGCGACCATCAAAGGCACCAAGTTCTGGAAAGATAAAGAACTAAACTGATTGGCTTACGCTCAGCTGGCTTCTCAGGCCAGCTGACAAATTTGCTTACCAATTGTCACAATTGTACTGGTTTTAACTCGCCGCTCTGACGTTACACTGACAGCAGACTAAAAACCAGGGAAGCAATATGATCTTAGTGCTTGGCGCAAGTGGCGCGACGGGTAAGCTGGTTGTTGAGCAGTTGCTGTCGGCGCAGGAGCCAGTCAGAGTGCTGGTACGAAAGTGCAGTACTCAACTGGCATGGTTGAAGGCTAACCCACAATTGGATGTCAGAGTCGGTGATATCGCTGAGCTCAGTACAAATGAACTTAATGCCTTGATATCGGGCGTACAGACGGTAATTTGTTGCCTGGGACATAGGGCAACGTTTCAGGGCATTTATGGCCCGCCGCGCCGCTTGGTGCGTGATGCTGTGCGTGATGTGTGTGAGGCAATCGATAAGAATCATGCCCACACTCAGGTAAAATTCATCCTGATGAACAGTACCGGATGTCGCAATGAGCTGCTGAATGAACGCCCATCTTTGGCACATCGAGCTGTAGTCGCTTTACTCAGATTATGTCTGCCACCTCATCCGGACAACGAAGCGGCCGCACGGACCCTGCGGGCGTACTCGACCGTCGAAACAGGGGTTGACTGGGTGGTCGTTCGTCCAGATTCACTGATTGATGAGCCTGAGGTGAGTGCCTACGACG
This sequence comes from Pseudoalteromonas sp. AWH4_217, assembly GCF_056161105.1. Classification (NCBI taxonomy): domain Bacteria; kingdom Pseudomonadati; phylum Pseudomonadota; class Gammaproteobacteria; order Alteromonadales; family Pseudoalteromonadaceae; genus Pseudoalteromonas; species Pseudoalteromonas sp. AWH4_217. The sequence continues at coordinate 14,608 of NZ_JBSWYM010000024.1, read as the reverse complement.
TCCACCCATCGCCAATAAGAGATGCCATTTTTAACGCCGGGCAAACCAGTCGTATTAATGTTGCCCACTTTATGTGTCAGTTGGCACTGGACTCAGGCTTATGGCTGCAATGGCAGGGTCAGTCGCCCGTACTCTACAACCAAAGCCAGCCTTAGTACTCAATCGTGGTTTTGTAATCGTACCGAAAACCGATTGAAATGGAGTCGAAATCATCACCGTTGACAAACGACTTGTTAAGGTACTCCAGGTGTACCCTGAGTACCTTGATCGGGCTCCATTCCAGGGTGACGTTAAACCCATCAAAGCTGCCAGCCGCGGGATCTGAATCCTGAAAACCGTCATCAAAATCAAAATACCCAGCTTTCAACTTGTAGGCTTTGGCCAGTTGATAGGCGAATGATAAATCAAAGGTGTGGCCGCTGCGATCGGCGCCCGGAGCGCGTCGGTCATAATTTTTGTCCTGATAGGCAACCGCTGCGTAGAAGCGGGGTGTAAACTGGTAAGCCAGTGAGGTCGCCCAAAGATTATTGTCTCCAAGCTGGATATCATCCGCATAAACATCATTTTGCTGATAGGTGATAGCTGCATGCAAATCGTTGGCATCATAGCTCAGACCCACATTGATTAAATCGTCAGAATTGCTGCCTGATTCTCCATTAAATTGTGCAACTGCGACAAAAGTAAAGGGTCCGGGGGTGAGCCGGTAACTTATTAGGTTATCAACAAAGAACAAGCTCTCAGGATCATAGGCGAACGGACTGTTAGCATGGTTGAAGATATCAACGTATTCGGCGATGAATAAATACTGCGCGGGTCTTTGCTTACCAATACCAAAGCGGCCTACAGGTGTATTTAAGGCAGTGTAGGCTCGCCGAGAGCGACCAAAATTGCCTTCATTTGCAACGTCAATACTCCATTCACCATGCAGCTCAGCACTCCAGTCTTCGTCGAATTCGTGCGTTACTTTGAGTCCGGCGTGAGACAGTGCATCGCGTACGTCCCAATTGTCCTCGCCATTAGTTTCAAGGCGGCCGTAAGTCGGGCGCATTGTGGCATAGACGTCTAATGTACGCTTTTCTTCCTGGGCTGTTTCCTTGGATGTATGAGCAGGCTTTTGTTTGTCCGCTGTCGGTTGTGAGGTTTTGGCAGCGGGCTCAGATACGTGCGTTGCTGTTGTCGGTGGGTGTTGTTTCTCGAAGCGTGCTTTTAATGCCCGCAGTTGCGCTTCCAGAGCTTCGATATCTGCCATTGTGACAGGGCGCTCTGAGCTTGCATGGCTGCTGGATAATGGGATACACAGCGCCACCAGGATAGCTTTAGCTACAGAAGAGATCGCGATTTTCATAGCAAATTACCAAATTCGTTGCGTTAGTTGCGATAAATCGAATTATAGACAACACTTTGGCAAAGGGTGATTTTAATTGGCCTAAATTATATGAAAATCCGCAGCAAATTCTCTTTGGCATCGGCGCTTCTCATCTTCGTGATCATCTTAGTGATCAGCACGACCACGTACTGGTTGGTGAATACTTCTATGAATAAGAAAACCACCGCCTATGTGAGTGATTCCGCGCAGTTACTGGCGTTGGGAATTGATAACTGGCTGGCCGAGAAAGCCGCTTTGATTAGATTACTGCGAAGTCAGATTGAAGCCGATTTTAGTCCGGAACAATTTCAAAAGGGGCTTGAATCACCCTATTTTAAAGAGGCATTTTTGCTGGCGTTTGGTACTTTAAGTAACGAGCCCGTTTTAAGGTCGAACAATCCTAACCGGCAAAATCCGCCGGATGTCGACTTTCGGGAGCGGGGCTGGTACAAACTGGCCAGAGACAAAGGCAAGACGGTGTTTACCAGCCCGTATACGGATGCCGCGACGGGGGAGTTATTGCTCTCAGTGGTGGCACCTATCAATTCGGGTGGCCAGTTTCGCGGTGCCATTGGCGGCGATCTCAGTCTGGATACCATTGCCAAAAGCGTCAATGCAGTGAACTTTGATGGCACAGGTTATGCGTTTTTAGTAGACAGCAAAGGGACCATCGTCTCTCACCAAAATGCCAAGCTCAATGGCAAGCCGCTTAGTGCTTTATCGCCTCAATTGCATAAATCAGCAGAGCAGACCCTATTGGAAGTGACTGTAAAAGGGGAGGCGAAGCTACTCTACTTTTATCCATTGTCTCAGCAATACGGCACGGATTGGTATCTGGCAGTCTTGCTTGATAAAGCACTGGTGTTTCGTGATCTGAGAGAGTTGTCTATGAGCACTCTGATGCTTGCTGTTGTGGCGATCCTGCTAGGGGCATTTCTGAGTCGTGCGTTAGCAATTCAGCTACTTAGACCATTGAAAGACCTCAACGATGCGATCACCAACATTGCGTCAGGTAGCGGCGATCTGACGCAGCGTGTACGCATAAAGCACCAGGATGAATGCGGTAAGGTGGCGCAGGAGTTTAACCAGTTTCTGGGGTCGTTACATAGCTTGGTAACTGACGTGAAACAGCGGGCTGATATGGTGGTTGCCAGTTGTGACGAGGCACGAACTTTGGCCAATCAGTCCAGCTCTCAGCTCACTGAGCAAGTACAGTTAATCGAGGGGCTGGCAACGGCAATGCACGAAATGAGCACCACCTCCAGTGAGATAGCTGGCAGTGCGCAGAATGCGGCAACATCCATTACTTCCGTTAATGAAAAAGCGGCGCAGGGTCAGCAGGTATTCCAGAAAACCCGTGGAGAAATTAGCGCGTTAGCAGACGAAATTAACACATCACACGAAATGAGTACGCAACTGGCCGAATATAGCCAAAGTATTGAAAACATCTTGTCTGTCATCAACGGTATTGCAGAACAAACAAACCTGTTGGCATTGAATGCCGCCATTGAAGCAGCCAGGGCTGGTGAGCAAGGGCGGGGCTTTGCCGTGGTTGCTGATGAAGTACGCTCACTGGCGACCAAGACGCAAGAATCGACAACCGAAATCAAGTCCATGATAGAGCAGATCCAAGCCTCGTCGATACAGGTCCAAAGTGCGATGGGCAGCAGTCGCGATAAAACTTTGCTCTGTGTGGAGCAAACAGAGCAGGCCACGGGTATGCTTAATGAGATATCCGAAGCCGTCAAAGACATCATGGATCGCAATATTCAGATTGCAACCGCCATAGAAGAACAAAGTGTGGTGATTGAGGAAATTAATAAAAATACCTCTAATATCAATGATATTAGCGTAGAGGTAGGGAGTTTTGCGATTCGTCAGTACGAGTCCAGCAAGGTGCTGGCACAACATGCTCATGAACAAGAGGGGCTGCTGTCGAAATTCACGCTTTAGCTTGGCTGCGGCAAGTTGTACACTTGTCGCATAACCAATAGAGTAAATGAGCCAACTTTGGACAACAAGAAAAACATATGGGTGGATGCAGATGCGTGTCCTGTGGTGATCCGCGAGATTCTGTTTCGTGCCGCAGCAAGAACCCAGATGCCCGTCACATTCGTCGCCAATCAGTATATAAAAACACCGCCGTCACCCTATATTCACAAGCTACAGGTAAGCAGTGGTTTTGACGTCGCTGACAACGAAATTGTACGTCGTATGAACGCGGGGGATTTAGTGATCACCAGTGATATTCCGCTGGCGGCAGAGGCTATAGAGAAAGGCGGACTAGCACTGAGCACACGCGGCGAAGAATTTACCCGGGAAAACATTCGCTCCCGGCTGAATATTCGTGATTTTATGGATACCATGCGCAGCAGTGGTATGGTCAGTGGCGGTCCACCTCCGCTGGGACAGGCAGAAAAACAACAGTTTGCCAACAGCCTGGACCGCTGGTTGCAACAAAACAAAGGCTAGCCTGAAACACCGACTCATCCCGGGTCGGTGTCTTGTTCGTCTGACCGTTATGCCATATCGGCGTGCATCACTTTTGCCCAAACCTCAACAAAATCTTGTACAAATTTGGCACGGTTATCGTCCTGTGCATAAAATTCAGCATAACTGCGTAATACTGAGTTAGAGCCGAAAACCAGATCGACGCGGGTTGCCGTCCACGCCACTTCGCCGCTCTGACGGTCAATCAATAGATAAGTGTGTTCATCCTTCGGCTGCCACTGGTATTGCATGTCGGTCAGCGTAATAAAAAAGTCGTTGCTTAATACTTCAGGCTGATCTGTAAATACACCATGTTGCGTGTCACCATGATTGGTGTTGAGTACACGCATGCCACCCAGCAGTGCCGTCATCTGCGGGGCTGTGAGCCCCAGCAACTGGGCTTTGTCCAGCATGAGCTCTTCCGGGCTCACCTGATAGGGTGCTTTTAACCAGTTACGAAACGCATCATGCAACGGCTCCAGGACGGCAAACGCCTCGACATCCGTCATCTCATCGGTGGCGTCGCCCCGTCCGGGTGTAAACGGCACCTGAATGTCGAAACCTGCCGCTTGTGCGGCCTGCTCAACCGCAAGGTTGCCAGCCAGCACCAGCGTGTCTGCCAGACTGGCATTGTGTTGCTTTGCAATGGGGGTGAGGGTAGCCAGTACTTTATTCAGTCGAGCAGGTTCGTTGCCTAGCCAATCCTTTTGTGGTGCCAGACGAATACGCGCGCCGTTAGCACCGCCACGCCGATCTGAACCGCGAAACGTTCTTGCACTGTCCCAGGCCGTCGCAACACGCTCTGCAATACTCAGATTGCAGGCCGCGATGGCTTGTCTGAGCGCCTGAAGGTCATAGCTGGTATTACCGGCCGGGACCGGATCTTGCCATAGACTGGTTTCCTTTGGCACATCTGGCCCTATATAACGCGACACGGGGCCCAAATCGCGGTGCGTAAGTTTAAACCAGGCCTGTGCAAACACCTTTGAAAAATAGTCCGGATCATCGTAAAAACGCTGAGAAATTTTACGATAGACGGGGTCAATTTTCATCGCCATATCGGCGTCCGTCATAATTGGGCTATGGCGCTTTTGAGGGTCGGCGACATCCGGATATTTGTGTTCTTCTTTCACATTAATGGGCTGCCACTGCCAGGCGCCTGCCGGGCTCTTTTTTAGTTCCCATTCATAGTTAAGCAACAAATGAAAATAGCCGTTGTCCCAGCGAGTTGGCTCGCTTGTCCAGGCACCTTCCAGTCCGCTGGTTACGGCATGTTTTCCAGTGGCGCCGTCATTGAGCCAGCCAAATCCCTGGGCTTCCAGGTCGGCTGCTTCGGGCTCGGGGCCAAGTGCCTGTGCATCGCCATTACCATGGCATTTGCCTACCGTATGTCCACCGGCGGTTAGTGCAACCGTCTCTTCGTCGTTCATGGCCATACGGGCAAATGTCGTGCGCACATCTTCGGCAGTTTTTTGTGGATCCGGCTTTCCGTCTACCCCCTCCGGGTTGACATAAATAAGACCCATCATCACGGCGGCAAGAGGGTTATGCAGCTCCCGCTCACTGTGATAGCGACTGTTGTCGCTGTCGCTGGTGGCGAGCCATTCAGATTCAGGGCCCCAGTAAATGTCTTTCTCAGGATGCCAAATGTCTTCGCGGCCAAATGCAAACCCGTAGGTTGCCAAGCCCATAGATTCATATGCTATGGTCCCGGCATAGGCGATTAGGTCAGCCCAGCTCAGTCGGTTTCCATATTTTTGTTTAATCGGCCAAAGCAGGCGGCGGGCCTTATCCAGATTAGTATTATCGGGCCAGGAGTTAAGCGGCGCAAATCTGAGGTTCCCAGTGCTGGCACCACCACGGCCATCGGCAATTCGATACGTCCCAGCGGCATGCCAGGTCATACGTATCATCAGTCCACCGTAATGCCCCCAGTCTGCCGGCCACCAGGATTGACTGTTGGTCATTAGCGCATGCAGATCTTGTTTTAGGGCGTCGAAGTCGAGTTGTTTTACGGCTTCGCGATAGCAAAATTCTTCACCCATGGGGTTAGTTTTACTGTCGTGTTGGTGCAGTATGTCGAGGTTCAATGTTTTGGGCCACCATTTTGGCTGCGCCAATTGCTCTGTTGTGGGGCTGTTATGTAATATCGGACAGGTGCCAGGGCGGTCATTTGCTTGCATTGCTGTGTCTCCTTTCAAGTCACGGCGTGTTGGACTGCGCTGATTAAATACGGCTGTTATCAGGCGACGGGCTATAAATTATAGTCAAAACATGATTAAGTTTAGTAAATTTAATACGCAAGTTCGGGCAGTTAAGATCACCAAGACTGATCCATGCAACGCAATTACCTAAGTGCGCCAGCACGCCAAACAGGAGAGAATATGATAAGAAAAATGACACAAAGCGATTTTCAACAATTCTGGCCAACCTTCAAGGCGATAATTGAACAGCAGGAGACTTACGCTTTTGACCCTGATATGTCGCAGCAAGCGGCTTATACACTATGGTGTGAAAAAGTAGACTGTGCTTATGTTTTGGTTGAAGAAGATGAGATACTGGGAAGCTACTATTTAAAAGCCAACGCGATGGGGCCGAGTAATCATATTTGTAACTGTGGCTATATGGTTGCGACCCAGGCAAGAGGCAAAGGGGTTGCCCGGACTTTGTGTGAGCACTCGCAAAATGAGGCAAAAGCAAGAGGCTACCTGGCTATGCAGTTTAACTCTGTGGTCGCCAGTAATCAGGTTGCGGTACAGTTGTGGCAACGCCTGGGGTTTAAAATAATTGGCACAATACCAAAGGCTTACCGCCATCCTAGCCTGGGTTTCATTGATAGCCATATCATGTATAAATGGCTCGTGTAACTGTCAGAATGTTATTTCATATCAATGCCATAGAGTTTAAATCAAGCATTGACATCTCCTCTGCGCCAGCCTATATTGCTGGCAACTCATACCAATTTGCTTTTTCAAATTGAATAAGTATTAAGTGAAATTAATGGTATTAATTAACCGTGAGAGGGTAAGTTGCGTTTACGACAGGGTTTGCTGAGCATAGTAATGATGTTACTGATTGGCCTGCAATCGGTGACAGCTGTAGTGGATCCCGGCAACTTTCATCAACCTGATCAAGCACACCTGCAAACTAAGCACGTTCATGATGACAACTATTCTGCCTCGGACAGGCTTATTTTTGATGAGCAGGGACATGTGATCTCCGACTGTCACCATTGTGGTCATTGTAGTGGTAGTCATACTATTTGGATGTCAGCCAGGCTCTCACTGGTATCCGGATTAATAAAACCTGAAACCTCATTTTTACCAGGCGACACTCAGGTTCGCCGACGTATTGAATCTCAGTTTAAACCTCCCATCGCCTAATTCTGCGCCTACTGACCTTGTTTAGGTCAGCGTTTGTTTTTTCCGTTTGACGGATCGCAGCCGTGTGCCTGTTGTCATATGACAATGAGCGGCGCGATTGGTCGTCCCATTTTTGCCTGAAACAGACAGGCTGAAGCTTGTGAGCATACCTGATGCACGACAAGCTACGAATTAGAGATTTACACAACCATGAATAAAGGTATTTTTAGTTACGCTACAGGATTAGTGCTGATATCACTGCAGGTCAGTGCCGGTTTGAGCACCGATCCAGATCATAGTCATAAAGAACAACATGCGCCAGTTGAGGCTTCTCGCGTTACCCAGCCTCATGCACAAAGTGTGATGCTTAGCGAAGCTCAACAGGCAAAGATCAACCTAAAGTTGGTGGCAGTCCAGCCAGTATATGAACGCATTCCATTTTATGCACCAGGTGAACTCAAAGCCAATAGTTTTACCAGCTATGTCGTTACGCCACGCATTGACTCCGTGATTGAGCGCCGTCATGCCGTTTTGGGCCAGATAGTTAAACAGGGCGATAAGCTTGTTACCTTATTTAGTCAGGATATGGCACAGGCGCAGGCAGACTATCTTATTGCTGCCAGTGAATGGCAGCGAGTCGCGCGCTTAACCGATTCGAGCGTGAGTGTAAACCAGCAGGTTGTCGCGAAGGCCCAGTTCAAGGCGGCGCAGGGCAAACTGCTGGCGATGGGGATGAGTCTGTCTGATATCGACCGGTTACAAGAGACTGAGGCTCAATCGTTGGGTATCTATACCTTGTCCGCACAGCGCAGCGGGATTGTCCTGGCTGATAACTTTGAGCAGGGCCAACGCTTTGAGCCGGGTGAGGCCATCATGCAGCTCGCCGATGAATCAACTTTATGGGTTGAAGTCAGGCTAGCTGCCACACAGCAGGACCCGATCAATACCCATACGCGTGTTGAGATTGAACACAATCTTCGTCGCTACCCGGCAGAGGTGATCCAGCAGGGGCACACACTGGATCCACTTACGCGTACTCGAATTGTTCGCCTGCAAGTAGACAATCCGGACGATACGTTACATGCAGGGATGTTTGTCAGTGCGTTTTTTATGTTTAACACTGCCAGCCCAGTTATTACTGTGCCTGAATCAGCTCTGGCGCGCGATACTGCGGGCAAGTGGCAGGTGTTTGTAGAACATGACGCGGGTGAGTTTGTCGCTATACCTGTTGTACGCGGCAAGCTGATCGGGGATAGGGTGATAATTGAACCTGCGTTGCCCTCGCAAGCGATTGAGGCGGGCACACGGGTGGTTATTGAAGGCGCATTCTTTGTTGCCTCCGAATTGGCAAAAAGTGGCTTTGATCCACATAACCACTGAGGGCGCATAAGATGTTAGACAAGCTAATAAAAGGTGCAATTACACACCGTGCCCTGGTGCTATTTGTGGCACTCTTTATTCTGACTGGGGCGCTTTGGCAATTACCTCGCCTGAATCTGGATGCTTTTCCGGATGTGACCAATGTTCAGGTAACCGTAAACACTGAAGCGCCTGGGTTAGCGGCACAGGAAGTTGAGCAGTTGATCACTTACCCGATTGAAGCCGTAATGTATGCGCTGCCGGATGTTGAGCAGGTACGTTCAGTGTCGAAGACAGGGTTGTCCGGGGTGACAGTCGTCTTTAAGGAAGGGACAGATATTTACTTTGCCAGGCAGTTGGTGTTTGAGCGGCTGCAGGCCGCCCGTTCACTGATCCCTGACTCTGTGGGTATCCCAGATATGGGCCCGAATACCTCTGGTTTGGGTCAGGTTTATCAATATCTGCTGGTGGCTGAACCCGGTTCAGGCCTTGATGAAATGGCGCTGCGTGGAATCAACGATTGGGTGGTTAAACTTTTACTGATGCCGGTAGAAGGGGTGACAGACGTGCTGTCATTTGGAGGGCAGGTTAAACAATATCAAGTGGATCTGGACCCTACGCGCTTGTTGGCATATGAGTTAACTCAGGCTCAGGTGCAGCAAGCCTTAATGGACAATAATCGCAATGTAGGTGGCTGGTATCTCGACCGGGGTCAGGAGCAACTGGTGATCCGCGGAGTTGGTTGGTTCGCAAGTGGCGAGCCAGGCTTGGCACAAATTCGGCAGGTCCCCGTCAAGACAGAGCATGGGACTGTGGTTCGAGTGAGTGACATTGCACAGGTCAAATTGGGTGGAGAGATCCGTCAGGGAGCGGTGACCATGACCCAGCGTGATAATACAGGCAAGCTTCAGCCCCTGGGTGAGGTAGTGAGTGGTATTGTTCTTAAACGTATGGGGGCTAATACCAAAGCGACAATTGACGGGATAAACGAAAAAGTGGCGCAGATCAACCGAGCGCTACCGCCGGGTGTGAAATTTGTACCTTTCTATGATCAGAGTATGTTGATAGACAAGGCTGTGAGCACAGTAACCCAGGCGCTTTTGCTGGCATTTGTGTTTATTGCCGTGGTGTTAATCTTGTTTCTACTTAATCTGCGCGCGGCAATCCTGGTTATACTTTCGGTGCCTGCGGCCATTGTTCTGGCGCTAGGGCTGATGTCTGTGGTGGGAATGTCGGCAAATTTGATGTCGCTGGGTGGGCTGGCGGTAGCTATCGGTATGCTGGTGGATGGCTCGGTGGTTATGGTCGAGCGCATATTGCAACGACAGTCCTGTCAGTTGGCGCCTTCCGGCGAGGAGAGCTGGCGCTTTCATGAACTGGTTACCTTAGCTGCAATGGATGTCGCCAGACCTATCTTTTTTGCTTCCACGATTATCCTGTTGGTTTTTTTGCCTTTGTTTTCCTTCGAGGGCGTTGAAGCCAAGCTCTTCGTACCCATGGCTATTAGCATTATGCTGGCCATGGTGTGTGCCGTTGTGATTGCTTTGCTGGTGGTGCCGCCTTTAGCCTGCTATTTGCTGAAAAGCCGCAAACCGGGGCAGCGCAATGCGATGTTAGCAAAAGTGGAAGAGTACTATCGACAGTTACTGACACAAGCGCAGCGATACGGCAAAGCATTGCTTATGGTCATCTCGGCTTTGTTTGTATTTGCGATATACACACTGGGACAAATTGGCACTGAGTTTGTCCCTGAGCTGGAAGAAGGGACCTTGAATTTACGTGTAACACTGGCACCGTCTGCCAGTCTGGAAACGGCTTTGTCTGTTGCGCCTAAACTGGAGCAAACGTTATTGGAATTTGAAGAAGTCACTTATGCACTGAGCCGCATTGGCCGCCCAGAGGTCGGTGGCGATCCCGAGCCGGTCAACAACATTGAAATCTATCTTGGACTCAGGCCTGTTGACCAGTGGAAAAATGCGGACACAAGGGTAGCGCTGCAAGAGAAAATGGCGGTGGCACTTGCCGTTCACCCGGGTTTGCTTTTTAACTTCTCTCAGCCTATTGCGACTCGCGTTGATGAGTTGCTATCGGGCGTTAAAGCTCAGCTAGCGATTAAACTGCTCGGTCCGGATTTAACCGTATTGATGAAAAAAGGAGAGGAGCTTGAGCACTTAGTCCAGAGCGTCACCGGCACAGTGGATGTCGCATTGGAGCAGCTGAGTGGGGAGGCGCAATTGGTGATCACACCAAACAGGGAAGCTTTATCGCGTTTTGGACTCTCTGTCAGCGATGTAATGGAGTTGGTCAGCAGTGGTTTAGGGGGCAATACCGCGGGTCAGGTTGTAAAGGGGAATGAAAGGTATGATATTTACGTCAGACTGACTGAACCTGCCAGGCGCAACCCCGCTGTAATAGAATCTCTGAGACTTCTGTCCCCCTCAGGTGCCTGGGTCAGTTTAAAAGAAGTGGCAAATGTAGAATTTGCGTCAGGCCCGGTACAGATCCGCCGCGATGACGTGCAGCGCAGAATAGTTGTGCAGGCCAATGTGTCTGGCAGGGATATGGGCAGCGTTGTCGAAGATATCAGAGCAAAGATTGACGGTGCGTTATCACTTCCTCCAGGTTACAGTATTGAGTTTGGCGGTCAGTTTGAAAGTCAGCAACGTGCCCAAAAAAGGTTAGCGCTCGTTATTCCCTGTGCCTTGTTGTTAATGGCCCTGTTGCTGTTCGTGACCTTTAATTCCGCAGGTCAGGCTGCTCTTGTAATGATGAGTATTCCGTTGGGCGTGATTGGTGGTGTCTTTTCTTTATACTGGTCTGGGCAATACTTATCCGTACCGGCTTCTGTAGGGTTTATTACGTTGTTCGGTGTAGCAGTATTGAACGCGGTGGTCCTCGTGGAGAGCATTAATCGTCGCATTGCCTCAGGAGAAGAGCTATCGACTGCAATACAAGAAGGTGCCGCGTCCCGATTACGCCCGGTATTGATGACTGCGCTCACCTCCGCATTGGGATTAATGCCAATTCTGTTGTCCTCGGGGGTAGGCTCAGAAGTTCAGAAACCTTTAGCCAGTGTGGTTATCGGTGGCTTGATTACTTCAACCTTGCTCACGTTATTTGTATTGCCCATCTTATTTGAACGATTCAGTACCAAATCTGTAACGAGGGTAGCTGGTTAAGGTTGGTCTTGGTCAGAAAGCCGATTCATAGTATCGGCTTTCTTTATTGCGTTCTAGCTTGACGCTTTCTTATTGAGTAAATAAACAGCACACAAAGCACACGCACCGCCCACAGCAACGCCTACGCTGAGCCGTTCACCAAAGTACCAGGCAGACAGTCCCATTGCAGTGACGGGTACCACGAAGACGAAAGAGCTTGAACGGTTGGGACCAAGCTTTTGTGTTGCCAGGAAGAATACACTGGTGGCGATGCTTACCACGACGATCGATAAAAACAGCAAGTGATGCCAGTAATACGTCGGAAACTTTGCTGCACCGATGAAAGGGTCATGTTGATAAGCAAATGCGTAGCTTAATAACGAAGCCCAAAAATACATGAGCGTACTAAATGTAATGAAGTCAGCATAACGGGTCCCGCGCTGGCTGATGAGGGTCAAAAAGGCCCAGGTGAGTGAGGCGAGGATAAAGTACAGATTACCTGCAGAAAGTATCTGATCAAGGTCGAAATGCCACACTTCAATCATCATTAGTCCACCGCCCAGACCCATCGCCAGCCCAATTCCCTGGCGCCGGTTGATGGCTTGCCCCAATAATATGGCACTCAAAATAAAGGTAAACACGGGATTGGAGGTGGTGACCAGCATGCCACCCTTACCTGGCAACCCATCGGCCAGGCCAAGAAAAAACAACTGATTGTAAAAAGCGAGAAAAAAGCCTGCTGGCAGTGACCATACTAAAGCGCGCTTATTGAACCTGAGGTTCAGCAAGTTGAATTTTTGCATTACCCACATAATAGGAAGCATGCTGATTGCAGCCAGAAAAAGTCGGTAGAATACGGTGACCTGAGCGGGTGCAACCTCTGCGATAATTTTTCCTGAAATCCAACTCATTCCCCAAAATAGCATGGCTGAAACTAAGGCAAATACAATCGGTGATTCGTTGGGTTGGTCGTGGCACGTTGTGGTCGACATGAGAGTCCTTTCTGGCTTAATTGCTTTTTGAAGTCGCTAGAGTAGCAAATCTAGCCAATGGTGAGGAGAGTGTCGTTTTAATATTAAACTACCTTTTTGAAATTAAGAGTTTTATTTATTCAAACGGCGGGATCAGAAAACCTTAAGTTGTATGGCTGAGCGATACCTTTAACCTTGTTGATACGGAAGTCGTGTCTGGCTGCCGGAATGACAACAGTTTTACGAAGGAGCCAACGATGGCAATATATATTCAACTTATTTTAACTTGCTGTGTTTTGGTATCGGGATATAGCTATGCAACAACAGAAGCTGATAAGCAAGCGATAGAGTTCGCAGCTAAGGGCTATTTGATTGCGCAGATAGAAGTTCGCCCTGAGTTGATGGCAAAAGTAACAGATGATGAGCTGATAAAGCGGACTTATTGGCGCGATCAGCAAGGCGAGGAATTCGTCATGGCTATGGGTAAACAAGGAATGATTGAACTTGCCGCAGAATACAACCGTGTGGGTACTCGTTTTGCAGCCCAACCAAAAATGGAACTGAGAATTTTAGATATTGATAAACGTGTGGCTACTGTAAAACTGATCACTGACGAGTGGATAGACTATATGCATTTATATAAAACGGCCTCCGGCGAATGGCAGATCCTAAATGTGCTGTGGCAGTTTCATCAGATACATAAGCATAAGAGCGTGAGGTAATGTGTAAGGAACAAAACTGTAATGGCCCGTAATTGCTTTTATCTGTCAGAAATCTATAGTTTGCACATAGATTATTCAGTCAGAGAATGCCACTGTGATTACAAATATTGCTGTTACTTATGAGAACAAAACATCAAAGCCAATTTTCGCATTTCTATGTCAAAAAGGAGATATCAAAGCGCTTACCCTGACGCAGATCTTTCCTGGCTCTTGTTATAGGCTGTCAGCCGAGTTTGAGGATTTACAAGATCTGGAGGTTGGTTTTGGTGACTCTTGGTCTAACCCTAAGTTAGTGATGCCTTTGAGTGCGTCTACAGGGCACAGTGAATTCCACGTATGCCTGGATGACAACAATATGATGGAAGTTGAGCAGTCGGGTACATCGGTAAAAAAGCACAAGCGATACTTTTATGATGCGGTTTGCGTCTAGATAAATAGGTTTTCTTTATATAGCAATCTGGGTAATCATTTATAGTGTCTACACTTGGCGTTCTCTAGATGACACAGGTTATTACTTCCAGGCTAAAATATATTATAAGAGTAATAAAAAGGTTTCTAAGCACAGCTGGAAACCTTTTTTATTTGAATGAATTTCAGGCTTAAATTGAAGATAAACGGTTTTTTTGTGTGTTATTTGTTCGAATGAGTCGGGTTGGGTATTTTTCTTCAAAAAAGGGGTTGCGCTGAGGTTCGATTTCCCTATAATGCGCATCCACCAACACGGGGCACAACGCTGAAAAGCAACAAGCTAACGAGTTGGAAGTCAGATAAAACTTAGTGTTGAAAGTTTTCAAAGTTAAGTGTTGACATTAAAAGGGGAGTGATTAAAATGCACAACCCTCAGCGCTAACAGCGCAGCGACATTAAGTCGCACCGTTCTTTAAAAATATGAAGCAATCATCTGTGTGGGCACTCGTACAGATTGAGTTCTAACAGCGAATTTCAGTTTTACTGAATGACGCACAAAAATTTAGAGTCTCAACTGAACTGAGTGACTAACATAGTCAATTCGTTTTGATTTTACTTTTTTGAAAAGTAGAAACAGACAAAATCAGAATTCATTGAGCATGGTTTGAAGTTTACTTCAAACAAAAAACTTTTAATTGAAGAGTTTGATCATGGCTCAGATTGAACGCTGGCGGCAGGCCTAACACATGCAAGTCGAGCGGTAACATTTCTA
>NZ_JBSWYM010000023.1:0-57534 GCF_056161105.1 Pseudoalteromonas sp. AWH4_217 | reverse complement strand
AAGCTTTCCGTTTGGCTTTTCCTTCACTTGGCTCGTTGCTTTTCAGCGTTGTGCCCCGTGTCGGTGGATGCGCATTATAGGGAAATCGAAAAACGATGCAACCCCTTTTTTCATTTTTTTGGATCTTTTTGATCATTTATCTTTAAACCCTCAATACTGACGGTAAATCCATCAAGAAGGTGCAATCTTTTCAACAGGTTCTATATTTAATTATTGCGATATTTGATTAAGTCGTTAATATAGCAACCTTTCTTGTTAAATTAATGTGTATTCAACGTTTTTTGGTAGATCCTTATGAATATTCTCGATCGTAAGACACTGTTTACTGTACTTCTCCTGGCAATATTGAGTTATGCGCTTGGCCATTTTGTACTGCTAAACAGTCAAATTGATCCCGCCTTATTGTTGGCGCTAGGTATCATCATCGGAGGCATAGCATCAGCTTTTGCTTCCTCAACAGGAAATACGGGCAGTGACGTCAGTGGAACAGTAGAAACAACCACACTGTATGTCGGTAATTTACCTTACAGAGCAAATGAACAGGTCGTCAGAGATTTGTTTGAAGAAAAAGGGCAAGTGTTTTCGGTTCGTTTGCTTAAAGATAAGAACACAGGTAAACGCCGCGGGTTCGGATTTGTTGAAATGCCACAGCCCGATGCACTAAGGGCCATCAACGAGCTCAATGAATCTGAGTTTCAGCAACGCACGTTAAAAGTCAGAGAAGCGAAACAAAAACAAGAATCGCTGACTACTAACGATCAGGACTGATCTTTAATTTGATAACAGCTCGTTGTACACACAAACAGGGGTGGTGCCAATCTGGTTACCACCCCTTTTTTATTACCGCACTTATTTGTTGATCTTGGATCAGAGTTTGCGCAAATGCATCTTACCAACAAATGCTTCAGTTATTCATGATCAAGATTGATCAGTTTGATTTCAGGCCGCTCAACCGGATGTGCCTGTTGTGCCGTTGCATACCAGTTCATTGTCCCTTGTTTCATTGCTGAGCAATGAGCCTGACCCGTATCTTCCTTAACAACACTATCTTGTGCAAGTAAGGTACACACCCGCCTAGCAATTGCAGCCCCTGAATCAATCAGAGCTACCGACTCTGGGATAGACTCACTCAGGGGTTTGCCAATGATAGGAAAGTGCGTGCAACCAAGTACCAGATGATCTAACTCAGGTGAGAAGTTAAGCTGGTTGATCTCAGCGACAAGCTGTTTCCGATCAATGTCACCGGACCAGTAAAACTGCTCGGCCAGTTCAACCAGCTTAGTCGACTGATAAAGGTCAACCCGGCATTCATTGGCAAATTGCTGGATCAACTGCTGCGTATAGATATTCCGA
Source organism: Pseudoalteromonas sp. AWH4_217 (assembly GCF_056161105.1). Taxonomy (NCBI): domain Bacteria; kingdom Pseudomonadati; phylum Pseudomonadota; class Gammaproteobacteria; order Alteromonadales; family Pseudoalteromonadaceae; genus Pseudoalteromonas; species Pseudoalteromonas sp. AWH4_217. Next base: position 56,181 of record NZ_JBSWYM010000023.1, on the reverse strand, counting down.
GAGGTTGCTGGAGTCGCCAGTAAACCAATGTGCTTTGCGCGACTGGCTGATGCCGCGGGCTTAATCGCAGGAACTACTCCGACAATCGGAATAGAGGTTAATTGGCGAGTTGCTCCCAACGCATAGGTTGAGGCGGTATTGCATGCAATCACGATAATATCGACAGAGCGCAGGTCACGGTCAATCCACTTGATGAGCGCAGCCAAACGCTGCTGGATCGTCTGCTGGGATTGCAAGCCATAAGGCAGCAGCTGATTATCCATCACATAACTGTAGTCGGCATGAGGCAAAGCGTTACGAATGTGCGTAAGCACACTGGTTCCGCCAATACCAGAATCAAAGACAAGAATATGTGGCACATGCGCTCCTTAATTACAGTTCGCGCGCAGTGTGCCACGGTCAGGGTTTAAAATAAATACTTACGTCAAATCCTAAACTGAGAGAAATTGAGCTCCCTTTTATACTTGCTGATCTTGCTTATCAGCCTGACGAGATTCAAGTGCACTAAAGAACCCTTGAGCATAATCAAGAAACTCATTCAGACGCGCCTGGCCTTCGTTTATCCAGGCCATGATATCCGGCAACTGAGCTTCTATGCCCAGTCCTTTCGCTTCATCATGGATCCCTTCAAGACGTTGATCCAATGGCTGCAGTGCTTTTTCCAGATCTTTCATAGGATTACTCTGTTGATACTGGGCAATCGCAGCGGAAGTTTTGGTCTGGCGCAGATCCATAGTGAAATTGACGATTTGCTCACTGTTAATTCCCAGTTCCTGCACTTTGGCAAACGCATCATCATAGTCACCGGCGAAAAAGGTATCGCTCACATCGCGGATGTCTTTCATCATGTCATTAATCGCAGCCTGCTCATCTTCGTTGAGGTCGCCATTCACACTGATGGAAAAATTAAGCTCATGACTGCTTTGCTCACCATACGCAAACCCTTCGCCGTCGCCATTACGTGCATAGCTTGCCGCTTTCGACTGACTCATCGCATCACTGAAAGAAATCACCACTTCGTCGCCTTCAGCTGTGGTGAAGGCATACTCAGCTTGATTAGATAAACTGGCAAACTGTGCAGCACTCACTGATACTTGCTGTGGTTTAGGATCAAACAGTTCCTTTTCAAACTCATCTAACCCTTTAAAAATCCCTTCGCGGGACTTTTCTATGCCTTCCTCAATTTCATCATTAAACAGGCCTGTGCCTTTTAAATCTTCAGACGCTTCATCAATTCCCATCTGCACGCCTTTGCGTGCTTGATCAAGCATACTTTTAAGTGTGTCGTCGTCTTCTCCGGCGGCCTTGGCTTTTTTCACCGCCCCCTGGACAAACCCCAGCACATTTTTGACAATTTCTTCAAAATCAAACAGGGGCTTGTCTTTTTCTTCTTTTTTCTCAATGCCCAGTGCTTGTGCGAGTTTATCATCGAGGATCTTTGCCGCTGCCTGAGATTTGTTTCCGTGGTAACTATCCGTATTAATTGACATATTAGGGATAAGCGATTTGGCTTTACCCGCGTTATGCTGCATCGCCGGATTCAACAGCTGATTCAACTGTCCGATTTTCATGTCTGCTCTCCGCTTTACTTGATAGTTGGTTATCGGCCAAAACGCCTTAAGCTTAAGTCTATTGTACAATAAAAGAGCAAAATATTTTGCTCTTTGCTGGACAAATCGAAAGTGCATCCTAAAATAGCGCCTCTTTGCATTAACTATGGTGGTTTTAATATGGCGGTGATCACGATTGACACTTCGACCTACGAGCAACAGTTGACAGAAAAACAACAGCGGATCAGTGCGCAATTTGCCCGCTTCGATGCGCCGCAACTGGAAGTGTACGACTCCCCAAAAAGCCACTATCGCCAGCGTTGCGAATTCCGCGTCTGGCATGATGGAGACGATCTGTTCCACATCATGTTCGATCAACAGACCAAAGCAAAGATCCGAGTCGATCAGTTCGATCCGGGCGCCCCTTTGGTCAATGAAATGATGCAGGTAATGATGGATAAGCTGCGCCACAACGACATCCTGCGCCGCAAGTTATTCCAGATCGATTATCTGACAACACTCAGTGGTGAAGTGCTGATCAGCCTGCTTTATCACAAAGCACTGGACGACGCCTGGCAAGAGGCTATGCAGGCTTTACGTCATGAGCTACAACAAAGCTATAAAGTCGACTTTATCGGTCGTGCCAGAAAACAAAAAGTGGTGTTTGGCGATGACTTTGTGACAGAGCAGCTTACAGTCAATGGCAAGCTGTACACCTACCAGCAGGTTGAAAATAGCTTTACTCAGCCTAACGCGGCAGTGAATGAAAAAATGTTGGCCTGGGCACAAGATCTCTGTACGCCGCTGCAAAATGATTTGCTGGAGCTGTACTGTGGTAATGGTAACTTTTCCATTGCCCTGGCCGGGCAATTTAACCGAGTACTCGCCACAGAGATCTCTAAATCGTCTGTTCATTCGGCACAATACAATATTGCAGCCAATAAGGTGGATAACCTGGATATCATTCGTATGTCGAGTGAAGAATTTACGGCGGCCATGAAGGGCGAAAAGCAGTTCTCACGCCTCAAAGGCATAGACCTGCAAAGTTACAACTGCCAGACCATTTTAGTCGATCCACCTCGCGCAGGCATGGATGAGCTCACCTGTAACTTGGTCAGCCAATACGACAACATCATTTATATTTCCTGTAACCCGGATACGCTGGAACGCGATCTGGAATTACTATGCGACACGCACCAGATCTCACGCATCGCCATTTTCGATCAGTTCCCCTATACCCACCATGTGGAGTCGGGCGTCTTTCTGACCAGAAAATAAAGTGAATTTTAGGCATAAAAAAACCCGCGTTCATCGCGGGTTTTTTTCATCTTAAAGATTAGGATTTTTTCGCCAGATAGTTGATCAGAGCGGCAATATCGTCCGGTGAAGTCACGCCAGATTCACGCGACAAGATCAGCTTGTATTTGCCGTTGACAATAAAAGTCGGTACACCCGTCAGCGCGCCTCTGTCTTGCATCTGCTCTTGTGAACGCTTCATTTTCTTCGCTTTAGTGCGTACAGAGAAGCTCTTGTACAGTTTATCAAATTTCTCCGCAGACACGCCCTGAGCTACAAACAAGTCTTTAATGTCAGCAACCTCGTTGAACTTACCACGCTTGCCGTGCAAATGGGCAAACATCGCCGCAACGATCTTATCTTTTTGCGGTAATACAGACGCTGTCGCCAATGCATTACTCATCATCTGCTGGATATCAGGGTCACGTACACCGACAAAGTCAACGTGGCTTTTTTTGAATTTCACGTCGCCGTCGAGTTTTGGTTTGAACTCACCAATTAAGGATTCAAAGTTGTTACAGGCCGGACAATAAAACGAGAAGTACTCGGTTACTTCAGGCTTTTTGGTGCCCCGCTCTGCGACAACCTCATAATGCTTACCTTCCTGGAAATTGGCAGCGCTTGCCATCAAAGGTAATAATAGCGCCAATGCTGCGGCGCAAATTGGTTTAAACATGGTCTGCTCCCATTATTTTTCTAGTAAGTGTTTAACCAGCTCATCCAGCTCAGCCTGACTGCTCAACTCTCTCAGGTTAATTTTGTATTTGTCATTCACAACAAAAGTCGGCACTCCTGTCAGTGCGCCAGCTTTGCTGAAAGTATTCTGCTTTTCAACCATGACTTTTTCCGCGCTAATAACTGGCATACTGGCCATCGCTGCATCAAACTGCTCGCCACTGATACCATTGGCTTCCAGCAGCTTTTTGATATCTTTTAGGTCTTTTAGCTGTACCTGCTGCACGTGAATGGTGTTGAAGATCTGATCGCTCACCTGTTGCGCTTTACCGTGGTGTTTAGCAATGATGTAGGCATAACTCAGGTAACTTTGCACTTCAGGTGACAGTCCACCCAGGAAATTAACATGGCTTTTTTCGAATACAGCACCCGCTGGCAGGCTTTTTTCTAGTGCTTTAGCTACCGGTTCAAACTGAAAGCAATGCGGGCAGTAAAAGGAAAAGAATTCAGTGACCTTGGCCGACTCACTCTTTGTCGTTGTTAATGTCTGGTAGTGTTTGCCATCCGTGAAATCGGCAGCCATTGCCAGCACAGGCATACACAACGCAATTAGCGCAACCTTAATCGATTTTAACATTACTATTCTCTCTAAATTTTTATGGATAAAGACTGATCGCCGCTTCATCCAGTGCGGCAAGTTGTTCTTTTAACGCCAGGATCTGTTGTTCCCAGTATTTGTCTGTTGCAAACCACGAAAAGTTCCGGGGAAACGCCGGATCATGCCAACGTTTGGCCAGCCACCCCATATAATGCACCATACGCATTGCTCTTAGCGGCTCAATTAACGCCAGTTCGCATGTATCGAACGAGGCAAACTCTTCGTAGCCGGATAACAGGGTATCAAGCTGCATGACCTGATTTTGCCTGTCACCACTTAACATCATCCAGAGATCCTGAACAGCGGGCCCCTGACGGCAATCATCAAGGTCCACAATCATTACCTGTTCCTGAGACCATAGAATATTGCCAGCATGACAATCACCATGCAAACGGATCTGCTGGAATGGTGTGAATTTTTCTTCAGCTTTGTTAATTACCTGATCAAGCACCGTGGTAAACGCCAGCCGCAATGTTTCAGGCAAACACTCAGACGCCAAAATGTCCTTGCGTGGTTGATGCAGGTAACCGACAACATTAATCGCGGGGCGGTGAACAAACTCACTTTGCTGTGCAACGCTGTGTAAACGACCAATGTAGCGCCCTAACATTTCCAGGTGATCCAGGTTATCCATTTCGAACTGGCGACCACCGACACTCGGAAATAAACAAAATCGATAGCCCTGATGCTCAAACAAACTTTGTCCGTCAACACGCTGCGGAGCGACAACGGGCACTTCGGCTTCTTGCAGAGCCAGTGTGAAATCGTGCTCTTCCTGGATCTGTTCTGACTGCCAACGCTCGGGCCGATAAAACTTGGCAACATAACGACGGTTATCATCAGCACGAAACTGATAAACCCGATTCTCATAGCTGTTGAGTGGCAGCAATCCGGATTCGGGATAGATACCTACACTTTCAACAGCATCGAGGATCAGATCGGGCGTTAAGTTCTGAAAACTGAAATCAGTCATAATTTTTACCTTTCACAGCCTTTCACCTCAATAGCGGTGGGCCAAGTAACAAAAAAGCGGGCTAACCCGCTTTTTATGAAGTAAATGAGTTACCCCATTGTACCCTATCTACGCTAACGACCCTTAAAAAAGTTCGTTGGCTGTGCGATGTACTCTTCAGGTTCGTCTTTCACTGTAATGACAAATTCAAATTCCGTCACCGGCAGCGTCAAATCGTACGGGTCGATCACAACCGATAAAGGCTGGTCGACGGTTGAGCCCGCCGCGATTTGAATTTCCTGTTTACCAATGATCGTGAAGTCAGACAAACCGCGAATGCTGATCAGGAAAGTCTGAGGCACCTGTGCCTTGTTGATCATCTTCAGTGTATAGGTGTTTTCAACCAGTCCCTCTACATTCACACGATAAAGCTGGTTTCTGTCCCGGATAATATCCAGATCCAGTGTTTTGCGCATCGCAACATTAGCAACCAGCGCACCACTGAGCACGATCAGGATCAGTAGATAGCCGATGAGCTTACCACGTACCGCTTTGGTTTTGTCGCTGCCACTTTCCAGGTTACGCTCAGTTGTATACGAGATAAGGCCTTTTGGATAGTTCATTTTATCCATCACGCCATCACACGCATCAATACAGGCACCACAGTTTATACACTCGTATTGCAGTCCATTGCGAATATCGATACCGGTCGGGCACACCTGCACACATAACTTACAGTCGATACAGTCCCCCAGCCCCAGCGCTTTGGGATCTTCCTTACGACCACGCGGACCGCGACTCTCACCACGCTCGGTGTCATAACTCACTGTAAACGTGTCTTTGTCAAACATAGCGGACTGAAAGCGTGAATAAGGACAAATATGCAGACACATGATCTCTCGCATCCAGCCGGCATTACCATAAGTACACAAAGTGAAGACCAGCACGCTCAATGCCGCATATCCTGAGGCCGAGAACATCAGCAGATCAGGCAGTAACTCTCGGATGGGCGTAAAATAGCCCACAAACGAAATGGCCGTATACAAGGAAAACAGCATCCAACTTAAATGCTTAGCTGATTTACGCCAGAATTTATCAAAGTCCATAGGCCGCTGATCAAGCTTTTTACGCTGATTGGCTGTGCCCTCTAATTTTTCTTCAAACCAGATAAAAATAAAGGTCCAGACCGTTTGCGGACAGGTATAACCGCACCACACCCTGCCATAGAAAGTAGTCACCAAAAACAAGGCGAAGGCCGCAATCATCAAAATAAAAGCCAGAATGGTTAAATCCTGAGGCCACAACGTCAGACCAAAAATGTTGAACTTTTGCTCAAAAATATCGAACAGCACCGCCTGCTCGCCATTGAAATTGATCCAGGGTAACAGCATGAAGGCCAACATGCCGATAAAACCAATCTGCTTCCTGAGCTTCTGATGCAACCCGGTGACAGCCCTGACATAAATGCGGTTGCGTGGGTTAAACCTGTCTGGTTGTAAATCGTCGGGTTTATGAATTTTGACGTCGACGGGGATATTCTTGACCTTAATTTGTTTGTCCATCACAGCTCCTTACGCGCCTGGGACAGGTACTTGCTACAGTGACCTCTATTTTATATGTGTAGTATATCAATCTGGATTAGATCTTGCTCATTTTAAAGGGAAAAGCCGACATAAAACAGCATTGCAACTAAACTAAGTAATAAAAAATTCCTAGCACTAAACTTGCTTTTATTTCCCTCATTTTATTACACTGGCGACATCTTTTAGCTGTTTAGATCAAAGTAGTTGCAGTTATGAAAAAGTACCTGATTTTAGTTGTGGTGATCCTGGCCCTGTTCACCATAGACCACCCGAGCATCAAAGAGCCACGCGAGCAAATGATCCAGTATGGTGTAGACCTGCTTGGGGATACCAGCAAAGCCCAGTACAGTATGGCAGCGAAACTGGCCCGCCAGCAGATCAATAAAGAGCTGACTTTGACAGAGTCTGAGCAGTCTTACATCATGTCTGCATTATCAACCAATGAGAAAATGAAGGTGTTTCACCTGAAGTTTTGTGAAGGCAATGAGCTGAATATGTATTTCTATGGTCCGAAGCTTCTGACAGTGTGTGAGATTGCAGCGAGTTCATTGAAACAGGCGGGTTTGTAATGGATTTTTCTCAACTCAACAAAGCCAGGGCTAAGTCTTTTAATGACCAAAAGGCCCTGTTGAAAAAATTAAGCAAAGGTCAGACTGTATTATGCTCACACTGCAATCAGCCTGTGTTGCTCGACCTGACCGGTGCTGAGGGGACTAAAGGCAGTGCCCATTGCGCGAAAGGCTGCACCCACATCGCTCTTGATTTGATGTAACTGAGTTACTCGTTATACAGGCCGCTGGCCAGAGCGACTTGCTCTATCAGTGCGGCATACCCTTGCGCAAAGTCGTTAGCAAGGCTAAGTTGCTCAGCACAAAAGGCAGCCATATCATGCCCCCCTTGCTGACAAAATTGTGCAACTTGCTGCTCTTCGAGGCTGAAAAAAGCTAGCTGTTCAGTGGCCATTTGCAACGCCTGAATCAACTCTTGTGATATACCTGAGGCACTCATCAGGCGTTCATAATACTGCTGGCTGGCCAGTAAAAATCCCTGACTCCACTGCTGCTTTTCAGCCCACAGAGACTGTGCCTGCACAGGCAGAGAAAACTGGCCAGAAAAAACCTGCTCGCTAATATGGTGATGTAATGCTAAAAAAGCGAACACAGTATGCTCTTTTAACGCCTCATCATTCAGACTCACCTCACTCAGCCATTGTTCTGGCTCTATTCCATCTGGGCCACAAATCAGCGCAAACAGATAGCCTTCAACGCCACGCAGACTCATAGCTCCAGGGCGTTGCTCAAGATACTCGCTGAGCGCAGCCTGATGCTGCGCCTCGTAACTAAAGGTCATCATTGTTTATAAACTTACCGGGTAACGCCCTTCACTATCCGGACGTCCTAAGAACTTAACTGCGTCGTGGACTTCTTTAGGTAACGAAGCCTCTGGTTTGATATTGCCCGCAACGCGGAACTGCATGTTGGCAGCCAGGGTTGCATCAGCACGCAGCCCAAGGCGATTTTCCGGATCCACCGTCACGGCGATATCGCCAGACTTACAGGCCAATGTACCACTCATATCACCGATACTAAACCAACCCGTGAGGCCTTTGATATCAATATTCGGGCTACTGATCTCACCATTAAGCGCTTCACAATAAGGCTGTCCGGTATGGTATTCATCAATACTCAAAATCACACGACCTTTGGCATCCACGGGCAAAGGCAGTGTAACCTGCTGCATAGCCTGCTCAACACTAAAGCGCAGTATCGCATCATCCAGCTTAGCCGACTTATCCAACAGTGACATCGAGAAATTACTGTTGCCTGAGATTTCATCCAGTGTTCTGGGTGAGCCAAAGCGCACTTTACCCTGCACCTGGCCGGTCAGTAGTCCCCAACCATTAAGCTGCCAGGTAACGTCATTAAGCTGAACGTTTTCATAGCGCACTTCGCTGATCCGCCCTTCCCATACAGAGCCAGACACGGCGCCGACAGACAAAGCGCGTGGCAGCGATCCCTGTGACAATTGTAAAACGATACTGGCAGGCATAGTGATAGCGACAAACACGCTAAACGCCAGCAAAAAAACCAGTACCAGACTGATGATCTTTTTCATACTTATTTCTCTAATACCAGACGACTAACTCGAACATATCCGGGAGCATCTTCTTTGCCCAAATCCAGGTTAGCCACTTTAACACCATGCTGATTGGTCAGCTCGTCCAGCCAGGCAATCAACTGGTTAAACTCTACATTGTCGATATTCACACGTAGTGAGTTATCGCTGGGTTGCATTTTGCTGATGGCAATTTTATATCTACCGCGAGTACGGTTGACCAGCTGAGTCAAGTTCACGTTGCCCGCAGAGGCACGACTTGAACTCTGACTTTTCAATTGCGTCACACTTTTGCTTACCCAGGAAACCAAGGCCTGTTGTTTATCAACTTCTTTTTCTGCTTTTTCAACCGCACTGTTCAACGGGCGAATTATGCCCATTATCAATACAAATACGCTGAACACAACCCCGGCAACAATCAGTAACTTTTGCTCCTGCTCTTTGAGGGACTGCCAATAATTGATCACTTGCTGTTTCATGCTGCACCTCGAATGCGGATCTCGCCGATCACGTAATCGCCATCATTATTAAGGGCGCCCTGCTGAACTGTCATACCACGCTGTTCGAGGATACTCTTCACCTGACCAAATACCTGGAAGCCATTTGCTTTAGCACGGATCCTCAATTCATTACGACGTTGATCATACCGTAAGGTCTCTGGCTCAAAGTCTTTCACCTCGTCAAAAACCGTCACAAAGTGGTTTGTCAGCTCCAGAAACCCGCCTTGCTGCTCACCAGATAAACTGTTCAGCTCGTTCTGGATCTGTTTCTTTAACAGGTGTGGGCGTACGACTTTATTCGGAAATGCCTGCTTGTAACTCGCAACAGCCTGAGCACTGAGTTCATCGGCCTGACTCTGTAGCAAGAGAAGCTGGGTCGATTTGACTGCAATGAAACACACTAATGCGACTGAAGCCGCAATCAAGCCACTGCGCCAGTCACGCCACCATTGGGGCTGCTTCTTCTTAGCTGCAAATTTGCCCTGACGTAGATTAAACGCTTCAAGTTCCAACTGCTTGGCGAACAGCGCAAGGGGTAAGTCATACTCACCTTCCATTGCTTCTAATGTCTTTTCAGACTCCAATGCCTCACCCGGGCTAAAATGCTGTATGCGCTCAGCAGGCAATAAGCTCAGATAACCCGTCAGCCAGTCAGGTTCAACACCGCTCACCTGCCATTCAGCTGTGCGGAACAACCACTGTGTACCCAGCTCAATGGCACTGACTGCATTTTCCGCTGGTGCTGGTAGCAATAACGCATCAGGTATCAAACGCTGCACACTGATATCAAAGTCATCAAATAACGTCATCCAGGCTACCAGCCATGCTTTGTCACACAGGGCAACATCTATGGTGTGCTGCTCATCACGCTGACCCGCTTTGCCAACCGCAATAAAGGCCTTATCGATGTCACAGGCAATTTGCTCTTCTAACATAAAGGGCAGAGCCTGCTCCAGCTTCCTGTTCCATTTTGCTGGTAAATCAATCGTTTTTAACTGCACGCTAGAGGCAGGAGGCAACACAGCAACCGAGCGGCTTTGTGCTTTTTCGCTTAGCTCACCAAGCAGTCCGGCATGCTCCAGCTCACCGCTGGCAATGATCTGCGCATCTTGCGCCGACCAGACCAACCAATGAACGGGCTCTTGTTGTGAGTGACCCACACGGATCATCAATTTTTCTGACACTAAACGCCTCCAAATTTACGCGCTAGGATGCTCGCCCGACCCTCTTTTATTTCGATTATTGAGGTCAGGCGAAACAAACGCTCATCGAACTGAGCCTTTGCTCGTAACTTAAAATAATTGCTTGAAATAGTAAAAATTTTCTCGTTCTTTTGCTTATCTGAAGCACCTTGATTCGCAGCTTCAGTGTAAAACTCCTGAATCGAGTCAAAGCCTTTTTCCGGTCGGGCAGAAATAATCGCCTCCGCGCCAGACTGACTTAACCCTTCCATTAACGCACTCAGTAACAACGCTTGCTCAGGCTGTATCGTATTGACGTTTATAGCCAGCTCAGTGTTACCGGGAATCACACAGACATAGGGCAATAGCTTTTCCATCACCAACGGGTTGAACCCTTTGATGACCCTCAGCTCACTGACCGACGCAAACAAATTATTCGCCGTCAGATATGGTGTTCTGAGAGACATATATTCATCTTCTTCAGCACCAGAGCGGAACGTGATGCTGTCATCGTCCAGCCAGTCATATACGCTGTCTGCCATCGCCTCTTCACTCTCTTCACTTGGCAGATCTTCGATGTTCTTCAACAGTTCAAGCAACGCTTTGTGTGCTGGGTTCGTCTCGTTCCGGGAACCCGTATTCTTCGTTTTGGCCCGTAATGCATTGAGGTTTAAGCATGCCTGTAAGTCAGTGATCTGACCGCTCAATGTGCCATGGTCGACCGGGTAAGGGACCTCTTCCAGTGCCCAGGGTTGGCCAAGGTGCACTTTATCTGGCTCATCTTTTCGACTGTCCAGTAAGACCTTTTTCACCAGCTCTTCTGCGCCGTAGCTATACCACTTTGCCTGTTGGTGGGTTTGCAGGTTGGTCGCTTTTTGCACCTGGACCATCAGGTTCATGGTCATTTCCGTCGCAATCGTCGCGGCCAGGGCCACGATGAATAGAACAATGACTAACGCTGCACCACGTTGAGATCTCACGCTAGCCCCTCCTTTGTCCATCATCATCATTCTGATCGCCGCTATTATTATTCCCGTTGCGATTATCATCATCGCTACTGGCCTGTTTAACCTTTCCGTCGCCCGGAGTTAAGAAAATACGCCGGATAGGCTCAGCATCTTTTTGTTGCACTGTGACGGCGACCGCTAAAGGCAGAGCTTTAATATCCCAGTTATTTTGCCATTTTTGCTTGTCATCAAGGAATTCAAACTTGAGCTCCTCAACATTTTCAAGGATCACCTGGCTGCGAGGCTCCGTACCGTCCAGCTGATCAACATAAATTCGATAAATACGTTCAAGGTTGTCATCTACAACCCGGTACCCGACAGCCTGCAACTCAGAGCGTGGAAGTAGACTGATCGGATTCGTCCAACCGTCCCGAACAAAGGCAATGCCATCGTACTGGCTGTTTAAATTATAACGACCATGAAGAATGTAAGTTGGGCTGAAGTCTCCGGCCTCATTACGTACCTCTCGCTTGGTCATCTGGTTGAAATCCTGGTCCATTAAACGAAACATCGTCTGTAATGACTCCAGTTCGGCCACGGTTTCCTCGGATGCCTCTTTTGCTCTGAGTGTGGTATCGAGTATCTGGTGTGTTGCCGTCACAACCATGGCGAGAATAGCCAGTGCCAGTAATACTTCTATCAGGGTAAATCCACCTTGCCGGGCAGTGTTCTGCAACTGCATTACCGCTTCCCTTTTTTGTAGATAAAGGTGGTCAGGTCATACACCGAGTGTTCACGTTTTTCATCGGAAAAAACTTCAATGGTGACCTTTACAAAAGTCGGATCTGCTGTCGCAAGAGTGGACTGAGACCAATACCAGGTTACTCCGCCCATTTCCTCATCGCCCTTAAGGCCATTTCTGACAGCCCCTTCTTTGGCGCCAGCACGCATCATAACGAGGCGGTTTTCCGCAACCCAGGATGCATAAGCCTGCTGCTCCAGTGTACCAATGTGATTGATATGCTCTCCCGTTGCCTGCATCGCGGCGATACCGGCCACAGCACAAATACTGAGTGCCACCATCACCTCAAGTAGCGTAAACCCAACTTGTTTTGTTTTTAGGATCAGGCCGCTCATGAGTCTTCCGGCTCCTTGCGTAAATTCACCGGCGCCATGAACTCGCCCTCAATAAAGTACACGGGCTCGCTTTGTTCATCTAGCTCCAGGCTGAGTTGAAATGCACTGACTTCGCCTGATGAGAGCAGCAATACCTGAGGGATTTTTAATTTCTTAAGTTCCAGCAAACTTTCTTCGTCACCGGAGCCCATCAGCTCACGCCAGTTAGCCTGCTCCAGCATATTGTCTTGTGCCCAGGCGAGATCTTCAGTGGTGAGTTCTATTTTATACTCATCCGGATAGTCTATGGCCTGATACAGTTCTTCCACTTCGAATGTGGTCCACTTTTCACCGTCAAACACCAGGAACTCAAGCTTTTTCTTGTCCAGGTGAAAGCCCAATTCAATTTGGTTAAGAATGGCGAATTCGGAAGCCATGTTAATCACACTGTGCAGTCGCAGCGCTTCGCGCTCCAGTTCTTCTTCCATATCATCTGACAAGGTGTAAGTGACCAGATTGACTGAAAAGCCAATGATCACCAGCACCATCAGGATTTCGATAAGGCTGAATCCGGCCTGACGACCGGGTTTTGGCGAGTGTGCTTGTTGCACACTCCGCTGAGCGTCTACTGCTGTGCGCATAAGAATTAACGGTCTTCTTCGCTGTCCCAGTTCCCCAGGTCGTCATCAGTACCTACTTCGCCGTCTGGTCCCATGGAGAAGATATCGATCTTGCCCATCTCACCCGGGCTGACCAGCTGATAAGGGTTGCCCCATGGATCTTCTGGCAATTTTGAAATGAAGCCGCCATCAGGGAAACGTTTAGGCACAGGGTCGATGGTGGTTTGTGTTACCAGTGCTTCCAAACCTTGCTCTGTGGTTGGGTACTTTTTGTTTTTAAGCTTATACATTTTCATTGCGTCTTCAAGCTGACGAATGTCCAGCATCGCTTTTTCTTTTGCTGCGTCTTCTTGCTGACCCATGATGTTAGGTGCCACGATTGACATGATCATCCCGATGATCACCAGAACCACCATGACTTCTAATAATGAGAAACCGGATTGTTTATTCACGTTATTTACCTCAATGCTGTTAGCGCATGGCAAAAAGCCAAGACGCTGATGTTGTATATGCAATTAATTTGACTACAGACCAATTGCTTTGTTCATCGCCATGATTGGCTGTAGGATAGCCATTACGATAAACAGCACGATAACAGCCATGCTTGCAATCATGGCGGGTTCGAGCAGTTTTAACGAAACGCTGACCATACTTTCGAATTCCCTGTCCTGGTTGTTGGCAGCACGCTCAAGCATTTGCTCCAGTTCACCGGACTTTTCACCACTTGCAATCATATGAAGCATCATGGGCGGAAATAGCTTTGTTTGTGCCAGTGCAGCCCGCAGACTTGCACCTTCACTCACATGGGTTGCCGCATCTGTGACAGCAGCTTTGATCTTTTCATTTTCCAGTACCTGGCCAGAGATTTTCATACCTTCTAACAACGGCACTGAACTTGAAGACAAAATACTTAAAGTGCGGGCAAAACGGGCCGTGTTAATACCCCGGCTGATTTTGCCAATACCAGGAAGCTGCAAAAGCTTAGCGTCATACCAAAAACGGACTTTGGGCCTTTTCAGGGCTTGTTTACTCAAAAACACACTACCAAATATCACCACCAGTGAAATCATCCAGTACGCCTGAACGAAATTACTGGCAGCCATTACCCACTCTGTAGTCCAGGGCAGTACCTGCTTGGACTTCTCGAAAGTTTTAAGGATTTTCGGTACCACGGTACCCAGGAGAACCGAGACTATGGCAATAGCGAAAATCACAAGGATGGTTGGATATACCATCGCCTGAGTGATCTGGCTGCGCATGTGCTGTCGCTGTTCGGTGTAATCCGCCAGGCGATTCAGTACCTGGTCTAAATGACCTGACTTTTCGCCCGCGGCGACCATAGCACGATAAAGATTATCAAAGACATGTGGAAACTCAGACATGCCATCGGCCAGCGTGTAACCTTCCACCACCTTGGAACGCACAGCCATCAGCATACGCTTCAGGCGCGGCTTTTCACATTGTTCTGCAACTGCCATTACCGCTGCTTCTACCGGAAGAGAGGACTGTATCAGGGTTGCTAACTGGCGCGTGATAAGGGCGATATCGGATACCGAAGGCTTGTAACCCCGGGTCAGGGTGAAGCCGCCCGAACTGGCCGACTTTTCCTTTTCCGCAGCCGGAGCTACCTCCAGTGGCATCATGGCTTTTTCGCGCAACATCTGGCGAACCTGTTTGGCGGTGTCCGCCTCCAGAATGCCTTTTTTTTCTTTTCCTTTGCCGTCTAAAGCACGGTACTCAAACGCAGCCATTAGCCTTCCTCACGGGTGACCCGCATCACCTCTTCCAGCGTCGTCTGACCTTTTAGCACCCGCGCACATCCATCCTGACGAATACTCGGACTGAAAGTACGAATGTACTTTTCTACCGACTGCTCGCCTTTACCGTTGTGGATCAGCTCACGAATGTGCTCATCTACTATCAGTAGTTCATGAATACCGGTTCGCCCCTTGTAGCCATTAAAATTACATTCTTCACACCCTACGGCGCGATAAATGGTGGTTTGCGACCCTTTCTCAACACCTAACAGCTCACACTCACGATCGTCCGCCAGATGGGCTTCTTTACAGTTCGGGCATAAGGTTCGTACCAGTCGTTGTGACAAAACACCCAACAATGATGATGACAGCAGGAAAGGCTCAACCCCCATATCTTCCATCCGGGTAATCGCGCCCGAAGCCGTGTTAGTGTGCAGCGTTGACATAACTAAGTGACCGGTCAGAGACGCCTGAACACCGATTTGTGCGGTTTCCAGATCCCGGATCTCACCAACCATCACCACATCCGGATCCTGACGCAGTATCGCGCGCAGACCACGGGCAAAGGTCATATCCACTTTGGGATTCACCTGGGTCTGACCAATCCCGGGGATCTCATATTCAATAGGATCTTCTACGGTCAGTATGTTGCGATCTCTGGAGTTAATCTGCGTCATACCGGCATACAAGGTGGTACTCTTACCAGAACCTGTAGGACCGGTAACCAGAATGATACCGTGTGGCTTGGCAATGATTTCAGCAAACAGCTCACGGTTGCGTTCGGTCATACCCAAGTCTTCGAGGTTCAGACGTGCATTATTCTTATCCAGCAGACGCAATACAACGCGTTCGCCAAAGCTTGAAGGCATGGTCGATACCCGCACATCAACGGCACGGCCGGCAATGCGCAGACTGATCCGGCCATCTTGCGGAACCCGTTTTTCGGCGATGTCGAGCTTTGCCATTACTTTGATACGCGATACCAGCAATGAAGACAACTTGCGATTCGGCTTGAGCACTTCTTTCAACACGCCATCCACCCGGAACCGGATCACTAACTCCTGCTCAAAGGTCTCGATATGAATATCCGAGGCCCCTTCTTTGATTGCTTCGCTCAGCATGGCGTTGATCAGTTTGATGATCGGCGCATCGTCATCTGCAGCAAGCAAGTCTTCGGTTTGCGGCATTTCTTCAGCGAGCGAGAAGAGGTCAACTTCGTTGCCAATGTCTTCCATCATTTGCTGTGTTTCAGAGCTGTCACGCTGATAAGACGCTTCCAGCAGCAGTTCAAACTTATCGTCGTCCAGCTGCTCCAGAGTAAAGCCCGCCTGAGCAATGCGACGTACTTCGAGCAGCGCATCCAGCGAGGGCTGACCTTTGTAGTAAACTTTCAATCCGTCTGGCTGTTGACTCAGCAACAGGCTCTGACGTCTGGCATAGGCAAATGGCAGACGCACATGTGACGCTGCTTCTGGTTCCATTGCCTCGTCCAGCGCAAGCGCCGTCTCGTCATGGCCGTCGATCAGTTCCTGTACCGCCTCAGTCATTGTTCTTCTCGTTTTGCTCGTTCAGAAACTCTTCATACGTTGGCGGTAGCACCATCGCATCGTCCCACTGCGGCAGAATTGGCGCATCCTGCAGCGGCATCAGATCAATACCATCTTCACGCTGCTTAGTCTGTTCACCACGGATAAACTTGTACTTAGCATGGCTCAGTTCGTTCATGCTGCGGCTGTCACGAACAATCGTCGGACGAATAAAGACCAACAGGTTACGCTTACGCTTGGTCGTGTTGGTTGACTTAAACAGATGGCCCAGCACCGGAATGTCGCCCAGTAACGGAACTTTAGAAACACTTTCCTGTACGTCTTCGTCAATCAGACCACCCAGGATGACCATACCGCCGTCATCAGCAATGACAGTCGTATTGATAGCGCGTTTATTCACTGAGATATCAACCGCGGTTGCACCACTGACGCTGGAAACTTCCTGCTCAATGGTTAGCTGTACGGCTGTGCCATCATTAATTTGTGGGGTGACTTTCAGTTTCACACCCACTTCCTGACGATCCACCGTCTGGAATGGATTCGAGTTATTCTCACTGGCAGTTGAGCCAGTAATGATAGGCACTTCCTGGCCGACAATCATGGATGCTTCTTCATTGTCCATGGTTGTAATAGAAGGTGTTGCAAGGATATTCGAGTTGGTATCGGTTGATACGGCCTGGATGATCGCGCCCCAGTCGTTTTTCACAACGCCCATTGCCAGACCATTGATGCCACCCAGCAAGGAACCCAGCGCGCCTAGATCACCTTCAACGGTTTCGTTGTATTCGACCACATTTTTCGGATCTTCTGTACCAGCCTGAGTACGAACAACCGTCTTATCACGAGCCTGCTCAGCTGCTACAGCCAGTGCCCCAACCGGAACGGTGGTACCATTATTAAACTGCAACATACCGCCTTTTTCGGTGATCCATTGCAGGCCAAAGTTGATACCATCCCCTTCCTGTACTTCTACCACGATGGCTTCAACCAGAACTTGCGCTCGACGCACATCAAGCTTTTCGATGACGTTGGCCAGTGATCGCATGGTATCCGGCTGTGCCGTGATCACCAGTGAGTTAGAATCTTCATGGGCTTCGATGCTAGTCTCATTTTGGTTGTTGCGAGTACGGGTTTTACTACCACCTTGCGCTTCTTCCTGCAGGGTTTTACTCACCCCTTGCAGCACTTTAACCAACTCTTCAGCCTTCGCATAATCGAGGTAGAAAACCTGGGTATTGCCCTGGTTTTCCAGCTCTTCATCCAGACGTTTAATTAGTTCGATCGCGCGGGTACGGGCTTGTACCTCACCACTGACCACCACACTGTTAGTACGGTTGTCTGAAACGATCTTAGGGATCAAAAACTGTGGTACCTGGTTTTTACCACCGTCTTTATAAATTTTTTCGACAACCTGCACCACGTCATCAGCCGTTGCATGCTTCAGGCGTACAATGTCAACACGCTGGTCGCCTGCCTGGTCCACCGACTTGATAATGCTGACCAATCGATTTACCGAGGCGGCATGGCCTGTCAACATCATGACGTTGGCAGAGTTAAAGTTGGTGACGTGCCCACCATCTTTTTGGTCACTGAACTGGCGAATAAGCGGGCCAAGTTCCTGTACGCTGACGTTTTTAACCTCAACAACCCGAGTGATCATCACATCGCCGTTATCAATGTCACCGTCACCCACTAAAGGTACATTGGCTTTTTTACCATCTGAGCTGCGCACAACTTTGAGCACCCCAGTTTCCATCTCTACGACCGCATAGCCGTACACTTCCAGTACATTGAGGAAAAACTGATAGTACAGCGCTTCGTCCATCAGCTCGTAGCTGCGGACATTAATATTGCCCCGAACATTGGGGTCGATGATGATGGTCTTATTGAGGTTCTTACTGATGATATTAATGAATTCGTTAATATCAGTGCCTTTAAAGTTGGCCGCATACTCAACCGCAGAAACAGACAAGGACAATCCAGCCGCAAATAACAGAGCTGCATACTTAGCTAACCCTTTTTTGATTTTTGTGAGGTGTAGCTTTCTACCCATGATTTTTATAACTCCAAAATTATAGTCTTTACAGGCTAAATTGCACATCGACAGTCTGGCCGTCACGTTCAATCGTGATATTGGCATCAGTACTATTTCTCAGCTCATTCATCGCTGACATAGCCTGTTTCATATCCGTGAGTTGGAAGCCATTAATAGCAATGGCGAGATCGTTATTTTTAAGCCCCATCTTCTTAAACAGTTCAGGGTCTTTGCCCGGACGTAAACGATAGCCAACCAGCTGGCCATTACGTCGCTCAGGCGAAATACGAATGTAGTCGAACAATTTGCCCGGCTCGGCCAGCAACTCATCACGGCGCTGTTTTAGCTCTTCACGGGCTTTGTCACTGATCTGTTTTGGCTGGTTGCGGTTAGCAGTACGACGAGATTGTACCGGCGTGGCAACCTGACGACTAAACTCAATACCGTCCAGCATCAGGGTTTCAAACCGACCACTGACGTCCAGGATGACTCGATCAGGCAGTACCTGAGCCAGTTTGGCACGCGTCCCCTTAACGGGATCCTGCACCACATAGGTTTCCTGGCGACCCTGAGATTCTATAATAGCAAGACCTGCTGCATCATTCTGGCTGACCGCAACGATGCCCGTCAGCCGCACATTTAGTTGCGTTTCAGGCGCATCAGAAATCACTGGTTTGGGCGCTTCAACAACGGTTTTTTCGTTTGCCTTGCCAAATATGTTGTGGCCAAGAATGGTTTGGCTGCTTACCGCAGCTGAGGTTTGCGCGTACATCTGCGATTGAGTGGGCAAAGGCTGAGTCTGAGGAACTGGCCAGAGCAGCCAAAATAACTTAGCACAAAGAAATGCGATATACACAACAGCCAAATACACCACCAGGCGGCTAAGCTTCGCATGGGGTAAGTCATGTATTAATTTTTGCAACTGTTGTAGCTGTAATTCCATATGTCATATTCTTATTCTGTTGAGCGCCTCAGTGTACCGCCTCGAATTCGATTCAACAAGCACGCGTATATGAAACTTTAAAGTAAATAGGTACAACTTAGGATACCTACCTGAACACAGTATTAACAGTGCTTGTGGCTGAGATGTAACCACATCAGAGCGTGTCCAGATGCTTTTTTTGCCTCATCAAATGTGTTAAATTTCACCGATTAAATTAGCTTTGGGCATTAGTTAACGAATTGTGACAAAAGTCAATCAAGAAAACAACCTAAGCGAAGTGAAAGTACGCCTGGACAAATGGCTCTGGGCGGCACGCTTTTATAAAACCCGCACCATAGCCCGAGAGATGATCCAGGGTGGCAAGGTACACTACAACGGCCAGCGCTGTAAACCCAGCCGAACGGTTGATGTTGGTGCGGTGATAAAATTGGCACAGGGCTTCGATGAGAAGGAGATCACCGTGCTGAAGTTAATAGAAAAGCGCCAGAGTGCGCCTATCGCTCAGACACTCTATGTGGAATCCGAAGCCAGCCTTGAAAAACGGGCGCAAAACGCCATCGCGCGCAAAAATAACAGCTTTTTTGCACCGCGCCCCGAGCATAAACCAGATAAAAAGCAGCGTCGCGAACTGCTCAAACTGAAATCTAGCTAGGATCTGAATTGATGCAACAAGATTTACTTCATCGATATATTTTCGATCAACTCGATGTACGTGGCGAACTCGTACAAATTGAACACACCTTTAATGACATTATCAGTGGCCATGACTACCCGAAGGAAGTGCAAACCCTGTTGGGTGAACTACTACTTGCGTCCAGCCTGCTGACCGCCACGTTAAAGTTTGAAGGCGACATCACAGTACAATTGCAAGGTGATGGACCGGTCAAATACGCTGCCATCAACGGTGACCACAAGCAAAATATGCGTGGCATTGCCCGCCTGCAGGGTGAAGTCACAGGCAGCAATGTTCAGGATCTGATGGGCAAAGGCTATATGGTGATCACCATTACTCCAGATAAGGGCGAGCGCTATCAGGGCGTTGTACCACTGAGTGGCGAGACCCTGGCAGCCTGCCTGGAAGACTATTTTGTTCAGTCTGAACAATTGAAGACTCGTTTGTGGTTCGCTACCGATGTCAGTGGCGAGCGCGCTAAAGCAGCTGGACTATTTTTACAGGTGCTGCCGGTAGACAAAGCCAAGTCGGAAGAAGATTTTGCCCATCTGGAAGCACTCAGCAACACCATTAAAGATGAGGAGTTGCTTACACTTGACGCGCAAACAGTACTAACACGCTTATATCACGAAGATAACCCACAGTTGTTCGAGCCACAGGAAATTAATTTTGTCTGCGGTTGCAGCCGCGATAAAACCATCAGCGCTTTGGTCAATATTGGCCGAGATGCTTTGCTTGACGATGTTCAAAAGCAGGGTGAGATCAATATCAGCTGCCATTACTGCCTGAAAAATTACCGATTTGAGGAGCAAGATATTAAGGCAATTTTTAATTAGCCAGGCTACTTTTATCAAATTGGAGACAAGCCGCCATTTTGGCGGCTTTTTTGTCGCTAAAAATTGATACCGGTGTCATTTTAAGGTCACATTTCATGACACCGGTATCATTGAAATTATTCGATTTTTTTGACAAATTTATGGCGTTTTACCCCGTTTCAGGGCTCGAATATCTGAATTTCATCTGTTACTATGATTTCAGCTTTTGGTGAAACTTCTCCAGAGCTATCCCGTTCAATTCTCACATTTAGGTATAAACATGACTTCAAGCGCTACTCGTTTTGTCGATTTAACTGCAGCTGAACTTGTCGAACACGCCATCCGCCGTGGTGAAGGGACTTTGGCCGCAAATGGAGCTTTTGTAGCAAAAACTGGCCGCCGCACAGGGCGTTCACCTAACGACCGTTTTATCGTTAAAGAGCCAAGCACAGAAAATGACATCCAATGGGGTAACGTTAACCGCCCATTCGATGCAGACAAATTCAACGCGCTGTGGGCCCGTGTAGAAGCACACGTGAACAGCAACGACCACTTCGTCTCTCACCTTGAAGTGGGTTCAGATCCTGAACACTATTTACCCGTTGTTGTAACAACAGAAACAGCCTGGCACCATATTTTTGCCAAGAACATGTTTATCGAGCCTGAAAAATACAATGCAGCTGATTTACCCCAATGGCAGGTGATGAATGTACCTTCTTTCGTTTGCGACCCTGAGCGCGACGGAACAAACAGCGACGGTACAGTGATCATCAACTTTGCAGAGCGCAAAGTGCTTATCGCAGGTATGCATTACGCCGGTGAAATGAAAAAGTCTATGTTCTCTGTACAAAACTTCCTGTTACCAGCGAAGGGCGTACTGCCAATGCACTGTAGTGCAAACGTAGGCGAAGCAGGCGACACCACATTATTCTTTGGTTTGTCTGGCACAGGTAAAACGACTTTGTCGGCAGATCCTAAACGCTTCCTGATCGGTGATGATGAACATGGCTGGGCACCTGGCAGTGTTTTCAACATCGAAGGCGGTTGTTACGCAAAATGTATCGACCTGTCTCAGAAGAACGAGCCGGTTATCTGGAACGCAATCAAGTTTGGTACCATCCTTGAAAACGTAGTACTGGATGAACAACGTGTTCCTGATTTTAATGACACTAGCCTGACACAAAATACCCGTGCAGCTTACCCGCTTGAGCACGTTGAAAAGCGTAAAGTAGAAAACCGTGCCGGTGAGCCTCGTGCAGTAGTATTCCTGACTTGTGACGTGAGCGGCGTACTACCTCCAGTGTCTATTCTGTCTGAAGAAGCAGCAGCTTACCACTTCCTGAGCGGCTATACTGCCAAAGTGGGCTCAACAGAAATTGGTTCTACGTCAGACATCGAGTCAACCTTCTCAACGTGTTTCGGCGCACCTTTCTTCCCGCGTCCGGCAGGCGTTTATGCTGAGCTTCTGATGAAGCGTGTACGTGAGTTCAACTCAAAAGTTTACTTGGTTAACACTGGCTGGACTGGCGGTCCTTACGGCATTGGTAAGCGTTTCGATATTCCGACCACACGTGCTGTGATTGATGCTATCGTTAACGACACACTGGAAGGCGTAGAAACACAACACATTGACGCGCTAAACCTGGACGTACCGGTTGCTGTACCAGGTGTAGACAGCAAACTGCTTAACCCAATCAACACCTGGGAAGACAAAGCAAAATATGCTGAGTATGCGTCTAAGCTGGCTGCAGACTTCGAAGCCAACTTCGCAAAATACGATGTCTCTGAAGCCATCAAATCAGCAGGCCCGCGTGGCTAAGCTGACTTAGATTCAGATTCCTTTATCAAAAGCGCCCCTCGTTGGGCGTTTTTTTATGCCTGAATTTAGGGTAGAACTGAAATCGAGCACAGCCCGACTAGAACGTATTTTTAAGCTGTTTCCAGGCTGTGGCGAGGAGCTGCCTTAAGGTCACCGGGATCACGGCAAGTAACGCCACCCCTTTATCAAAGTTGGGGTTCACAGTGCAGTAATGGGCTATTTCTGCTTTGTTACTGGCTTTAAACTGAGCCACTTCTGCAGCTGAATAACGTGTTTTTCGCCCCACCACTTTAAGACACTGCATCCCATTCACATCACTCTCAAGCCCAGTTGGATTTAACGCCTGATACAATTGAGACTCCTTCGATGAGCCTGTCGCGGTTGGATAAACCGTGGCAATGTTTTTTGCCATAGCCCGGAACATGGCAGGGCTAAGCATGGTATCTGCATATAACAAAGTGCGCCAGGGCCGGCGCAAATAAACCTTGGTTACCTCAAGAATAGAAAAAGAAAAAGTATTGTTCTTACCCCGAAACTGCGGTAAAAACCCGGCCGATGCGCCAATCACGCAAAACGCTTGATGGCCGTCATCGAAGGTCAGCAAACAGTACCCAGCCAGCTCACCGGCTTCACTGTAATAGAGTCTCAGCCGCCGATGAATTGGCCCGTCTTGCTCAAAGTAGTAAGCAAAATAGGCCTCTGGCTCTATCCCCTCAAAGCACTGCCCAATGATACTAAGCAGCTGAGCTCTGGTTACTGCACTCAAACAGCCAGGCAGATAAGATAAGTCGCGTTTATTCACCGGGCTTTGACTGCTCAGGTGCAGAATTGATGGCACCGAATTTTTTCGCGACCGGCAGCATGACTTCCGCACTCAGGCCGCCTTCTTTGCGATTGCGCAGGCGCACTTTTCCGCCGTGGGTGGACACTATCCGCTTGATGATAGCCAGGCCCAAACCACTTCCTTCACTCCCCCGCGCCAGATCACCTTGCTTAAACGGCTCAAAGAGCGATTCTAACTCCTCTTCCGGGATCCCGGGGCCCCGATCCTTCACTTTGATAAACACCGCTTTATGACGAGCACTGAATTCTGTCATCACCTCTATCTTGTCCTCAGAATAGCGGATGGCGTTCTCAATCATATTAGTAACCACGCGCTTCAGTGCAACATGGTTCATCATGACGGCGGGGATATTTGCCGTCGTTGTCAGGACGATTTCTCTTTGATGCTGTTGTTCGGCATGCACAACTTCTTCAACAACCGCATTGACATCATCCAACACCATTTCTCCACTGTTATGATGTCTCAGGTACTCAATAAACTGATCGATGATGGCATTCATGTCTTCAATATCGTCGATAATTCCTTCTTTTAAATAGGCTTCCTCATCCGACATCATTTCTGTCGCTAAACGGATACGCGTCAATGGCGTTCTTAAATCGTGGGATACACCCGCCATCAACAAACGTCGATCATTCTCAAGTTCTGCGATCCCTTTGGACATTTTATTAAATGCACGAGTTACTTCGATAACCTCCGTGGAGCCATGTTCAACCAGGCGGGTAGAAAAATCACCGACTCCAACCCGACTGGCCGCAATCTGTAAGGCCTTAAGCGGCCTATTCAGATGCCGAGCAAACAGCCAGCCGCCGAGTACGCTTAAAAAGCCGATACTGGAGAGATAGAATACGAGAAATTCCATTTTGGTTTCAGAAAAACCAGTGAGCGGCACCCGAACCCAATAACCCGGTGCCTGAGGTGCTTCTACCCAGTAAACAACGGGGTCGCCCTGGCTGATCCGCACCCGGGCAGACCCATTGAGCTGTTCAGACATACTGCGCGATAGCAGAGTATATTCCCTGGCCTCTCCAAGCCCGTTGCGGTACGCCTCGCGCTGAGCCATAACCTCGATACCTGTGATCTCAAAAAATTTTTCCGATAAAGTGGAGTCGACCTCAACGCCTTCTTCCCAATCAATGAACACCGTTTTAACCTGCTTGGCAAGCATCAGGTTAACCTGTTCAAAGGTCGGCTTAAACACGTACAGGGTCACTGTGATGTAGGAAACAATCTGGTTGATCAGCAGCAGCGCACCGACAAAAAATACCGTCTGTCCAAATGCGCTACGAGGCAGGATACTCATTTACTTCTCGCCGTCTGGGACAAAAACATAACCCAGGCCCCAGACTGTCTGAATATAACGGGGGTTAGAGGCATCTTCTTCAATCATTCTGCGCAAGCGCGAAACCTGAACATCAATGCTGCGCTCCAGTGCGCTATAATCTCTGCCACGGGCCAGATTCATCAGCTTGTCACGACTCAGCGGCTCCCTGGGATGGCTCACCAGCGCTTTTAACACCGCAAATTCGCCACTGGTCAGGGCGATGGTTGCATCACCTTTTTGCATTTCCCGGGTTGCCAGGTTGAGTTTGAAGGCACCGAATTCGACTTCATTTTCTTCGACCGCTGGCGCACCAGGCACTTCTTTAGCGCGGCGACGTAACACCGCCTTGATCCGTGCTAATAACTCACGCGGATTAAATGGTTTAGGCAAATAATCGTCTGCGCCCAGCTCCAGGCCAATGATACGATCAACTTCATCTCCCTTTGCCGTCAACATGACAATGGGTATTTCATTTTCTTTTTGCCTGAGGCGACGACAGATAGACAAGCCATCCTCCCCTGGCAACATGAGATCCAACACCATCAGATGAAAGTTTTCACGTTCAAGCAATCTGTCCATTTGTTCAGAATTAGCAGCACTGCGAACAATAAAGCCCTGCTCAACCAGATATCGCTCCAGCAGGCTGCGTAAACGCATATCATCGTCAACGACTAACACTTTAGTGGTTTCATTCCCCATTGGCATTCTTCTTATTTTTTCTCTAGTTGACCCTAAATATAATTGAAAATAAAACGCTTAGACACCATAAACACAGAATAAGATTGTTACCGAACGTTACAGGTGTGCCCCCGGTTTGGCCATACAGATCCCGAGTTTCGTGGAATTGGTATGCACCCAGATCCGGAGTACACTAAACATATGTCGACGTTTCACCCTAGTATGCACAAGATGAAAACCAACCTAATTACACCTGAAGGCTATCGAAAGCTTCAGCAGGAACACGATCACTTATGGTTTGAAAAGCGCCCGGAAGTGACCAAGATCGTTAACTGGGCAGCAAGTTTAGGCGATCGCTCAGAAAACGCCGACTATACTTTTAACAAACGCTTACTACGCCAAATAGACCGCCGCGTCCGCTATTTACGTAAACGCTTGCCAGACTTGAAAATTGTAGAGTACTCGCCGCAGCAACAAGGTAAGGTCTATTTTGGTGCCTGGGTCGAAATAGAGAATGACGATGGCGAAGTTAAGCGTTTTCGTATTGTAGGGCCGGATGAAATCTACGAGCGGAATGATTACATCTCTATCGATTCTCCCATGGCAAGAGCACTACTCGGGAAGTCAGTTGATGAAGAATACAGTGTAAAAACCCCGCAAGGGGAGATGCTGTGGTACGTCAATAAGATCGATTACACTGCCTGACCACATCCGTTCCAGATATGATATGATGACCGCAAATGCTGGCCAAGAAATAGAGCTAGCCAATTGAACTATATAAGGATTTTGCATGAGCAATATCTCAGCCCGTTTAGCTGCTGAGCTAAACGCATCACAACAGCAAGTGGATGCTGCTACCGCGCTACTGGATGAAGGTGCGACCGTTCCGTTTATAGCCCGTTACCGTAAAGAGGTAACCGGTGGTCTGGATGACACTCAGCTGCGCTTACTCGAACAGCGCCTGGGCTATCTGCGGGAGTTAGAAGAACGCCGGGCTTTCATTATCAAGACCATAGATGAGCAGGGCAAGCTCACTGAGCAACTAGCGGCAGAGCTTAAACAGGTACAAAGCAAAACCGAACTGGAAGATTTATACTTACCCTACAAGCCCAAGCGCCGTACCAAGGGCCAGATTGCCATTGAAGCAGGGCTTGAGCCACTGGCCGATCTACTGTTCAGCGATCCGGATCAGGCACCCGAACAAGCGGCTGAAGCCTATATCAATGTCGAGAAGGGCATTGAGGATAGTAAAGCAGCGCTGGATGGTGCCAAGTTCATCCTGATGGAACGCTTTGCAGAAGATGCAAAATTACTCAGCAAGTTCAGAAACCAGTTAAAGCAACATGGCTACTTACAGAGCCGTGTTGTTCCAGGCCAAGAAGACGCAGGCAGTAAATATCGTGACTACTTTGAACACGACGAAAAACTGGCAGGGGTCCCGTCTCACCGTGCGCTCGCCATGCTCAGAGCCCGCAACGAAGGCATTCTGCAGCTGTCTATCAACCCGGAACCACAAGCAGAAGACCCCCAACAATATTGTGCCCAGATGATAGCGGATCACTATGGTCTGGACGTGTCGGGCCGCGCTGCAAGTAGCTGGTTAATGACCGTTGTGCAGTGGGCCTGGAAAATCAAACTGGCCACGCATCTTGAAAATGAAATGCTGGGTGCTACCCGTGAATTTGCTGAGCAAGGCGCCATTGATGTTTTTGCCAAAAACCTCAAAGATCTACTGATGGCGGCTCCCGCGGGACCGCGTGTGACAATGGGGATAGATCCAGGTCTCAGAACCGGATGTAAGGTTGCCATTGTCGACAAGACGGGCAAGTTACTGGCAACCACTACAATTTTCCCACACGCGCCACAAAATCATTGGGATAAATCTCTGCGTACACTGGAACAACAGTGTCGTCAGCACAAAGTGGAGCTGATTGCCATTGGCAATGGCACGGCCTCTCGCGAGACAGACAAACTAGCCGCCGAGCTGCTGAAAGCCGCCAGTGAGCTGAAGCTCACTAAAGTCATGGTCAGTGAAGCAGGCGCGTCGGTCTACTCCGCTTCGGAGTTTGCTGCCAATGAATTTCCGGATCTGGATGTCTCGTTACGTGGTGCCGTGTCGATCGCTCGCCGATTACAGGACCCACTTGCTGAACTGGTTAAAATTGAGCCTAAGTCGATTGGTGTAGGCCAGTATCAACATGATGTATCGCAAAGTCAGCTGGGCCAGACGCTAACGACCGTTGTAGAAGACTGCGTAAACTCGGTTGGTGTCGATGTCAACACAGCCTCAGTGCCTCTATTAACGCGTGTGTCAGGGTTAAATAAAACGTTAGCAACCAATATCGTTAAATTTCGGGATACCAATGGCTCATTTAGCAACCGTAAACAGCTGAAACAGGTCGAGCGTCTGGGGCCAAAAGCATTTGAACAGGCAGCGGGTTTCTTGCGCATTGCCAATGGTGATGATCCTCTGGATGCCTCAGCGGTTCACCCTGAGGCTTACCCTGTGGTGAAAAAAATCTGCGGTAGTAAATCACTGGATGTCGCCGCACTGATAGGTAACAGTGATGTACTGGGCAAACTGGATCCTGCCGATTATGTCGATGACAAGTTTGGTGTGCCAACCATCACTGATATTCTGGGCGAGCTGGACAAGCCAGGACGCGATCCTCGTCCCGAGTTTAAAACGGCTCAGTTCAAAGCCGGGGTAGAGACCATTTCCGACCTAAAGGTTGGCATGACCCTAGAGGGCGTGGTATCAAACGTGGCAAACTTTGGTGCCTTTGTCGATGTTGGCGTACATCAGGATGGACTCGTTCATATTTCAGCACTGACGGACAAGTTTATCTCAGATCCACGAGAAGTGGTTAAGGCGGGTGACATTGTTAAAGTTAAAGTCATTGAAGTAGACGTAGCCCGTAAACGGATCAGCTTTACCATGCGACTAAACGATGAGATCCCGGCAAGCGCAGGACAAAAGCAGAGTAAGCCCGCCGCGCAAAAGCCCGGAGGCAAGTCTCAACGACCCGCACAGCGCAAAGACACTCGACGTGACAATCGTCGCGACAACGGCAACGCAGCAATGGGCAATGCCTTTGCTGAAGCCTTTGCCAAGCTGAAAAAGTAATTGCTGACACACACAACGACACAGGCCCGCATAAGCGG
Organism: Pseudoalteromonas sp. AWH4_217; assembly: GCF_056161105.1. Classification (NCBI taxonomy): domain Bacteria; kingdom Pseudomonadati; phylum Pseudomonadota; class Gammaproteobacteria; order Alteromonadales; family Pseudoalteromonadaceae; genus Pseudoalteromonas; species Pseudoalteromonas sp. AWH4_217. The sequence continues at coordinate 27,391 of NZ_JBSWYM010000023.1, read as the reverse complement.
GCCTGTGTCGTTGGACTGATTAGGCTTATTTGCTATTTAAATTACCACCGATAGCTGAGACGCTTCTTTGGGCTTGGCAACATGACCGTAAAAGCCTTCTATTCTCAGTGCCCGTGACGCTATTTCAGGATCCCTGTCGATAGGCAGTGCTACAGCAAAGGGGTCTACCTCTTCTTCCAATCGCGCGGATTCAGGTTGCTGCTCGCTTAACTCATCTTCATTCAGACGACGAGTTTGATACCCCACAACGCGATTGTTGTTTTCATCCGCTTCTTCACCACTGATAGATTGTTTGGCCAGGTCAGCCTGAGCCTGTGCAATTTTGGCCGTTGCATCTGCTGCGATAGCCCTGTCTGCACCCGAAGGCTCTGCCGGCGCTAACGCTGCTGCACGAACCGTTTGCATTTTGTCTATGGTTTCACGCGGGTCCCCGGTGGGCGCCACGTCGATCATCACTTCGCCACCGACAGCATAATTGTTGCCGTCCGGACCGCGTTGATATTCATAGCTGGGCGACCCTGCATACTGACCACCCACTCTGGCATGTGCTTCTTCGTGCAGACGCACTTCCCGATCCCGATCTTTTAGCTCTTGTATCTGAGCTTGCTCTGCTTCCAGTTCCGCCTGTTCACGATCGCTTAGCTCCTGCGGGTCTTGCTGCTCCTGTTGATTGCCCTGCTCACCTTGTTCCCCTTCCTGACGCTCTTCAATCGTCTTACCATCTTTAAGCTGACCTGTACTATCGTACAGGCCGGAATCATCGGCAGAAAATGTTTTTTGTTTTTCACCGTCAGATAGCGGCTTGTTTTCAGTAAACGCAGGGGAGACCGGCGCAGGTTTTGGAATAACCTCGCGGAGTTGATTGTCACGTTGCGCCGTCTCAGTGTAGACGTTCGCCGTGTTTAGGTTCATCGCCGGGGGTGGCGTTACTATATTCATTACACTTTAATATCAATCAAAGTACCCAATACTTCGTCAGCTGTACGAATAGTCTGCGCGTTCGCTTTAGCATTAAATTCAGCTACCTTTAGGTCAACCACGGCTTCGTCTAACCTGGGAGGTTGTCCCACAGGTGCGGTGACGCCTTCATTACTGGATGCGCCCTGAAGTTGTCGTTGCTGTGCAACCTGCTGCTCGCTCTGCTGGTCCAGTGTTGCCTTATTAATGTCGGCTGCGGCTTGCTCGGCACTTTGGCGGGCAAACTCAAAACCCTGAACACCTGCATTGAGGATATCATTGACTGCCATATCTCGCCCTAAAGTTAGAAAATCTCAACCTAATTATTGCTCAATTTATAGACGAAATAAAGTAAAGGCGGCAAAAAATTGCCGCTTTTTCCATCGTAGAAAACTAAAGAATTGATTTTAAATGAGTAACAAACTCGTCTTTGTGGGAAATAAACGGCGCATGTGATGCTTTGGAAAAGGTAAACGCCTTAAACTGCGGATTGAGTGCAGCCATTCGCTCAATCACATCGCTCGGTACCAGTGCATCGAGGCGACCAAAAAGCCCGAATACAGGCTGGCTGAGTGCACCAAACTCAGTGCGGTAGTCACAGCTTTGTAATGCATCCAGCCCAAGGCTGAGCGCGCTGGAATTCGGGGCTGGTAGCTGACCTAACAGCTGACGCAATTGTTTAATATCGTCCCGGGCATGTTCGCTGCCCATAGCCTGAATCGCGAGAAATCGCTCTATGGTTTTGGCACTGTCATCGGCCAATGCTTGTTTAAACCCTGCCAGCACTTTCGGTTTAATCCCTGGCCAGTCTGGCAGCTCCACAAAGCAGGGATTAGATGCCACCAACACAAGTTTGGCGACTTTTTCTGGATATCGATGCGCCAGATTAAGGGCCACTAGTCCACCCAAAGACCAGCCAACCAGCACAGAGTTATTATCCAACTGAGCTGCAATGTCATCCGCAACCTCATCCAAGGTGGAGATATGCTCAGGAAACGCCGCGCCGCCAAAGCCAGGTAAATTCACCGCACGGACAGGCAAAGCCTGTGCCTGCTGAAGCTGTTCAATGCTCAGCTGCCATACTTGTTTATTCATTCCCCAGCCGTGCAATAGGACAATTTCGCTTTGCATTAACTCACTTCCTCAACCAAACTTGTCGCTATGATAGCGATTCAAGGATGGAAAGCAATGTCATTATCCAGTGCAATCACACAAGCTCTGTTCCCCTGCCAGTGCGCTTGTTGCCGCTGCCCAACAGACACCACAGGCCTGTGTGTGTCATGTCTCGAGGCCCTGCCTCTTTTCTCTCCCGCAGAAGGAAACCTGCTATTACGCCCTGATATACAAGCTCAGTTCAGCTTGCCCTACTGTGATGGACTGATCGCCTGTGGTTGGTATCGTGGTGCACTTAAACGTTGGTTATGTGAGTTAAAACTGCATCAGAGGAACCATGCAGCGAGCCTGCTGCGTCAGGTCATCACGCATCAGTGGCAATGCTACTGTGAGGAGCAACTGATTGATGCGAATGCCGCCATTATTATCCCTTTGCCCAGGCACCGCCTTATCAATCGTGGCTTTAATCAGGTAATGCAGACCTGGGGCCGTGTACTTGAACCCCAGTTATCGATTCTGCCTGTTTTATCGAAGCGCATGACCCGAGCCCAGCAATCGTTAAATCGCAGGGCTCGATTGCAAAACCAGCTCCAGGCTTTTACCTTATCGGGAACGCTGATTGGCAGACGTATTTTGTTGGTTGACGATGTGCTCACCACAGGGGCAACCCTGAATGCAGCCGCCCAGCTCTGTCAACGCGCGGGCGCTGAACAGATCTGGGCATGTGCTACGTGCCTGACACCAGCCTAATGAACCGCGTGTGCGAAAAAGAGTGCATTATTAAACAGTCGGCTGCTACCGTACCAGAAACCGCGAAAAACAGGGTTGTCCGTCATCGCTATTACCACTCCATTTCCATAGGTGTCAGCAACCAGAGCGGCCGATTTTGCGATTTGTGAGACATTGCGATCGTCGGCATAACCCGCAAGTAGCGGCTGTTGTTGATACATTGCGACATCAAGGAACGGGGCTTCATTGGGCTCAATCAGCCAGCTGCTATTTTTGAATACAGGTAAGGTGCTGTTCTCAAAACCGAATGCCAGCGGATGAGAAAGGTCTAAGTGAGTCTCAAAAATGGCGCCTGCAATACGCTGTTGTGCAGCCAGCTGTTCTTTGTCTTCAAAACGCAGTCCCTTCGTATCGAATGCCTCGCGCATTTCTTTACTGCCGATGACCTTGGCATTGAGCAACTGGTGTTCTATCAGCCACTGCGCACCGCGCTTATGACCCCAGATCACACCGCCTTTATGGACCCAACTGATAATGGCAGCTTGCGCTTTTTTACTCAGCGCTGAATAGCGGCCATCGGCCAGTACAATGTGGCTATAGCGACTCAGATCAACCCGTTCAAGACGATGCAGCTCAATGATGCTCGGCGCAATCCCCACATGTCTGTCGAGGTGATACCAGACTTCGCCCACTTCATACTGGCTGGTACCCTGACCACCCACCAATAATACTTCAGGCTTGCGCAGCGGCATCATACGACGAGAACCTAAATCGATACCCTGAGGCGTCAGACCTGAGTTGATGGTTGTAAGTGGAATAGCGAGCTCCCTCGCCTGCTTTGTCAGCAAGTGCTGCCAGTCATCCTGGTTTTGCAGCCCTGCAGGGATCACAATCGTGCCGGCATCAAAATGTTGTTCTCCGTTTGCCAATCTGGCAGTGAATGACTGCAATGCAACACGCGCTTCCAACCCTTGTGTCAATAACTGGTTGAGTAACTTAGGTGCCAGATAATGCTGCCATGAAAAAGCATAAGCGTACGCTTTACCAGACAACGGCTCTGGTTCGCTCAAGGCGGCCGGCTGCCACTGAGTGTCACTGACGTTCAGGCCCCAACTACTGGTGACCTGCGCAAAGTCCAGATCGTAGGCATGTGGCAAAGTCCACCCCGATACATCGTAAAATGTATTGTCTTTAAAATGCGTTTGCTCACTGAACATGGCCAGGATGAGACGAACCTGAGGCTGCGCCAATGGGATGTAAAGATCCCCAGCCTTAAACTGATGTGCTTTAATTTTCAACGGCTTTTCCAGTCGATGCGTCTTCACCTGATGCTGGCTCAGTAGCGCAACAAACTGCTCTAACCGATATGGATCTTTACCAGCCGACACCACATACCCCTGAAAGTCTTGTTGTTTTGCTTCTTTGAGCGCACTTGAATAAAAGTGCTGTTGGTAATCAAGTAGTGCCTGACGGTTCGCAGCCGCTCCCTGAATTGTTGAAAATGAGGTAATAAGCTGGTTCTTGATCGTCTGTGGAAAGGTCAGCAAGCCGTTAATGGTCTCCTGTGCATGACCACGACTACTGGCTTGCTCAAACAGAATACCCACCGATCCATTGATATCCGGGTAGGTTGACCCTTTGCCATAGTAAAAATCGTCAAAACTCTCCTGAGTAAAATACAGCTGACCGGTCTGGTCCAGTGCATCTGCATGAAACTGACCAATGGCCGCAGTTAAACTTTGGTTGCGCTCGGGTGTCAGTGGATGCGTGCGCGATGGGATCCCAGGCTGGAAAAAGTAGCTTGAGTTAGGACCCATTTCGTGGAAATCAGCTAAAACATTAGGCTTCCACTCATGAAATGCTGCGATCCGTGCCTGTGATTCTGGATGTTGCAGCAACAGCCAGTCCCGATTTAAGTCAAACCAATAGTGATTGGTTCTGCCAGAGGGCCAACCTTCAACATGCTCTCTGTGTTGCGGGTCGCTTGATAATACCTGACCGCGATGACTGTTAGCCCAGTTAGCAAACCGCGCTAATCCGTCCGGATTCAGTGACGGGTCTAGCAATATCACGGTATCGCGCAACAAAGCATCTATTTTCTCCCCCTGAGCAGCCGCCAGATAGTAAGCCACCAGCATGGCCGTGTTACTGCCCGACGGTTCATTGCCGTGAACACTATAACCGAGCCAGACAATGGCCGGCGCCTCTTTACGGGGCAGTGATTGTTCAAGCGCGCTCAGGTGTGCATTTTTTACCGCCTCTATGTCTTTAAGCCGGTTTTCATTAGCAATGGTCAGCAATACCAGTGGCCGATGTTCATGGCTGTGACCTATGGTCTTTATTGATACCCGCGGGCTAGCCTCTGCCAACTTGCTTAAGTAGTGTACCAATTGCTCCGGACGCACATGCCACTCTCCAACTTCATATCCCAGCACCTCATGTGGTTTTGGAATGAGTGGATCAAATTGTTGTGTGTCATCAAAATAAAAACTCAGTGGCTTGGCGCTGAGTTGCAAACTCAACACATACAGCACGATTAACAGGCGATACATAGTTACTCCATCTACTCCGGCAATTTTTAACCAGCCAGTACGCTAGCAATGAGGCTCGAGTTGCTGCAAATTTTTACGCCCAACACTAGCTACAACAAGATGAGGGGAGTATCATAGGGATTAACCGAGTAATTTAGTCAAGTATAGCGTAGATTATGATCACAATTTCAGAGACAGCTCAGTCACACTTTGCCAAGCTATTGGCCGATCAAGCCGATGGTACAAACATCCGCGTATTCGTCGTAAACCCAGGTACAGCTCAGGCTGAATGTGGCGTTTCATATTGTCCAGCCGATGCCGTTGAAGACAGCGATATCCGCTTACCATTCAATGGATTCGATGCCGTTGTCGACGCAGAAAGTGCCCCCTTCCTTGAAGAAGCAGAGATCGACTTTGTCACTGATAAAATGGGCAGCCAACTGACCCTTAAAGCGCCTAACGCGAAAGCGAAAAAGCTCAGCAACAATGCGTCACTGGAAGAACGTGTCGAGCATATGCTGGTGACTGAAGTAAACCCTCAATTGGCCAATCACGGTGGCCAGGTCAGCCTGGTAGAAATCACGGCCGAGGGCATTGCCGTATTACAATTTGGCGGCGGCTGTAACGGCTGCTCTATGATCGATGTCACACTCAAAGAAGGCATCGAAAAAGAAATGATCGCTAAGTTCGAGGAAATCACCGGCGTCCGTGACATCACCGAACACTCACGGGGCGATCACTCCTACTACTAAATCCGTATGCGGCATTTAATATATCGCTTAGGGTCGCACCCTAAGCGTAGCCTGCGATTCTTCCTCTCAGGGCTTGCCTTATTTGCCCTGAGTATGGTGTTGATTGCCTTAGGCTATTTTTATCAGCCCTGGCTGCAACTGCCCGGAGTGATGATTCTGGTACCCGCACTGGGTGTTGCCGGTTATGGTTATTTAGGTATTTTCGCCAACCGTTTTTCTCAGGTGCTATCTGCACGTGAATCAGCCAAAGCAGCTGCTAAAAAAGCCTTTGAAGAGTAGCTAACAATGTCTCACTCGCTTCCCTACTCCAGCAATTGCTGTCTGGCACTCAACTGACGGTACTTCAGTATCAGGGTTAGCCCCCTCAATCCCATAAAACAGCTCATGGCAAACCATAAGCCATGATTCCCCCAATGCTGGACAAGCCAGAACGGCACAAAGAATCCGATCACAGCAGACAATAACATACTGTTGCGCATTTCTTTTGCGCGGGTCAGGCCAACAAAAACACCGTCAAACAAAAAACAGCTTGTTGCAATTAAAGGGAGTACTATCAACCAGGGCAAATATATTTGAGCAGTATCGATAACAGCAGGAATATCCGTCAATAAACCAATCACAAACGGACCAAAAAGGGTAAATACCGCAGTATATAACAACGCAAAGCAAGCTGCCCAGATGCAACTGATGCGAATCCAACGCCTTAACATAGTCAGATCCCGGGCACCTTTTGCCTGCCCGACTTTCGCTTCGACAGCATAGGCTATGCCATCCATTGCGAAGCTCACCAGCATCAGAAAGTTCAGCAACACCGCATTGGCAGCCAGGATGTCTTCACCCAGTCTCGCACCATAAAAGGTCATAAAGCTAAAACACAGCTGCAGCATGAGTGAGCGAATGAAAATATCACGATTCAGGTGTAGCAGGCGCTGTACTTCTTCTCGGTTAGGAACTTTGAGCTGCCACAGCCAACCAGCATCGTTCAGCACCTTGCGAAGCAAACAGCAAGATAGTACCAGCGCCGAATAATCTGCAATCACTGATGCCCAGGCGGCACCTGCAACGGCAAACTCCAACACCACCACAAACAGTACATCCAGCACTATATTGACGATATTAGTAAACAACACCACATAGAAAGGGCCACGTCCGTATTGCATCCCCAACATAAACCCAAGCAAAACCAGATTTAGCATAGCCGCCGGCGCACTATAAATTCGAATGGAGAAGTACACCTCAGCTTGCTCAAGCACCTGAGACGTTGCTCCGGACAACACCGCTATGAGCTCAAGCAACCAGGGCGTACACACTATCAGCAACAAAGCAAATACCAAAGCAAAGCTCATACTGGCCGAAAGTGACTGCAACGCCCGACCTGAGTCTTGCTGACCATGTGCCTGGGCAATCTCCCCCGTAGTACTCATACGCAGAAAACTGGCCAGCCAAAACAGCAAAGCGATACTGCCAGAACCCAGTGCTATCCCGGCAAGATAATATGCGTCACTCAAATGACCGATGACTGCAGTATCAACTAACCCTAACAGGGGCACCGAGATATTTGATAAAATCATCGGAGCAGCAATAGCAAGCAACTGAAAATGGTGGGAAGTATGCGCTCGATTAAGTGGTTTCATGTATTAGTTCTTATACTCGTTTTATTCAATACCCGAACAGGCCTGGCCGCGGTCATTCTACAATATCATCATGTCAGTGAAAAACTGCCGGCAGTGACCAGCGTCAGTGAAGCAACTTTTCGCCAGCACCTGAATTTTCTTAAGTCGGAGCAGTTCTCAGTTATTGCGTTAGATGAACTTATTCAGCAGCTACAAGCAGGAAAAACCCTGCCGCCTAAAACAGTCGCCATCACCTTTGATGATGGCTACCTGAACAATATGGAAGCCGCAGCACCTGTACTTGAACAGTTTGGCTACCCTTATACAATTTTTGTTAATCCTAAGCTTATCGATGAAAAGAAAGGCTACGTTATGAGCTGGGAGCAGCTACGACAACTGTCAAAACGCGGCGCATTAATCGCCAACCACAGTGCACAACATGACTATTTACACCTCAAAAAGGCAGGAGAAAGTCAGGCACAATGGCGTAGCCGGATCCGTCAGGATTTGGTCTGGTCACAGGCCAGGATCAAAGAAGAAATAGGTCATGACCTTCCTTATATCGCTTATCCCTACGGCGAATTCGATCGTCCTTTACAGGAGCTGGTCGCGGAACTTGGCCTGGTCGGGATTGGGCAACATTCTGGTGCAGCAGGGCCAGACTCAGACTTTACCCGGCTGCCACGATTTCCTGCATCCGGCATTTATGCCAATCTAAACACTTTGAAAACCAAACTTTACTCGCTGGCATTTCCACTTGCAAAAGCTGACTATCAGGACTCGGTCACGGTTAATCGGACCCCATCAATCACACTGACTTTTAAAGAGATGGATTTCTACCAAAACCAGTTTGCTTGTTTTGTTTCAGGTTTAGGCAAAGCAGAGTTAACTTGGCAGGGAACAATGACAGTGACCATTACAACCTCCAAGCCTTTACCGAGTGGCCGTTCGCGATACAATTGTACAGCGCCGTCTAAACGCTTTAGCGGGCAGTTCTATTGGTACTCGCAGCCGTGGGTTATTACTGATGCTTCACAGCATTAAGCAACTCCATTGTCACTTTAGACAAGGGAACCACTTTCTCAGCCGCCTGAATTTCAACGGCGGCTCGGGGCATGCCCCACACAACCGATGTGGCTTCATCCTGTGCCAGCGTTTTTGCCCCGGCCTCTCTCAGGCGCAATAAAGCTGCTGCACCGTCACTGCCCATACCGGTTAACAGACCTGCACTCACTTGCTTGGCCCACGGCAACAAAGAATCAAACAACACATCAACAGATGGTCGATGCCGATTAACTTTCTCACTCTGACAAAGTTGGCATTGTAAGCGTCCACTTTTTTGAACGATTTTCAGGTGCATATCTCCTGGCGCAATAAACACATGACCAGGCATAAGGACATCACCGTCCTCAGCTTCTTTCACATGCACATCACAACAACGGTCCATGCGCAATGCAAACGAAGTACTAAACACAGGTGGAATATGCTGTGCTATCACAATGGGAGGGCAATGTTTGGGTAAACGTACCAAAACCTCACGCAGCGCTTCGGTACCACCGGTAGATGCCCCCAATGCCAAAACGGCGCTGCTTTTAAACTGCGCATGCTGAGACACCGGCATTTGACTGGCATCTTTTTCTGCACGAAACGCGTAGAGATTGGCCTGGCGAGCAATTCTTATTTTCTGATGTAGCTTTTCTGCATAGGCATTGAGTTTCTCAGCGACATTGGAGGTTGGCTTAGCAATAAAATCGATTGCACCCAGTTCGAGCGCCTCAAGTGTCGCGGGAGAGCCCTGTTGCGTTAAGGTCGATAGCATAATCACAGGCATGGGGCGCAATCGCATAAGATTTTTAAGAAAGCTCAACCCGTTCATTTTCGGCATTTCTATATCGAGCGTTAACACATCAGGATTCAGCTGCTTAATCATGTCTCGTGCCTGATAAGGGTCCTCTGCAGCACCAACCACCTTAATATCATCGGCAGCCTCCAGAACCGCCGTTAATATCGCTCTGAGTGATGGGGAGTCGTCAACTATCAATACCTTAATCATGCCTTCCCTCTAAAACAGCTCAATATCAGTTTGTTTGCCTTGCTCTTCAATATCATGCAGATACTTGACCTCGCGTTTTTCAATGGTGTCGTTATGCATCTGACGTAGCTTTTTAACCTGAGCTTTACCGGTTTGGGGGTGGAATACCACCTTACGCGGCCATGGGCCGCCGACATCGTGGGAAATCAAAGTGAGCTGCTCTTCCTCAACATAGGCTTCCGCAAACCGGATATTGCCAATGCCTATATCAGTCATCGAGCTGATGATCTTACCTCCCCCAAACAGTTTTATTTTCAGGTTTTCTCGCCTCGCACCATTTTTAATCACTTCGTTAATCAGATATTCCATCGCCCAGTTACCATAGCGACAGTTGAGGTCATCGGCATGAATTGAGGAGGTGCCCTTTACACCAGGTAACATAAAGTGGTTCATCCCACCAACACCTTGTTTTTCATCATAAATGCATGCAGCAATACAAGAGCCCAGGACAGTCGAAATCAGTTCGTCACTTTTAGACACATAAAACTCCCCTGGTAGCACTTTTGCCACCACAGCTCCCCTGCCAGAATCCCAGAATCGTTTTACATGCTCAAAGCCGTGCAATACTGGCTGAAACTGATTCATATCTGTGCTGCCTTTTGATACATAGTTTTCCCCAGGTTTTTAAACTCCAGATGCTCCTTGCCCATTGTCTCGGAATGGCCAATAAACAAATAGCCTTGCTCCGCCAGCAATTGGTAGAAGTTTTCAAACAATCTGTCCTTTGTTGCCTTGTCAAAATAAATCAGCACATTGCGACAAAAAATCACATCGAAGGGCCCTTTCATAGGCCAGGGCTCAAGTAAATTGAGGCGTTTAAAGTACACACTTGCCCGCAACTTATCTTTTACTCTGTACTGGCTTCCATCTGGGCTGCACATAAACCACTTTTTTAGGTGCTCATCGGTCAGGCCGGTCACAGAAGCACTGTTGTAGATACCTTCTTGCCCTTTGTGCAAGACGTTGGAGTCCAGATCAGTTGCCAGTACCTTGACATCCCAGTCAGCTGGAAACGCATTACTGATTGTCATAGCAATACTGTATGCCTCTTCTCCGGTAGAACACCCAGCTGACCATATCCTGATGCGCCTGTCTGTTTTATGCCTCTCCTTTAGCTGAGGGATCACTTGTTGATGCAAAAAATCAAAATGGTGCGACTCCCGAAAAAAAGAGGTCAGGTTAGTCGTAATGGCATTTATAAAGTGGCTAAACTCAGCATCCGTATCTTCATTTAGAAATTCAAGGTAGGCAGAAAAAGAGCTTAATCCGTTCGCCCTCACCCTGCGCGCAAGCCGTGAGTACACCATATCGCGTTTATGGGGCCCAAGCACAATGCCACATGTTTCATAAACGCGTCGAGAGATACTGCTGAAGTCCTCGTCGGTCATCAAAAATTCTTTCATATCTCTGCTCACTCATACGCGGTGAAGTCTCAACTCCCGTGACATGCGATGCCATATGCTATCTCTGTATATTACTCCGGGTGACAAAGACCTGCTTCCAAGGCGGAGCTGCACCCGTTAAAGCATCGCAGCTCCGTAAAAATTGTAACGAACTCTGGGCGATTAAAACTCTTCCCACTCCTCAGAGTCGTCTGCAAAGCGGTTGGCAGCTGGCTCCAGCGGTTGTCGCGTTGTACGATTTTGAGGAGCAGATAAGCCAATCGGCGCGCGCGCCTGGCCATTGGTCGTTTGAGTTTGCTCGGGTATTGCTTGACGGGGAACAGGCGCTTCACCCACTTTGAAAAAGTTCAACATATTACGCATATCATTGGCCTGCTCTGCCATAGACTCACCAGCAGCAGACGCTTGCTCAACCAGGGCCGCGTTTTGCTGTGTCATTTCATCCATTTGCGTAACCGCTTTGTTAACCTGTTCAATCCCTGAGCTCTGCTCTACCGACGCATCAGCGATATCGGAAATCATATTCGTCACTCGTCTGACTGACGCAACTATCTCTTTGAGCGTCTCACCTGACTCGTTCACTAACAGCGTACCATCTTCAACCTTGCTAACACTGTCTCGGATCAAATCTTTGATTTCTTTTGCCGCACCCGCCGAACGTTGAGCCAAGTTACGTACTTCACCAGCGACAACAGCGAAGCCACGTCCCTGCTCACCGGCACGCGCCGCCTCAACCGCCGCGTTTAGTGCCAGCAAATTTGTCTGAAAGGCGATTTCGTCTATCACACTGATGATATCCGCAATCTTTTTGCTCGCATCATTGATAGCGGACATGCTTTCAACCGCTCGATTAACCACTTCACCACCGCGTGTTGCCTTTTCACTGGTTTCTTCGGCCAGTTCATTTGCCACTTTGGCATTGTCAGCGTTCTGACGAACCGTACTCGTCATTTGCTCCATGCTTGAAGCTGTTTCTTCAAGAGAGGAAGCCTGCTCTTCTGTACGCTGGCTTAAGTCAGCATTACCTTGTGATATTTCTTCTGCACCACTGGCTACCAGCCCAGCAGAGGCACTGATCCGCTCTAACACATTAGTTAGCTTGTCGGCCGTACTGTTCGCATCTTGCTTCAGCTTATCAAACGCGCCCTGATACTCCGCTTCAATTCGCTGCGTCAGATCTCCCCGAGCAAGGGCATCAAGCATATTGCCAGTATCGGCTACAGCACAATCGACGCTTTCCAATAAGCCATTCAGGCCTTGTGTTAGGCGTAAATAGAAGCCCTGCTTGTCACCCTCTTCCAATCTGGCGGACAAATTACCTGCCCGTGCAGACTCAACAACGGCATTCACTTCCTGCTCAATGGCGACTTCACCGGTTCTGTCTTCCCACTCTACGACGGTACCCGCACGTTCACCTGTATCTGTAATGATCGGATTAGCAACCAATACAAAAGTCCGTCCTCCCACTTTAATCTCTGTTTTGTAGGGTTTAGACAAGGTTTCCAATAGGCGTCTCTGATGCGCAGGATTACGGTGGAATACATCAATATTTTGTCCGACTAACTGACTACTATCGAAGTTTGGTAAGTCTTTACGGATATCAGACTCAGCGTTTCTCATCATCTCGAGCACTGCCTGATTCATGTATACAATCGTATTGGACGAGTCCGCAATCATGGTATTGGTTTGCACATTGTCGAGTGCCCGCCGCACCCGTAGGTTTTCATTGGCAGCCTGACGCGCTTTTTTCTCTATGCTCAGTCGCTCTGTTTTATCTTCCCACTCCACCACAGTACCAATACGAATTCCTTTTTGATCAAACACTGGCGTGGCAATCAAGCCGAAGTTAAAGCCCGCTACCACAATATCGGTGTTGTACACCTCAGATAGTTTATTCAGTAAACCGCGTTGATGTTGTGGGTTGGCATGAAATACATCAATGTTGGTTCCTATCAGGGTATCTGCATCAAAGTTAGGTAGTGCCGTGCGAAGTTGCTCTTGATTGTTTCTGAGCATCGCCAGCACAGACTCGTTGACATAAACAATATTGAGATGCTCATCTGCGAGCATCACATTGGCCTGACACACATCCAGTGCACGCGAAATACGTGCATTTTTCTCTGCTAAGCTTCTATGCTTTTCTTCCGCTGCCAGCCACTCAGTTTGGTCTTTCCATTCCACCAGCGTCGCGATTCGCTGCCCGTCATCAAATACAGGTGTTGCAATCAAGTCGAAAGTCAGCCCGGCAACCTTGATCTGGGTTTGATAGGTTTCTCGCAGATTAGCCAGAATATTGCGTTGATGACTCGGGTTTTTATGGAAAGAGTCAATGTTGGTGCCAATCAGGCTTGCAACGTTAAACCCAGGCAGGTCAGCTTGTAATTGACGTTCGTTCGCACTTAACATGGCTTTGACTGAATCGTTCAAATACACAATATTCAGGTCTTTGTCCGCAACCATAATGTTGGCCTGACACCCCTTTAAAGCCAGCAACAGGCCCTGTGTATGGTCAGAGTGTTGTTGCTCTTCATGATCTACATTTAGAGCATGAAATAGTTCTGGAAAATCAGTGAGGTCCATTGCGTGCAAAGCGCTTTGGTCATCCATAGACACGTGGGGTAAAACACGATACACGCAGCCAAGTTGGGCGGCTAACGCTGCCAACCCCATTCTTAGATAACCCAGTGCAATCACAACGCCGAATACAGGCAGCGCTATTGATATCATTTTCATTTGCTCGGAGCCTGTGCCCCCGAGTTGGAGCCCAAGTATGATACTGACGATCAGGATCACACCTGCGATTAAGATTTTATTGTTTAAACTATTTTGAATACTCTGACTACTCATCTCAGCCCCCGTTGCTCTTAACACTGCTCTTGTCGTGTAAATCGAGCACTTTCTTCAGATTTAATAACACCACCATTTTTTCCCCAACATTGACTAACCCGTGAACAAACTGCGCGTTATCAGAATCCTGAAAGTCAGGTACATCTTTCGCTTTTTCTTCGGAGATACTGTACACATCGGACACGGCATCAACGACTATCCCCATTAGCTTGGTCTGCTCTTTTAGTTTTACCGACACCACTATAACGACCGTTAACGGACCATAATCGATATGTGTTATCCCAAAACGCTGCCGCAAATCAATAATAGGTACTATGGTTCCACGTAAGTTCATAGCTCCCTTCACGTAAGGTGGTGAATTGGGGATCACAGTGACAGGCTCCCAGCCCCGAATTTCCTGGACCGCTAAAATATCAATGCCGTATTCTTCTTGATCCATCATGAATGTCAGAAACTGTTTTTCATCACCCTCAGTGTCCAGTACCAATTGTTGATTTAACTTTGTATGTTCTGTCATGCCGTGACCGCCTCATCCGCCTTCAGATCAACAAGCAATTCCGAAGAGCCCGGCCGTCTTAGGCCGCTCAGTTTGATTAGTCCACTAATATCTATGATCAATGACACCGTTCCATCACCCAAAATGGTTGCGCCTGATATACCATCAACACGTTGGTAGTTGGCCTCTAAACTTTTTATGACGACCTGCTGTTGCGCAAGCAAATCATCCACCAATATCCCAACCTTATAATTGTCGTTCTCAACAACCACCAGCAAGGTTTTATCGAGCTCCTCTCTCGCCCCTCTGTGATTGAAAATATCGTACAAACGCAGTATCGGGATATATTCGTCACGCAAACGCAGTACCTGCAACCCTTTGCCAACGTTACTCACTTTGGCAATATCAATTTGTAGCGACTCAACTATAGAGATCAGGGGGATAATATAAGTATGGTCAGCAACCTGTACGAGCTGGCCGTCCAAAATTGCTAAGGTGAGAGGCAGACGAATTGTAAACGTTGAACCAACACCAGCCTCTGAACTCACCTCAACAGAGCCATTCAATGCCTGAATGTTTTTACGCACCACATCCATTCCGACACCGCGCCCGGAGATTTCACTAACGTTGTCCGCTGTGGAAAATCCAGGCATGAATATCAGCTCGTTAATTTCGTCAACTGTGAGCTCATCCATCTCCTGGATCAGCCCGTTTTGAATGGCTTTATTACGAATTTTCTCTGTATCCAGGCCTTTACCATCGTCGAGTATTTCGATAACAATATTACCGCCCTGGTGAAATGCGTTTAGTGTGACGGTTCCAACGGGGTCTTTGCCTTGCGCGATACGTTGCTCTGGGGTCTCTAGCCCGTGATCCAGAGAATTACGCACCAAGTGGACCATAGGATCTGAGAGCTTTTCCATCACTGTTTTATCCAGCTCAGTTTGCTCCCCAATCAGCTTAAGCTCCACTTGCTTATTCAATTTTTGTGAGATGTCTCGCACCAGCCTTGGAAAACGGCTAAAAACAAAGCTTATCGGCAGCATACGAATGCGCATCACATTTTCCTGAAGGTCACGCGTATTATGCGCCAGCTGTGCCAGACCTTCCTGTAATGCGGCAATACTGGACTCCGTTATTTCCTGCTCGCCGATCTGGCTTAGCATCGCCTGTGTGATGACCAGCTCACCCACCATATTAATCAGTGAATCGACTTTATCGATACCCACTCGAATGGAAGTCGTGCTGGGATCCGCATTTTTTCGGGCATCTTTAACTGGTGGTGGCTCTTTCTTTGTTTCCTGAACAGGCTTTGTAAGGGCTGGACTATCGCCCTGCGGTTCTGGCTCAATTGGGGTGAGTGGCGTATCATTTTCAGACTCAGCGCTGGTGAGCTCTTCGAACAAACCACCGCATTGTACAATGGTGATTTCGGCGTCATCTTCAACCCATTCGAATATTTCCCGGATGGCGCGTTCCCCGCGTGTTGTCGTCAGGAAAAACCGCCAGTATAAATAACAATCTTCGGGGTTTAGTTGTTTAAATTTAGGCAGTTCATCATGTAATGCTTGCGTTTCTAACTCACCAAGTTCAGCTAATTCTGCAATCATAAACAAGGGTTCATTACCCGTTTTGAACAAATAAGGCAATGGCTTGAAGTCGATCTGAAAGGTGATAGGGAGACTCGAACTTTCTTCAGGTACGATGACTTCTTCAGTCTGACTGCTTGTGGCATTGTCGCCATTGAGGATGGCTTCAAAACGCAACTTTAGCTCATTCGCTTCCTCTTGTTCAGGCTCCTGCTGTGCTTGTAACGCCGTCAACATAGCACGCAAGCAGTCTACGGCCTTGAGCAGCAAGTTTACGTGCTCTGCAGTGAGCTGGCGTTCTCCATTGCGAATTTGATCAAGCAGCGTCTCAAGTACATGAGTGAAATCAGAGACAGCCGTAAAGCCAAAGGTACCGCTGCCTCCCTTTATCGAATGTGCAGCCCGAAATATGGTGTTGATGGTTTCCTGATCTTCTTTTCCTGGCTCGAGGTTTAGTAGCTCGGACTCCATCGCATCAAGCCCTTCAAAGCTTTCTTCAAAAAAAACGTCGAAAAACTGACTTAAGTCGATACTCATGGCAGCACCTCGTAAGGGTTAACGAATTACTTTTTTCAGTACAGCCAGTAGTTGTTCCGGATTAAATGGTTTCACAATCCATCCTGTCGCACCTGCGGCTTTACCTTCACTTTTTTTGTCTAACCCAGACTCCGTGGTCAGCATCAGAAGTGGCGTGAATTTATAGTCCGGCAGATTACGCAGCTCTCGTATTAACGTAATACCATCCATTACAGGCATATTCACATCTGAGATCACAGCATCAAACCCTTGTTGCTTAGCCAGATTGAGTGCTTCACTGCCATCCTTAGCTTCTACCACATCAAAGCCTGCTTTTTTCAATGTAAAGCCAACCATCTGACGCATCGAAGCAGAATCATCCACAGCTAAAATCTTTTTCATAATGACCTCTTAATTCGTACTACTGATAGATAAAAGTTCGGTTAACCCTAGTTTCTCAACAGATAAAGACAATGCAGCACTTTCGCCGACCCACATGATCTGCTGCTCAATATCCAATAAATACTTTTGCAGCGCACACAACAGTTGAATTGAAGCCGTGTCCGCATGCTGTATTTCACTAATGTCTAAAGAAATGGCATGACCAGCTTCGAGCTCAAGCAACAACTGTTGATGCAACTCTTCAACCTGGTTTATCACAAGCTCTGAGGGGAGTTTAATCATGTGCCTTGCACATTCCTTGCAAATCTTATTGATATGAATAGATTAGACCGTGACCGTGAAATTGCCATATTTATAACGGAAAAGAAATAATTAATTATTAAATTCAGTGACTTTACTCAGCTCACTGGTACTTAGACACGATTACTTTAAAATCGTCTACGAGCTGTTCGGCATTGATAACGGGCACTTCTCCGGCCTTGAACTCTGGTTTAAATATTGCCTCCAACTGTGCCTTTGGATTAACCAATGCAATGGATGCACTATGGTCAACATAATACTCGGGTTCATCACTGTTATTTATGGCATAGATCAAACCAATGTCTCGAACAAATGGAAATAAGACGTTATGCGGCGCAGACGCTGCGACAAACCTAGGGTTGAAATAGTCTATATACTGTTTGCGCTTTTCCTGAGTATCACGTTGTGGATCAACAGCAACGAACCACACATTGACGGCCTGGACAGACTCTAGCGATGCGGCAATATTTGTAAGCTTAGCCAAGGTCATAGGGCATATATCGGGGCAGTGTGTGTAGCCGAGAAACAGCAAGCTCCATTGTCCCGTTAGCTGCTCAGTCGTCACCTGTTGGCCATGTTGATCTTCCAGGACGAACGGCTTTAGTGTCCGTGGTTGCTCGTAATGTACGGCAAATTCAGATACTTTCGGTGCTGGCTGACACCCACTTAACATTGCCAGCACCACCAAAAGAAGAAAAATGGTTTTCATACCAGTGCTCTGTCTACGAATAATGAGACAAAGAGTAACAGCAAATACCAGATAGAAAAACGAAAAACCCCCATCGCCTGTTGCGCAGTATGATCAATGTACAGGCGCACAACTAAAAATGTAAAAACCCCATTGAGGATGCAAGCCGAAACCAGATACACAAGCCCTACCATACCAATCAAATATGGCAACACACATACCAGGGATAACAACACCGTATAGACGACCATACATAGCTTGGTAAACTGTATCCCATGTGTGACGGGTAGCATGGGGATCCCTGCTCTTGCATAATCCGCTTTGCGAGCGATCGCCAGTGCCCAAAAATGAGGCGGCGTCCAGGCAAAAATAATCATAACCAACAACCAGGGCTCTGCTGCCAAAGTACCAGTCTCGCTAACCCAACCGAGCAATGGCGGTAACGCGCCTGCGAGCCCACCAATCACAATGTTTTGCGGTGTCATATGCTTGAGAAACACAGTATACACAACGGCATAACCAAGCAACGCCAGCAAAGTCAGTACCGCACATAACCAATTGCTAAACCACAACAGACCTATGGTCCCTGTCGTTGCCAGGCAGGCAGCAAAGAGTAGCGCTTTAGATACAGAGAGTTGCTGCATGGCAAGAGGACGATGGCGCGTCCTTGCCATTTTACTGTCTCTATTGCGGTCAACGATATGATTGATGGCCGCTGCCGACGCAGAGATCAGGCCAATTGATATTAAGCTCATTAATTGCTGGCCATAACTACGCCCTAAATCAGGTGCAAGTGCAAGACCCACCCAGGCTGTCAGCACCAGCATCAAAACCACCTTGGCTTTGGTAATCGCCAGGTAAGGCTTCATACCGGAAACGAAATCAGGAAAAACAGAGCCGAGTTGTTGTACGCTAATCGTCATACCTTACCCCCTTGATAAAACAGTAGATAACACACCCGAACCAGTGACAGTAATAAAAGTGCAGCCATCACGTTGTGGAACAACGTTAGCAACAGGGGGAACTGCCAATGCACAATTGCCCCCCCTAAAAGAACTTGGCACAGCACCAAAATAGCCGGGAGCAAAATAACAGGCTTTACACTTAAATCTGGAATACGTACATAAAGTCTCCAGCAAAGAAACAAAATAGCGACCAGCGTTACCATGGCCCAAATCCGATGAACCAGGTGGATAGAAAGACGAGTTTCAAACGGTAAGACACCAAACTCATAGCTGGCGGAAGAATGTGGTAGCTGAAACAAGCTACTCAATGAGAACAGCTCACCATTTTCGCACAATGGCAGTCCTCGGCAGTGCGGTGCAGCGTAATTTGCTGCCAGCCATCCTCCCAGTGCAATTTGTATTATCAAAACTATGAGTACACTCAGTGCTATCACTCTCAGGCCTGATAAGTGCGCAATAGTGACGGCAGGCGGCTTACTGGCTTTAAGCCACAGCAGGGTCAGCAGGCTGAGTATGGTAAACCCACCCAGCAAATGGCCCATTACAATCAATGGCTGCAAGTTCATCGTTACTGTCCACATCCCCAGCAGCGCCTGAAACACGATTAATACAACAAGCAAAGTAGACAAGCCTTTGATCCCTTTACTATAGCTAGGATGACGCAGTGCTAAAATGAAAATCGCGGCAACGACTAACCCTAAACCACCGGCAAAATACCTGTGTACCATTTCAATCCAGGCCTTCTGCTGATGGACTTCGCTATCGGGAAACTTTTGTTGTGCTGATTTCAGTTCATGTGCTTCATTAGGCACCGTCAAAAAACCATAACAGCCTGGCCAGTCCGGACACCCCAGACCTGCATTACTTAGCCGGGTGTAGGCACCTAAGGATACAACCAGTGCTGCGAGCAACGCTGACATCATAACTAGCTTTTTAAATCCCTGCGTCATTGACTACCTCCAGAACTACTTCGTTCATAAGACAAGAGTTTTTTTAGATCTTTCAGCAGGCCTTTGATCAATACTCTGTTTGCGGTTTGGTCCTGCTGTGGTAAATATTCAAGGACGACCAGACCACGCTTGTCGACCAGATAGAACGCCCCCGGTGACAATACTGGCGCTTCCGATATTACGCTGGCCACTTCGCTCTGACCTTCGCCCAGCAACAAGAGACCAACTTGCTGGCGATGCTTTCCCAAAGCAACAACTAGCTGGTCCATTAATTCTGACTGACCCAGACATGCCTGATTACAATCTCTTGGTTGATTCAATGCAATAAACCAAGCTTTGTGCGCTTGTTCTGGTACATTCAGTCTGATTTCCTGACCTAAAAACCGCCCCTGATTGGTCGTCGTGTCTGGTTGCCATCCTGACCTGAGTACGAGCCAGGCAGCAAGCAAAGGTATGATACAACACGCTAAAAATAGTCCTGGAACCTTACTCATCATGCTTCCTTTTAAAGGCAAAATAGGGAATGATCATCGCCGCAACGGCCAGTAACAACCACTGCAATGCATAGGCCCGATGTTTTTCCGGTCCCATCACCACCGCCTCATAATGAGGTTGAATTGCAGTAGTAACGGGGCGAGAAACATACGCGAGCATGGGCGAAATAGAGCGCTGCGTCTGAGAAACAAAAAATGTATGATCTAGATATTGGAGCAGTTGTGGCTGCGCTGCATTTAAATCGGGCTGAGTTGCCAGAGTAAATCCCGCCCACTTACCGATTTTGAACTCAACCTCGATTGTTTGTTGTAAAGCAGGTAGCTCAACTTCTGGTAATACCGTACGACTTTGTGTCGCAGGTACAAATCCCAGATTAACGACGAGCCATTCGTCGCGGTATTCAGGGCGAAACAAAGCCACCACGTCATAGCCGGGTGATCCGTTGACAATCTGGTTGTCCAGCAGCCAGTAACGTGATTCGTCAAAGTATCCACGTATCCGAAACTGTTTTCCCTCGAGCGCCGCCTTGTTTTGCAGATCAGCAATCGCATTAAACTCACGTGGTGCCTGGTCGCTATGTCGCTTCTCAATCAGGTATGATTTCTGGGCTGCTCTTTGCCATTGCCACACAGAGAGAGCGAGACATGTAGATACCACAACACTCACTGCCAAAATTGTGCAATATGCGCTAACCTTTGATCTACTTATACTTATCTGCGTCATATGCCATGCTACTCAAGTTAATTATTATTGTTTTGCTTTTCAGCATCATCTATAACCTGTTTCGAGCTTTGTTCATTATGCTCAAAGGGGATCAATCTGGTGAATCTATGTCTCGTCTCCTCGGTAAAAGGGTATTTTTTTCGGCAAGCGTATTACTGCTTATTCTCATTGCGAAAGGGTTGGGCTGGCTCGACTTCAATCCAGCCCCGAACGCTATAACACATACACAAACACAAACAAGCACAACCAAACCACGTCCACAAAATGCCAGTACCACGCACCCGCCTGGAACGCAAAGTGATTATGTGCGCTGAAATGGCCTTTCATCACCCTTAACCACACCACAGCTAAAATAATGGCACCGAGCGTGACATGCATGCCGTGAAAGCCTGTGAGCATAAAGAAGGTGTTACCGTAAATCCCTGCATCTAGTGTTAATCCCAGATCCTGATAAGCATGTATGTATTCCTCTACCTGAAGTACAAGAAACCCAAAGCCCAAAAGAATGGTCAATCCCAAAAATACTTTTACTTTGTTTCTTTGGTCCTGCTCCATTGCACTGTGCGCAAAATGCAAGGTAACAGAAGAGATCAGGAGGATAATGGTGTTTATAAGTGGTAACCCCTGCCAGCCCATTGCCTGTGTCGTATCTCCACCAGGTGTACTCAGTAGCGGCCACACCGCCTCGAAGCTGGGCCACAGTATTTCGTGCGTCATAGCATTGTTACTTGCCCCACCAAGCCAGGGAACAGCAAACATTCGGGCATAAAATAAAGCACCAAAGAATGCAGCAAAGAACATCACTTCCGAAAAAATAAACCAGGCCATCCCCTGACGGAAGGAGCGGTCCATTTGCGCCGAATATAAGCCTCCTTGTGACTCATGAATGACGTGTCGAAACCACCCGGCCAGCATAAACAACAGCAGGCCAATTCCCGCATACAAGATGAACTGACCACCAGGACTTTCCATTACTGTTAACCCACCTCCTACGGCTACACCAAACAGCGCAATTGCCCCCACAATGGGCCACGGGCTTTGCTCTGGTACATAGTATTTTTCGTAACCACTAGCCATGACTTATTCCTCGTATTTGTTGATACACCGCGGCCTGTATGCTCTGAGCATAGTCTTCGCTTACCGTGCCATCTATGAGATTCATTGCCGGCGCCCCATGAGCGGCCGCTTTTCTGTCTGTGATGTCATAGAGCGTATATGCGAGTGTCAGCTCTGCAATGTCATTGGGCAGTTCAGTATCTACATAAAAGCGCAACGTAAACGACATTGTCTGGCGAGCTTGCATACTCTGCTGGTCAAAGCAAAAACAAGCGAGTTTATGCAGATACTTAGCTGCCATACCGGGCGAAACCGAAGGAATTGCCTGCATAATTCGAGCATCACTACTTAGATTTTCGGCTGTGAAGTTCACTTCGGTTAACGTACCAGGTGTGACCGTTACCTGATAAGTCGCCGCTTTCACTTTGAAAGGTGCCTGCCCTTGAGTGTGGGTCGTGAAACTCACATCAACTCGTCTTGCCAAATCTTGCTTTTCGCTTGCTTCAGCTGCTGTCAGCTCTACTTTCCCATTCAAACCGGTTATATCGCAAAACACGTCGTAAAGCGGTACCAGTGCAAATGCAAATGCAAACATACCCAAAACCAACAGCACAAGTTTTCTAAGCAACGGGGTATGCATCACTTCACCTCAGGGGGGGTACTGAAAGTGTGGTAAGGCGCAGGCGAGGCAACCTCCCACTCTAGCCCTTCTGCACCATCCCATACTTTAGCAGGCGCACGCTGACCACCTGCGATACACTTAAAGACCACAGCCACGAACAGTAGTTGTGACAAGCCAAATGCAAACCCCCCGATACTGATCAAAGCATTAAAATCCGCAAACTGCAGAGCATAGTCGGGGATCCGCCTTGGCATCCCTGCCAACCCGACAAAGTGCATAGGGAAAAAGAGGATATTTACACTGATAAGAGACAACCAAAAGTGCCATTTTGCCAACGTCTCGCTATACATATATCCGGTCCACTTGGGTAACCAATAGTAAGCTGCAGCCATAATAGAGAAGACCGCGCCAGTCACCAGCACATAGTGGAAATGAGCGACCACAAAATAGGTATCATGATACTGAAAATCAGCAGGGGTAATCGCTAGCATCAATCCAGAGAAACCGCCAAGCGTAAACAACACGATAAATGCGATAGCAAACAACATGGGAACTTCAAAACTAATTGAGCCACGCCACATTGTGGCCACCCAATTGAAGACCTTTACACCTGTAGGCACAGAAATAAGCATGGTCGCATACATAAAGAAGAGTTCACCTGCCAACGGCATCCCTGTGGTAAACATGTGGTGTGCCCACACAATAAAAGACAACAATGCAATGGAGGAGGTCGCGTATACCATAGAAGCATAACCAAACAGTTTCTTTCTTGAAAAGGTGGGTACTATGGTCGAAATCACGCCAAAGGCCGGTAAAATCATAATGTATACTTCTGGGTGACCAAAGAACCAAAAGATGTGCTGAAACATCACAGGGTCGCCTCCCCCTGCTGCATCAAAAAAGCTTGTGCCAAAATACTTATCTGTCAGCACCATAGTCACCGCACCAGCAAGCACAGGCATTACCGCAATCAACAGGAAAGCAGTAATCAGCCAGGTCCATACAAACAGTGGTAGCTTCATCCATGTCATACCTGGAGCGCGCATGTTGACTATAGTCACAATGACATTAATTGCACCCATGATGGAACTAACACCCATAATATGAACAGCAAAGACAAATAATGCGGTGTTATCGTTACTATAAGTCGTGGAGAGTGGCGCATAGAATGTCCACCCGAATGCAGGGCCGCCGCCTTCCATAAACAACGATGCGAGCAGAATAAGAAAAGCAAATGGCAAGATCCAAAAGCTCCAGTTATTCATGCGTGGCAGTGCCATATCGGGTGCACCTATCATCATAGGTACCATCCAGTTTGCTAGGCCTGTAAAGGCAGGCATAACAGCACCAAACACCATGATCAAACCATGCACTGTGGTCATTTGATTAAAAAAGTGTGGATCAACAAGCTGTAACCCTGGCTGGAACAATTCAGCCCGAATGACCATAGCCATACCGCCGCCGATTAGGAACATCAGTAAAGAAAAGAGTAAATACAAAGAGCCTATATCTTTATGGTTAGTCGTAAAAAGCCAACGCTTAATTCCGGTTGCCGGGCCGTGGTGACCATGGTCATGCTCTTGCTCAAGAGCAGCCTGCTGTGTACTCGAAGTCATTTGGCTTCCTCCTGTTTGCCGTCAAGGTAGGCTTGTATTTGACTAGGTTGGATGACTTCCCCGGTATCATTCCCCCAGCTATTTCTTTTAAAAGTGATAACTCCCGCAACTTCTTTTAACGATAGTTGCTTCGCAAACGCTTGCATTGCTGTGCCAGGACGCCCTTCCATAATAATTTCAATATGTGCCTGTAAATCCCCGGTTACCATAGCGCTCCCCTTTAATGCAGGAAACACACCTTGCAGACCGAGCCCTGTAGGTTGATGACACGCCGCACAATAGGCCATGTAAACACGTTCCCCTGTAGCCATAAGCTCTTCTTTACTAAGCGTTTGGTCAAGTAAGGCAGCCTCTTGCTCAGCAGCAAGTGCTCTTTGTGCTTTTTCATTGGCAAGCCATTCCTGAAACTCTGCTTCAGGTTTGGCTTCTACAACGACAGGCATGAACCCATGATCTTTACCGCACAACTCAGCACACTGACCACGATAGGTACCGGGCTCATTCACATTAGTCCAGGCCTCGTTAATAAACCCCGGGTTTGCGTCCTTTTTAACTGCAAAATCAGGTACCCACCAAGAATGAATTACATCATCAGAGGTCAATAAGAAACGTACTTTCTTGCCTGTAGGAATGACCAGAGGTTTATCAACCTCAAGCAAATAATTTTCTGTTTTGCTCTGCATATTATCAATCTGCGCTCTCGGCGTAGACATAAGAGAATAGAAGTCCACATCATGGCCTAAGTACTCATAGTGCCACTTCCATTGTGAGCCAGTTACTTTAATGGTTAGGTCGGCCTTATCGGTATCTTCCATCGCAATTAATGTTTTTGTTGCAGGCACCGCCATTGCAACCAAAATTAAAAACGGAATAGCAGTCCAGAGGATCTCGACTTTAGTGCTTTCGTGAAATTGCGCAGGTTCGGCACCTTTAGAGCGTCGATGATGGATCAGAGCCCAAAACATGACGGAGAAGACAATCAGCCCAATCACACAGCAGATCCAGAATATGGTCATGTGTAATTGATATACCTGATTGCTAATGTCAGTAACACCGGTACGCATGTTGTAGTCACTTGCGAACGTGAACGTACTGACAAGTAAACACATCGCAATTGTGATGAGTTTGGCTATTTTCATTAGACGTCTCCCTCAATTGCTTCAAGTGTGAGAAGCAACGGTTCTTATTATCGGATGACTGTCATTTCACTTGGGTTATCCCATGAGTACTGCACGACCATTTAACAACTAGTCAAAATTTAACCGTTTAGCAAGTTTTTATCTGACGCTGATTTTGATTTCTATGGGAGGGAAATATTTGAAAAATAGCTGTTTGTTAGGATTCACTCATACGCTGCAGCACTTAGGATGGCTGAGTATAAGTGTTTACAAGACGTAAAATTCGCCCGACTTGCGTTGCGCCGGGCGGGAGGAAATATTTAAATATCACTGCGAATCACGCCGACGGCCAGGCCCTCGATAGAGAAGTTCTGTTGTTCCAGATCCACTTCAATAGGAGAGAAATCTTCATTTTCAGCATGTAAGTATACTTTCTTACCTAACTTCTCAAAACGCTTAACTGTTACATCTTCCTCAACCCGAGCAACGACAACCTGTCCGTTATTCACAACCTGAGTACGGTGTACTGCCAATAGATCTCCATCCATAATTCCAATGTTCTTCATACTCATACCATTGACTCTTAATAAGTAGTCTGCGGCAGGATGAAACATAGCAGGGTCGACTGAACAATGACTTTCAATATGTTCTTGTGCAAGTATCGGCTCGCCTGCGGCAACTCGACCGATTAAAGGCAAACCCAGTTGCTCAGGCTCGTCCTCAACTAAGCGAATGCCTCGACTTGCACCTGGTACCATTTCGATTACGCCTTTTTTGGCCAATGCTTTCAAGTGCTCTTCTGCAGCATTTGCACTGCGAAACCCAAGCGAATCCGCGATCTCTGCTCGAGTCGGCGGCATGCCAGTATCCTTAATGAAAACTTTTATAAGTTCAAAAACTTGCTCTTGTCGTTTTGTAAGTGGTCGCATATAACTGGTTTTCCATACAGTGCATTTACTGTGAGTATATACAGTTATCATTTTTTCGCAACGGTTAATCGTCTCTAACCTGAAAACGAAGTTTAGTCACACATTTAAATCTGTTTGCTATTAGATACAACCCTATTCTTCGTTCATTGTGCGCCGTCAATGATTCAGCTGCCACCCTGAACGAGCAACGTTTGCAACAACAACTCCTCCGTCATCCCGCACCCGATGCGGGAGCTGTTTAAACCGGTTTTTCAGTGCTGAGTAGGTTTGCTCCGGTGTATTTGTCATGCCTACGAAATAGCCTTGCAGCAGTGGCTTCAGGCTCACCCTGCTCTGCCACACCTCCAACAACTCCGTCGTCATCCCACACTGGATACGGGATCCATTTAAACCAGCTTTTCAGTGCTGAGTAGGTTTGTTTCAGTGTACTTGTTGTATGGGCGGTGTGGTCTGTTAGCAAATCCCGCATCAAGTGCGCTAGTGTAGACCTGTTTGAATGGAGAAATGTCGGTGTTCTCAACTAAAAAACCTTTAGGCTAAAACGCAAAAAAGCCCGACTCTTTCGAATCGGGTTTTGATGTACAAGGAGGTACGAATGTCGATGAGATTCATGGATGAATTAAGTGCAAAGTACAATGACAGCGAGCAACGCGAGTGCATTTACTTTGCGCAAGGTGAAATAAGCCATTCTAGAGAACGCAGACCTATTCACCATCCACCCACCTTCATGAACGAATAGACAACGCCATTCTGTCTACATCTTTTTAAATCGCACATAGCAAAAAACCCGCTGCATTTCTGCAACGGGTTTGACGTACATGGAAGTACTAATGTCGATGATATTCATGGATGAATGTCTTTCATCGACCTACTTATTAGGAGCTTGGCA
>NZ_JBSWYM010000022.1:0-60539 GCF_056161105.1 Pseudoalteromonas sp. AWH4_217 | reverse complement strand
GGACGGTTCTCTTAAAAGCAATGGCGGAGAAGGAGGGATGACAAAATACGTCCTGTATTTTGCCCTGCGGGCCGCACTGAAGTGCGTTCAATTTTGTTCCAGACAAAATTGTCGAACCCTGGTCGAGGGTTCTCACCCACCTTCTCATTCGTGAACAGGTTTATTTCGGGCATAAAAAAACCGTCCACATTGGGACGGTTCTCTTAAAAGCAATGGCGGAGAAGGAGGGATGACAAAATACGTCCTGTATTTTGCCCTGCGGGCCGCACTGAAGTGCGTTCAAATTTGTTCCAGACAAAATTGTCGAACCCTGGTCGAGGGTTCTCACCCACCTTCTCATTCGTGAAGAGGTAAAATTTGGACATAAAAAAACCGCCAGTAAAGGCGGTTTTTCTATTATTAATGGCGGAGAAGGAGGGATTCGAACCCTCGATAGGGCTACAAACCCTATACTCCCTTAGCAGGGGAGCGCCTTCAGCCACTCGGCCACCTCTCCGGCGCAAAAACTTAAAAATGGCGGAGAGATAGGGATTTGAACCCTAGATACGCTATTAACGTATGCCGGTTTTCAAGACCGGTGCTTTCAACCACTCAGCCATCTCTCCATGGGCAAAGATAATACTTAGCGAATTTGATGCTGTAAATAGTTTTTAATTTGTTTGCTTAATTTTTGTACTCAAATGTGGCTTTTTTTATTAACTTGAATGAAATCTGGGCGATAAAGCGCATTTTATGATATTGAGTGACAGGGGAAGTGTAGAAAATGGGCATGTACGGTTGGGGGGAACATGCCCGAGGCAGACTTACTTATACATAACCACCTGACTTAACATCAGTTGTTTACCCACAGTATTTAACCATGCCTTTAGGTTAACGCGGCGCTTGTTATCAGGCGCTGTGGCTGTGTTTAGGGTGGTTTGCGTGTTGCTGCACGCTGCAGCTGAATTAAGCATGTCTGACTCCTCAAAATCTTAAAAGTAACAATGTTGTCTGTATCGACATGGTTATTTTGCGTGCATTGTGACTAAAAATAAAACGATAAAAATTGTTGATGAGGGATTAGAAAAACTAATGGAAATCTCGGGTGTTTTGCTTTGAGTAAATTATATAAATGATTGTTTATTCAGTCGTTCAAATGGGTGGGTTTTCTCAAAATTATTATTTATCAATGTCTTGATGTTGTTCTTTGTTTTTTGTGCCTTTATTTTTGGGTAATTATTCAGATAAGTTGAGTTTGTTTTTGAGAGGGTGTTTTGTTAGTTGTTTATAAGCCGGGAAGTGGGCGGAAGTTGCAACGGCAGTTAAATTGGTTGCGGGCTCAGGTAAAGCAACGTCAGCTGGTCGTTCGCTGGTACGATACGAGTGGCTTCTTCGGTCAGGATTGCAAAGCGATCAGGGCCCTGGCGCAGGACCAGCAACAGGTTGTGGTGGTAGGCGGAGATGGCACCATCAATCTGGTTGTGAATGCCATAGTTGGTTTACCTATTGCACTGGCTTGCCTGCCTGCAGGCACGGGGAATGATTTTTGCCGTCAGTTTGGTTACGCAGAGCGACACTGGAGAGCGGCCGTTTTTTCTGCTCACAGTGTCGCGATAGATCTGGGTGCCATCGGTGAGCGCTACTTCGTCAATATTGCCGGGGTCGGCTTTAATGCTGAGGTGGTGCAGCGTATGCGGGGTAATAAACGCGCCGGGGCACTGAGTTATGTATGGGGTGGGATCAGGCAGCTGTTCTGGGCGCCGACTGTCAGCGTTGCCACGTCGCAAGGCCCTGTGCTGGAGCAGGGGATGATGCTGCTGCTGGCCAATGGTCGTTATTTTGCAGCCGGGTTGCAGCCAGCACCGTGTGCCAGGCTACACGACGGTCAGCTGGAATGTATGTGGTTTAGTGCCAGCGCCTGGTGGCAGCGTTTAGTGGTGTTTGCGGCGATGCTGGTTGGATGTCACCAGCGCTTGCCCTGGGTATATCGTGAAAAACGTGCTGAATTAACCATTACAACGCCTAACCTGATGGTGGAGGCAGATGGCGATCTGGTGGCGCAAACACCAGTCACAATCCGAAGCCTCCCGGGTGCCTTACACCTCAGGACTCTGCCTGAGACGTTCTTGCCGGACTAAGCCAGGCGCGAATACGCTGATAGGGCGTGAGTACAATGGCGTTGCCGATCAGTACCAGAGAAAATCCGATAAAGGTGTTAAGCTGCCAGACAAACCCTTCAAACCAGGTACTGAGTGTGACGGCCACCAGAGGAAACAGGACGATCAGGTAACTGGCTTTTTCCGGTCCAATGTTTTTGAGCAGGTGGAAATAACAGGCAAACGCGATGACGGTACCGAATACCGACAGATACAACAAAGAGCCCCAGTAACTGGCACTGGCTTCAATACTAAATTGTAGCGGGCTGAGTGCCACATAGCCGCCTAAAAACAGCGCACTGTACAACATACCCCAGGCATTGCCTTGCAGTACGCCAATCTGGCGGTTGGAATTACGTACACTGACCATATTGCCCAGTGATGCGGTAAACATGCCGGCCAGTGCCAGTAGCAAGCCAATGAATGCCTCGCTGTTCAGATCGGCGCTGACTAAGTCCTGCCAGAATAAACTAACAATACCACCCAGCCCCAGTGTGGCACCGATATAAATACGCCCGGCAATGGGCTTGGCAAAAAACAGCCGGGTATTGACGATATTGGCAACCAGCAGCAGCGAAAAGGCAATCGACGCCATGGCAGAGGTCAGGCTGCCCTGCGCCCAGTATAACAACAGATAATTTAGCCCAAAGTTACCCAGAGCCAGCAGCATAAAAAAGCCATGATCCGTGAGCGAGTAGCGCATGGGAGGGCGCTTGATAAGCACATAGCACCACATGCAGGCCGCAGAAATTGCAAAGCGGTAAAACAAAGAGACCACTTCGTCGACCGTGCCCAGCTGAAACTCAATCGCCAGCCACGTTGAGCCCCAGATAAGGACAGTGATCGTATACAAAAAGACGTTGTTCATTCTTTCATCTCACAACAAGGACTAGTCAGCGTGGCCAGTTTAACGATATATTCTGTATATGCCAGATACAAAAAATGTGTTTTTAGACCTATACAGATTGAGCGTGCCATGAGTCAGACCAGCCTAAAACCCGATTATTTATATCAGCAAGTGATCACTGTGATACGTGAGATGGTGGAGCAGGGGTTGCTGAATCCTGGCGATAAACTGCCGTCACTCAGAGCGATGGCGGGTCGACTACGCGTGAGTATTCCTACGGTGCAGCAAGCCTATCAGCAGTTAGAGATGTCGGGTCAGGTTGTGGCCCGGGAAAAGTCTGGTTACTTTTTGCAAAGCGGTCATCCCACCGCCACGCCCAAGCGCAGTAAGTTGCCAGCAAAACCTGTGATGGTGAACAAACAGCAACTGATTGAGCAGGTATATGAGGGGATCCATCTTCCCGATGTGGCGCCGCTGGGACTTGCCAACCCCGTAGCTGCTGCCAGTCCGCAACAGGCTCTGGCCAGAAGTATGCGCCAGGCCATGCGTCAGGCTCAGGAGAGAATGCTCGACTATGGCGCAATTGATGGCCTGATGATGCTAAAAACGCAGATAGTGCAGCAATATCTGGCACTGGGGCTGACCGTGAACAGTGATGACCTGATCATCACCAATGGGGCGCAGGAGGCTATAGCCATTGCCCTGCAGTGTGTGACCCAGCCTGGCGATATCGTCGCGATCGAATCGCCCTGTTACTTTGGCATTGTGGAGCTGGTCGAAAATCTGGGTCTGAAAGCGATTGAAATCCCGGTCTGTCCGGACGATGGGCTGTGGCTTGACGACCTCAGTGCCGCGCTGGCACGGCACTCCATTAAAGCTTGTGTATTCTCGACCAGTATCAATAACCCGCTGGGTAGCCAGATGCCCGAATCCCGGATGCAGCAGTTGCTGCAATTATTGCGTGCTCATGATGTGACTCTGATTGAAGACGATGTGTATGGAGACTTGTATTTTGGCGAACAGCGGATCAGACCGGCACAGTGCTTTGCCCAGCCGGGTGAAGTATTGACCTGTTCGTCGTTTTCTAAGACCGTTGCGCCTGGCTACCGGGTGGGCTGGATGCTGGCGGGACCATACAGTGCACGGGCGAAGCGCTTTAAGCGCGCGCTGAGTTGTTCGGCCCCTATGATGAATCAATGGGCGCTGGCAGATTTCATGGCCAGTGGCGAGTTTCAGCGGCATCTGCGCCAGTTACGCAAGCGGCTGCACGACAACAAGCAGAAAATGCGCCTGGCAGTACAGAAGTACTTTCCGGAGCACGTCCGGGTCAGCGACCCCAAAGGGGGATGTGTATTGTGGCTGGACCTGGGTGAAGGCTATGATGGCGGTTTGTTCTTTCAGCTTGCGCTTCAGGCTGGGATCAGTGTGGCACCGGGTGCCATATTCAGCGCCTATGAGCGTTACCGCAGCTGTGTGCGGATCAGCTATGGTCTGCCCTGGTGCGAGCATATGGAAGGCTATGTGCGTACGCTGGGCACTTTGGTGGCACAAGCGAAAAAGCAGCCACACATGCGCTAAGTATTGAACTTATGCAAGTGTGGCCGACTGTGCAGGGATAAACCTAGGTTTAGCGGTACGCGAACAACTGATACCCTTTCATTTGGGGGATCATGGCGCTGAGCTGAGATTCTTGTTCTGCAATGGTCTTGAAGTTGCCACACAAAGCGTTGGCTTGTAGTTCCAGCGCTTTTGCCTGGTGCTCTATCTTTTGTTCAATTTCGGCACCCAGGTTTTCCATGCGCTGTTCAAAGCGGTCCATATCGCCGCCTGAACTGACCATTTCTGAGCCGATGGCGACCAGCAGGCTGCCAATGGATTCCATCATGGCGCCTTCTATTGCTTGTTCTATTTTTTCTTCAAACTGATGCTCAAACTGCTCACCGAATTCATTGAAGGCCTGCTCTCCCATCACAAAGGTGCCTTGCTGATAAAACGCGCCCTCAATCTCTGTATGCAGTTCATCCATCAGGCCCGACAAGGAATCGAAGTTGTGCAGATTAAACGCGGTTGCCACTTCTTCAATAGCGACGCCAGCCAGTTCTACGCCCTGCAATGCAATACTGGCCACTTTGGGCAGCTCGGCTCTGAGCGTATCGGCATATGTCTGCATGGCCATGCGTTCATCCTGGTTCAGCGAAACGGGTTGATCTGCAATAAACAGGAAGCCTTGCGCGTCTATCATCACAGGCTGGCCGTTGCCATTTTTGATAAATACCTGATCAGGGGTGATCTGTACGTCGTTTTTAAAATCAACAGCGCATTCATCCGTGCTGACAGAAAAATGGTTATCTGTGTGGGCTGCCACCTGGGTAGATAACGCCAACGTTGAAGCAAGCAGTATAGTTTTCATAATAGTGGTCCTTGGTGTGTTGATGACAAGGAAGAACCAACAAGAACAATGCCAATTTATTAACTTATTGATTATTATAGAAACGCCGTATTTTCCTGTGCGATGCATTAGCTGTTTTGTTCATCAATATGACCAAAAAGTGGTGCTTTTGACTAGTGTGTTTTTTGTGCAAAAGCATAATAAAAAATTTTTATCGTATAGATAAAAATGTCTTGCTTTTCAGCGCCTGAATTTAGCGCTAAATACTAACTTAAGCAGGCTCATCATTGCATGAACTGCCGGACTAGTTAGCGAATTTAAGTTTTGGAGCTTATCGTGGGTAAAACATTTTCCTATGATCCGTTAGATGAAGATTATGAAGACGACTTTGGCTCGTTAGACAAAGAGTTGCAGGCCCAGCAAAAGAAGCGGGTGAAGCGTCGTCTGGATGATTATTTGGAACAAAAACGCCTGAAGCGTAATCTGGGAGAGGATGATCTAGATTTCTTAGATGATTGAGCTTGATTGCGGGATTGTTACCTCGCTTGAGCGTTAAATGATAAGGCAGCATTTGCTGCCTTACTTGTTTAGATGCTTAGTCTTTGAACGAGTTGTGGCAGTCTTTACAGCCCTTCGCCCAGTTCTTAAATGCTGCACCAATGACTTTCTTATCGCCTGATTCCGCCGCTACAGCCAGCTTTTGCGCATAATCTGCGAATGCCTGTGCTTTGCTGTCAAAGGTTGCTCTGTCAGACCAGATAGCAGGCAGTGCGTCTGTTTCGCCTTTATCTGATCCAGCCGGGAATGCTTCCCATGGCATGGCAGACAACTGAGCTGCATTATTTGCACGTTGTTTAAAGCGTTCTGCGTCAAACGGGACTTTACCTTTGAGCATGTCGCCCATATCCCCAATCTGGTAACGGATCAGCTGAAACGCTGCTTTACGGTATTCAATTGCATCTTCCGGCTTTTCGAATAATGAACTTGCCTGAACATTCAAAGACAGCCCAGTTAACAGGCTTGTTAATAAAAGTGTAATTCTCATTTCGACCCCTCAATTAAAAAACTGACTCTGTTCTAAGGCTTTATAAAAGATATTGCAAGTCTCTTAGACGAGATGGGAATTCTGAACTAGATTATATAGTCGATTTGTGTGTATTTTGTTCATCACGTTTTACAAACTCATCAATGTGACAACATGATGATGGGTTGGTTTACGTTTGTTTACAGTTTCAAATTTCTTTATAAACATGGGGTTACAGTGAGACATGTGATTTGCTTGCAAATTTTGTAACTTCTTTGTTTGTTTAATATTGTAATTAACCGCGAAGTCACATTATATTGATGAGCGAATCTACTCTCTAAAATTAAAAGAAACATCATTTCAACAACAAGTCCTAGGGGAAACTATGGCCAAGTATTCATTTAAAGCCACCGCGGTAGCAACAGCTGTCTCTGGTGCATTGATGGCAGCATCTGCCACGGCTGCAACGCAGCTTCCAGCAGCTCCTGCTTCTTTGAAGGTACAAGCTGAAGCACTCAGCAACCCGCAACAGGAAAGAGCAGAAGCGTTCCTGGTTGTTCTGAAACAATCTACAGCGGTTGACCTGATGTCTGAAGGCACGTACAGCGCTGAAGCTGCTAAGCAAACTTTCTCATCAGTGCAACAAGCTCAGTTCCAGATGAAAGAGCAAATGCGTGCACTTGACCCGCGGGTGAAAATCCTAGGCTCAACGAAAGTACTAGCCTCAACACTGATCGTACAAGCGTCTGAAGATGCACTGAAAGCACTCAGCAAAAACGAAATGGTTGACCGTATTCTTCCACTACGTGAAGACCGCTTGTTTGTTGAAGCAAGTTCTGACTATATCGGTGCGACTAAAGTTCGTAACGAACTAGACGTAACAGGTAAAGGTGTACGTGTTGCTGTACTAGATACTGGTATCGACTACACACACAAAGTATTCAATGAAGCAGCTGGTACGCTAGATGACTATAAAGCGGCTGCTGAAGATCCAACAACAGTAAGCTGGCCACAGGGTATGGTCGTAGGTGGTTACGACCACATGCGTGATGACCCAGATCCGATTGAAGACGATCCTACATACCGTCCAGAGGCAGATGAGCTGTCTGACCACGGTACACACGTATCGCACGATTTAACAGGTATCGCTCCGGACGTTGAGCTTTACGTTTACTCTGTATGTGGCGGCGGCTGTCCTTTCGATGCACAGGTTAAAGCGCTTGAGTCTGCAATGGATCCAAATGGTGATGGCGACATCAGCGACCGCGTAGACCTGATGAACATGTCACTGGGTGGTGAGTTTGGTGATACTGATGTTTCTTCTGGTACGGGCTACCTGATCCATCGTGCTGTTAAACTAGGCACGAACATGATTATCTCTGCAGGTAACGATGATGACATTCCGTTCCGTGTTGGTGGTCCAAGTACAACGCCTAACGCGCTGTCTGTAGCCTCTTTGACGCACCCTACATTTGAGCGCTTGTTCGGTGAAGCAACGGTTGCTGGCGAAGCAACGGTCGTTCAACCTGCAAGCTTTGGTCCTCAGGTTGCGTTTGACTTTACTCAAGACAATGCTGAACTGGTTTACCCAGAAGCAAACCAAAACGGTTGTGATCTGGACGAAGATGCAAACCCGTTTGCAGACATGGACTTTACTGGTAAAGCAGTACTGATTGACCGTGGCGCCTGTGCGTTCACTGAGAAAGTACTGAATGCCCAAGAGCGTGGTGCAGTATTTGTATTCATCGCAAACAACAACGATGACGGCACTCCGGCGCCTATGGGTGGTAGCGACGATGCTGTGACTATCCCGTCTGCAGGTCTGAACTTCGCAGCAGGTGCAAAACTTAAAGAGCAAATGAAAGATGGCGGCAAAGCCACTTACAGTGTCTCTGGTGTTGTTAAAGCGTCTCCGGGTGGCGTATCTGACTTCTCATCACGTGGTCCTTCAATGGACGGCCTGCTGAAGCCTGAAATTGCGGCTCCGGGTTCAAACATCCTGGCTGCGGCTCCGGGTACGGGTGATCAGCTACACCGTAAGTCTGGTACCTCTATGTCTGGCCCAATCACGGCTGGTGCATTGGCGCTAGTGAAAGAAGCGCGCCCTGAGCTTGATGCTCTGGAAGTTAAAGCGATTCTGATGAACACCGCTGACCTGAACATCACGGTTGAATCAACAAACGTAAACCCTGACTCACCGCTGGCACCTATCAGCCGCATCGGTGCTGGTCTGGTTGACGTTGAAAAAGCCATTGCGTCTCCGGTTGCAGCTTGGGTAGACCTGCCTGAGTTTGACACTAAGCAGGCGGCATTGTCGTTCGGTGCTAAGCGTCTTGCAGAGACTCAAACTTATACTAAGTCTGTAGTACTACGTAACTACTCAAACGAAGAACGCACATATAACCTGCGTATGGACCACCGTTATCAGAACGATGTGGATTCAGGCGCTGTAACGTTCGAACACCCAGCACAGGTTATTGTACCAGCGGGTCAGACAATTCTGATTGACGTTGACATGACGATTGATCCAAGCAAGCTACCTGAGTTTGGCATCATGAACCCGTTCGACAACGATGAACTGGCGAAAAGTGTTGAAGCACTAGACCTGGCTGAGTACGACGGTGCGCTAATCTTTGATGATGCTGCAACTGAAGGCGACCACGATCTACATGTTGTTTATCACGTGCTACCAAAAGCAGCGGCAGATGCTGAATTCAGCATCGAAGCGGGTGAGCAAATGTCATCGCTGATGGTTGAGAACACCGGTGCTGTGGCTATCTCTGGTATGGCTGAGCAAGTTGTATTGACCAGCGAAGATGATGATCGTCGTTTTGACATCAAAGCAGTGACTACAGCTGCATTCTTGAACGACAACTGTGATTCTGGCATCTCAACTTCTTTCTCACTGCAGTTACAAGATGGCATTAACCACCTGCGTCAGGCGGGCTATCGTCTTGAGTTAGACCTTAACAACGACGGTATTGCTGATAAGTTCGTAACGAAACTGAACGATACCGGTAATAACCCTGCAGTACGTGGTCGTAGCCGTACGCTGATTGGTTCAATCGTTAATGGCGATGACCAGTGGGAGTGGGGTACACCTATGCTGCACGAGTCAGGTGAAGACACTGTGACCTTCACAGCGTGTTCTGACCTGTTTGGTTTGAATGCAGATATGGTTGGCATGCCAGTTGGTGTTGAAGCGTTCGTTGGTGAAGCACACTGGCAGTCTGGTATCTGGGGTGCGCCAATGGATTCAGCGAACGGTGGCTTCATCTTCGGTATGAACCCAACTGTGGCACTGAAAGACGGTGAAGGCGAAGCGCTGAAAGAGCTGGCGCCTGGTGCAAAAGCGACTGTTGAGTTCGATATGCCGTTTGCATTCACATCAACTGCGGGCACAAACGTAATGGCAGTTGTTCCTGGTGACCTGGACGTACCTGCACTACCTGAGCTGGTTGTTGAGGGTGACCTGAGCGTGAGCGAAAACGCTGAGCCAATGCCTGTTGCAACAGTGAGCTTCGGTGATGAGTCTCCAGCGTTCCCAATCCTGGGCTACCGTCTGGATGGCATGCACGCTAGCAGCTTCGCAATCGATAACAAAGGGGTTATCTCTCTGGTAAGCTCTGAGTACCTAGACTTTGAGATGGGCGTTGAAAGCGTAGAGCTGAAAGTGATGGCGATGGACACTATGGGTTCTTCGACTATGACTGACATTGAAATCGCAGTGACCAATGAGCATGACGAAATGCCTGTGGTTGCACACGGTCAAATGTTCAGCATGATGGACGGTGCACCAGCAGGTACAGTCGTTGGTATGCTTGACTACTCTGTATTTGAAAGCGCAGCTGACGGCATTGTTGGCGGTGAAGTAGAAGGCACTGACCTGTTCGAAATCAACGAGAAAGGTGAGCTGGTAACAACGGCTGAAATCAACCAGCTGGCAGTACCAAGCTATACATTCAAAGTGATGGTTGAAGACAGCGTAGGCCTGAAGTCTGAGATGGTTGAAGTTACTGTTGATGTTGTACTGAATCCTTCATTACACGCACCAGTGATTGACCACGGTCAAATCTTCTCTGTAACTGAGAACGCTCAGCTGGGCACTGTTGTTGGCAGACTGGCTTACTCTGACCCTGATGCAGACGTATCACCAGTGACTGAGTTCATCGTAACTGGTACTAACCTGTTCACTGTTGACGCTGATGGCGCCATCCGTGTGAGCGGCGAAATTGACTTCGAATTTGAAAAAGAAGTGAGCTTCCAGGTTCAGGCGAAAGACTCTGCACAATTTGTATCTGAGGTTGTAACTGTACGTGTTAACGTGACTAACGTAACCGGTGGTGATGACAATGACGACGACGATTCAGGTTCACTGGCTTGGTTGACGTTACTTGCAGCACCGTTTGCAGCACTACGTCGCCGTAAGCGTAAGTAAGCAACTAACTAAGCATTAGTTGAAAAACCGCCCCGGGCTTCCCGGGGCGGTTTTTTTATGTGTGCAGCTGAATAAAATAGTACGCTGAAATTGAACTGGATGAGGACCCCGCTCAGAGTGTGGTATGTAATGCGGCTCGGCATCTGCAAGGGGCGAGCGTAGCTAAAGGTTGGGGATTCAGTGAGAAGTAGGTTGCAAAGGAGTTTTGAGGCCGCCGCTCAGGCTGAAGTCTCAGGCTGAGCGATGCGTTGAATGTTTCTGATTGGCGGGTATCTGACAGCACGGCTCTGCCAATCCGTATCATTGGTATTAGTCACCAATGTCTTTAAAGATCATGCCCCGGCGCATGCTGCGAGTGGCGAGAAAGACTTCGGCCAGCAATGCCACAAATGCGCAAATCAATAGCAACATAGCACCAATAAAACAGCTGGAGAGGGTAACGCCCAGTGACAGTGTGTACAGGTGAGAGACAAATAGCACCATAACGACGGCACAGACCAATAATGCAGACAGAACACTCATACTAAACGCAACGTGAATGCAGCGAGAACGTTTGAGCAGGGTGCGCATTTCGCGGGTCAGGTGGCTTTTGAGTTCTTCATCCTGACTATTGTTGAGCTTGCGATCCAGCAATCTGGCGCGGTCGGTGATGCGGGCCAGGCGATTCGATAATACGCCTAATGTGGCCGCGATACCGGTGATCAAAAAGACCGGGGCGACGGCAGTTTGGATCACCTTAGCCATGGTCAGTATACTGACGACATCCGTGTTCATTACCAACGGACCTGGTCGATAATGCCGGGCTGTTCGCCAATGAGTGTTTTTACTACCCTGTTGTGTTCATCCAGCAGAATAAGACGCGGGATCCCTTTATTTGCGTAGTGCTGATAAATCTGTCTATCCGGATCCGCAACCAGTGTAAAGTCCACTCCGAATGACTCACGAAATGCAGAGAGTGTTTTGTCGTCTTCTTCCCGGCCAATGGCGACGACCTGAAGTGTGGGATCTGCCAGTAGGTTAGAGGCTTTCAATTCAGTTAAGGTTCGTTGGGAATCAGAGCACCAGGTGGCGAACAGGATGACTAACTTTTTGCCCTGAGCTAACTGCACAGGCTGACCGTCAATATTGATCAGTTGAGTATGCTTGAACAGCTCTCCAGACTGGATATAGGTTTCATAGCCTTTGCTGTGAGGAGCGGGATCGGGTGTAGCGTTACAGGCACTGAGTTGGGCACCGAGTGCGATAACCAAAGTGGCCATTGCGAGAGGTTTTATCATTATTATGGTCCTTGCGTTACAATACCCCCCATTAATGCGTATTTTTCAGGTGAGCGCAAGTTTCAGCGGTGTATCCGCTTGCCCTCTTCAGAAACAGACCAACTCAGAATTACACCAATTTGCTTAATTAAGTGTTCTATTTTGAGGCGAGAAAACAGGGTCGATAACAAGGCAAAAATTTTGCTATTTAGTTGCTCTAAATGAGAAATTTTTAACACAGTTAGCGTCATATTTGCTCCTTCAAATTGAACAGGTATTAAGTGAAATTAGTTTCACACAGGCCATTGGTAGACGCCCATTATTATGTTGTATACATCGTTGTTTTTATCTGCCTTTATTTCCGCTACTTTGCTACCGGCTTCTTCAGAGCTCTTGCTGTCAGGATTGGTTGTACAGCAACAAGGCGCGCTGTGGTTATTGTGGCTAAGTGCCACTGCGGGCAATGTGCTGGGCAGTGTGATTAACTACTATTTGGGGACCGCGGTGAGCAGGTTTGAGGGACGACGCTGGTTTCCGGTTTCCAGATCAGCCATGGATAAAGCGCAAAGACAGTTTCAAAAATATGGCTCCTTTAGCTTACTGTTTGCCTGGTTACCCATTGTTGGCGACCCATTGACCCTGATTGCGGGCGTATTTCGCGTTCGCTTCGGGCTTTTTTTGTTGCTGGTATTTCTGGGCAAAGGCTTACGCTATGCCGTGGTGATAGGACTGGCAGCGGGCTTAGTGTAAACCGCTGCCAGACAAGGTCATGCAGGCTTGCGCCACTCCAGTGTTAAGGACACGGAATCGGCAAAGCGCAGTGCATGTGGCTTATCGACCCTGACTTTGGCATAACTGACATCTGGGTGCTGATGGCATTCAGTCAAAATGTCAGCAACCAGCTTCTCCAGCAACAGAAAGTGGCCGTCTTCCACTTTGGCGATCACGGCTTTGGTGATGGTTTTGTAGTTCAGCGCATGACCAACTTCATCATGAAATAAGCATTCCGCATCGGCGGGGTAATGGATCTCGATATTGATCACGACATCCTGCTTTTTTTCTCTTTCTTCGGGATTAAACCCAATAAAAGTGCGTAACCTCAGATTGGTAATATTGATGATCGCCGTGTGCATAAGCGGTCCTTAGCGTTTTAGTAGTTGTAAGAATTCATTGCGTGTTTTGGCATCTTCACGGAAGTTACCCAGCATGACTGAAGTACGCATCTGTGAATTTTGTTTTTCAACACCACGCATCATCATGCACATGTGTTTGGCCTCGATCACCACGCCTACACCGCGGGCTCCGGTAACCTCTTCGACTGCCTGCGCAATCTGATGAGTCAGCTGTTCCTGGATTTGGAAGCGGCGCGCGTACATATCCACAATGCGTGCAAACTTAGATAAGCCTAACACCTTGCCATTGGGAATGTAAGCAATGTGTGCACGACCAACGAAGGGCAGCAGGTGATGTTCACACATTGAATAAAGCTCTATGTCCTGGATGAGAACCATGTCATCAGCATCAGAGCTAAATACGGCATTGTTGGTCACATCACTCAGCTCCTGGCGATAGCCCTGAGTTAGATATTCCATGGCCTTAGCTGCACGTTTCGGGGTATCAAGCAGCCCTTCACGATCTTTGTCCTCGCCAACGGCGGTGATAATTTGCTGGAAACTGCTTTTTAATTCTTCATGCATAATAAAACTCACTGTAGTTGATTCGCTCAGGCCTGCTATTTCAGGTGGCGGCCTCCGTCAACGGCCAGGGTGCGGCCGGTGATGTAATTACTTTTACGCAGCAACTCGACGGCGTCGATCACTTCTCGACAGCCCGGTTCAATGCCCATGATGGATTTCTTCAATGTCTTGGCCTTATATTCTTCACTGTCATCCTCGTTGAAAATGATCAGCGAGGGCGCCACTGAGTTGACCTTAATCTTAGGTGCGTACTTGGCAGCAAAGGAGCGACTGAGATTATCCAATGCCGCTTTACTGGCAGCATAAGCAATGTGTTTTGGGCTGCCTTTTTCGACCACATAATCTGTAATATGAATGATATCGGCCGTACTTTCATGGTTTTGCAGCAAAGGCGCCAGCCCCATATTAAGTAGATAGGGAACCTTGGCATGTATGTGCATCATGGCATCAAATAGTGCATTGTGATCCGGATTACGCGCTTCACAGTCCCAGCTTGATGCATTATGTATGACGGCACTTAACGCATTGGTATGCTGCTGAACCTGTGCGATCAGTGTTGCAACGGCATCTGGTTGATTGAAGTCGGCCTGAATACAGGTCACGCCTTGTTCAATCAGCGTATCGATGATCGGGTGTTTTGTGCGATATGTCATGATCACGGGGATGTCTTCAGCAACAAAGTGCTGAACCATCGCCAGCCCTACACGTTGTGCGGCTCCGGTAATCAAAATCGGCGATGTCATTGGCATGTATCCTTCTTTGCAGGTTTAACGAGTAAAGTGCGCAATCGGGCGCGCAGTAGAATAAGCGCCCGGGTTAAGCCCCGCGTTGTGCGTCTGGCTTTGTACGTGAGGTAACGCAGGCCAGATCACAGGGCATTGCGTCTGTCACTTATTCACTGTCGTAGATGGTGGGGATAGGCTGACGCTTGTGTTGTGTTTTCTGATAAATGCCGATCAGCAGTTGCTCAACATCCAGGCTGACAGGTTTGCCTTCCAGGAAGTCATCAATATCATCATAGCTCAGGCCAAGTGCTTCCTCATCAGCAAGCCCCGGGCGATCGCATTCCAGATCGGCAGTTGGGGTTTTATGTACCAGTGATTGTGGTGCACCCAGGTAGTCGGCCAAAGCCCGTACCTGTCGCTTGGAAAGGCCAAACAGTGGCGCCAGATCGCAGGCACCATCGCCAAACTTGGTATAAAAGCCGGTAATATTCTCTGCGCTATGATCGGTTCCGACCACCAAGCCTCTTGTCAGGCCAGCGATTTCATACTGCGCAACCATACGTTGTCTGGCTTTGACATTGCCTTTTACAAAATCAACCAAGGTGGCGTTGGGCACTGTGGTGTCGCTGTCTTGCATAGCCTGAAGTGCCTGCTCGTGCATAGCATCAGCAGCCGCCTTAATATTAACGGTTAAGCGTTTGCTGGGTTGAATAAACTCCAGCGCCTGCTGTGCTTCGTCTTCGTCAGCTTGAGTGCCGTATGGCAAGCGCATGGCAATAAACTGATAACCCTGGCAACCTTGTTCGGCATTCAGCTCGTCAATTGCCAGTTGGCACAAACGGCCACAGGTTGAGGAGTCAACACCTCCACTGATCCCCAAAACCAGACTATGGCAGTGGGCTGAAATCAGCGTGTGTTTAATAAACTGAACACGTCGGGCGACTTCCGCCGCGACATCAATGGTAGGCTGAACTTTCATTTCAGCGATGATCGCTTCACGCATGGTGTTTCCTCTTACCACCCGTACTCTACGGCTGGTCCAATTATGTCTGATTGTTCTAAGTTTACTTGAATTTGTTACAGATTAGATCTGTTTCTTGCGCTGTTGTGCTTTTCACAGGCCCAGGTGTTGCTTGATGGTTTGCAGCTCTTGTTTGAGCTGATCAATTTCCTGCAGCAGTTCATCCAGGTTCACGGTTGGTTCTGATGCACTTTCTTGTGCTTGTTCGTAATCTTCCGGGTTACCGAACAGATGCTGGTAACGCGCTTCTCGTTTGCCGGGCTCTCTGGCCAGGCGTATGGCAAGTTCTTGTTGTTGCAGCTCATTCAGTGCTGCCTCTACCTCGCCAACCGTTGCAAACTCTGCCAGTCGGCCACTGCGGGTGCGTAATTCTCCGGGGGTCTGGGGTCCACGCAACAACAATAAACAGACAACGGCGCGTTGTTGCTCGGTTAGCTGCAGGCTGCCAAATTCGCTATTGCAAAAGCGATGCTGATATTTGTTTACCCTGCCGGATAGTCCCTCGTCACAAACGACAATGCGTTTCTGCTCAAGCTGAGCCAGAGCGTCCAGCACGTCAGACTCGGTCAGAGACATCACCGGTTCCCGGTTTGATTTCTGATTGCACGCATTGGTCAGTGCATTGAGTGAGAGTGGGTACTGGTCTGGGGTTGTCGTTTGCTTTTCCAGCAGACAGCCAATGATCCGCTGTTCAATCTTGGATAAATTCATATCTCTTCCCTAGTATCATGTGCCGCAGGCAGTGTGCAGCAAATCAGGTTTTTTCATGACTTAACTCTATGCGATTTGAACCGCCTTGCATAGTGGCCTCAGATGAATGAAGGGCACTTTTAGTAGCCTTATCAGCAGGTTTTGGCCTCATCGACCCAGCGCTGTAACATTTTACTCAGCGCATTGAAATTGATGGGCTTGCTAAGATAGGCGTCCATTCCGGCAGCCAGGCACTTTTCTTCATCACCTTCCATGGCATTCGCTGTCAGGGCAATGATAGGTGTTTGCTGATGTTGCTCGCCCGCAATGCCCGCACGGATCTCTTTGGTGGCTGTGTAGCCATCCATCTCTGGCATTTGGCAATCCATGAGAATGATAGCATAAGGCTCCTCTCGCACTTTGAGATGGCCAATCGCCGCCAGGCCATTGTGAGCACAGGTGACACGGGCGCCCAGCTTTTCGAGCAGGGTGGTTGCAACGGTTTGGTTAATCTTGTTGTCTTCTACAAGCAGAATATCGACATCCAGGCAGACGTCTTCGGCGATTTTGGCGGCAATGGGTTCCTTGCGTTTCACCAAAGATAGAGCATTGGCTGGGGTCAGCGGTGCCAGTAGCAGGTTATTGGATGAAAACTGAGGCCAGGCTTCAGTTTCCTGCATCGTGTGGCACAGCAGAGCATAGTTGAGATGCTTGACTTTAATCAGTTTTATCAGGCTTTGTATGTCTGAGTCCGACGAGTTGCTGAGCACTTGTGTGGCAATGATCAGGGCGGGTTTATGTGACTCCTTGGTGTCGTAGAATTCTAGCATTTGCGCCACGTTCTCAAAGTGCTCGGTTGGGATATGCCAGGCATCCAGCATATGCCGTGCAGCCAGATCGGAAGGTGAGTGCGCA
Source organism: Pseudoalteromonas sp. AWH4_217 (assembly GCF_056161105.1). Classification (NCBI taxonomy): domain Bacteria; kingdom Pseudomonadati; phylum Pseudomonadota; class Gammaproteobacteria; order Alteromonadales; family Pseudoalteromonadaceae; genus Pseudoalteromonas; species Pseudoalteromonas sp. AWH4_217. Next base: position 43,402 of record NZ_JBSWYM010000022.1, on the reverse strand, counting down.
TCGATAACATACAGGCTGTCATTATTGGCGTCGAGCGCCCGGATTGGTTGTGGATCACTGAGCTCAATATAAAACGTAAAGGTGCTGCCAATACTGGGTTTGCTGTACGCGTTGAGGGCGCCGCCCATAAGTTCGCATAACTGTCTGGCTATGGTGAGCCCCAGCCCCGTGCCGCCGAACTTACGCGTAGTCGAGGGATCGGCCTGTGTAAAAGAATCAAAAATTTTACTAAGCTGTTGCTTGCTAATCCCTATGCCCGTGTCTTCGACACTGCACCATAAGCGTGACTGGTCACTGGTGCGCTCGGTATAGCATGTCAGGGTCACTTTACCACCTTCGGTAAACTTGACGGCATTACTTAGCAGGTTGTTGAGCACTTGTTTGAGCCTGTGCGGATCTGTCTTCGCGTACTGATATTGCATATTACGACTATCAATAAAGAGTTCAGTTTGCTGATCATTGGCTCGTGGTGCAAAGGCTGCAAAACAGTCACTGATAATTTGGATCAGGTCACATTCAATCTGCTCAATATTCAGTTTTCCGGCTTCAATCTTAGAGAAATCCAGGATGTCGTTGATGATAGTGAGCAGTGACTCCGCCGAGCTTTGAGCAAGCGACAGATTACGCTGTTGCGTGTCTGTGAGTTGCGAGTTACCGAGTATCTCCAGCATACCAATAATGCCGTTCATCGGGGTGCGGATTTCGTGGCTCATACTGGCCAGAAAGTCGGCTTTAATTTTGGCGGATTGTTCAGCCAGCTCTTTTTCTATAATCGCTTTACGTTTAGCCTGCTGCTGTTGTTGCCCGCTGAATAAACTGGCCAGCATTGCGGCAATGGCATGCACAAAGCGCCTGTCACTGTCCGTCCAGTCCGGGTACGGATCACCGTATTCAGTACAGAGTATCCCGCAGACGGCGCCGCGATGCAGAATGGGCGTGATAAGCATCGCTTCGACTTCAAAGGGGTCAAGGTACTGGTCGGCCAGGGGCCGGGTGATCGGGTGCTTGGTTGCTGTACTGGCCTCTATAATTTGCTTACTGAGTACCGCTGAAAACAGGCCCGGCAAGGTCGCCTTGCGCCAGGGCGGGAAGTGCTGCAAGCTATCTCGACGGGTATTGCTGAAACAGGTTGGATAAAGCAGTGTATGATCGTCACTGAGTAGCCAGATACTGGCACGAGATGCGCGAGCGGCCTGACAAACCGCGTCAGTACATAATTCCTGGGCGCGATCGGTGTGATTGTTGAGGATGGCCTCATGAGTACTGAGTTGGGCCAGTAGCTCATTATTTCTGGCCACTTTTTCATGCTCTATCGCCATTAGCTTACGATCATTGATGTTTTGCACTGAACCAAACACCTGCGAGGTCCAGCCATTGTGCTGTTTTGCCTGAGCTTTTATGAGCACCCAACATTCTTGCCCTTTGTGTGGCTGGACGATGAATTCATCTTCAAAGGGTTTGCCATATTTGATCGCCTGAGTCATATGATCCTGAAACTTCTTGCGATGGGGTCCCTCTTTGAAAAACTCGGTACTACTCATCCAGGTGGGTTGATAGTGTGATGGTACGGCAAAGATTTGGCGTGTTACATCCGACAGCGTGATGTGATGAGACGCCAAGTCAACCGACCAGGCCCCCACTTTTGCCAGCGAGCCCATATTGGTTAGCGCATTGGTTTTATTTTTCAGCTCAGAAAGCAAGCGCGTGTAAAAAGAAAATGCACAGAAGAAGAATATCACTATGGTCAGCAGCGCCAGTCGAAAAGGCCATAATGCAGCTGATGAGGCCTTCCATCCATAGCGCGGAGCTGCGTACATCACCCAGCTACCCGATGGGACATGAATGGTGAATGCCAGTGGGTTATGCTCCTGAATCGTAGGCGAACCATAGAAGTACTCACCGCTGTCGCCCAGGCCATTTCGGCCCTGAATCGCTATCAGGTAATCGCCTTCGAGCTTATTCAGTGACACTTGATCATACAGTTTGGGCATATCAATCACGACCGAGAGGAGTCCCCAAAAATTGTCTTTATCAACATACACGGGGATCCGTGCGATCAACGCCATGCCGCCCTGAATGAGCTCTAGCGGACCTGCCAGGACGATATTGCGAGTGTCTCTGGCTTTAATAGCGTCTTTCTTTTGCTGTGGGTGAGTAAGGTAATTGAGCCCAATCGCTTTTTCATTTCCTTCGAGGGGGTACACCAATTGTAATACCATATCGGGCGCGGCGCCCACATTACGCAACACTTTGCTGGTTTCGAACAAAGGGGCGGCAAATCGCTCAAACTGTGTCTGATCCAGGTTTGGCTGAGGCGCAAGGGCAATGGCGAGTCCCCGAACTAATTGAATATTCGCGGCCAATGTGCCTTCAATCTGAGTGCGATAAACGTTGAGCTCTTCATAAGTGCGGTTTTTCTCAACTTCAATCAGGCGGCGTTCGTTGATGCTATCGATATACCAGCCTGCTGCCAGGATCACCAATAAGAGTGCGCCCACTATAAAGCGGGTTAAAAAGGCTTTCCTTGACGACAGCACGTGTTTGGTCTGCATGTAAACGTGAAAAAATATCCTTGAATCATTTAACTATAGTTGTCTGTATGAAAACTCGCCAAGACCCAGGGTAATTTATGCCTGAAAAATGCTGCCATCAACGATAGCTGTTGTATAGGGACTCAGGACAAGAGTCAAAGCGTGTGTTGTGTCTGCTCTTTTTACCGGAAGCACAGGCGTGTCTGAGTGGGAAGTCACAGATCTGTCATGCAATACGGTAATGCAATACAGGGTAATTAGCGCTAAGCTGGCTAGGTCATTAATCACTCATAATAAGGAGAGAGTATGCTGACTTGGTTAAGGCGTACAGTGGCAACTTTTGTGTTGCTGGCACTGGCTGCCAGTGCAGTCGTGTACGGGATCTTATCACTGAGCTTGCCTGCACTCGATGGGCAGGGTCAGTCAACGGCGATAAGCGCACCGCTGACGTTGGAGCGAGATGCGCTGGGCCAGAGCGTGATCACTGCGCAGAATCGTGATGATGCCGCGTATGCACTGGGCTTTGCACATGGTCAGGATCGCTTTTTTCAGATGGATCTGTTGCGTCGCAATGCCGCTGGAGAACTGAGCGAGTTATTTGGCGAGGCTGCCATTGAGCTTGACAAGCGTTTGCGGTTTCACCAGTTTCGAGCTCTAAGCCAGACTATTTTTCAGCAACTGCCAAAGTCAGATCAAACTTTGCTTACGCGGTATACGCAGGGCGTGAATGAAGGACAAGCACAAAGTGGTATGAAAGGGTTTGAGTATCTCCTGTTAGGTGCAGACGCCAGACCCTGGCAGGCAGAAGACAGCTTGTTGGTTATCTTTAGTATGTACCTGGATTTACAAGAAAGTACTTTAAAAAGAGATGAGTCACTCATTTTAGTCGAGTCTTTGCTTGGCAAAGAAATGATAGATTTTATCATTCAGCCTAGCAACTATCAGGCTGCGCTGGATGGAAGTGAAGTCCATCAAAGTGATGTGGTTATCCCTAAAATAAGCGACATAGCTCACTTTGATGTGTGGCGTAAGATTTCAGAGTTACCGCTTTATGGGAGCAATAACTGGGCTGTGACTGGAAGGCACACTTATACAGGCTCAGCAATGCTATCAGACGATATGCACTTAGGTCTGAATGCGCCGGCTATCTGGTATCGGGCACAACTCAATTACAACACCGCTGCTGGCAACCCCGTGCAGGTATCTGGTGTCACTTTGCCTGGTGCACCTGCTATTGTTGTGGGCAGCAATAACCATATTGCCTGGGGATTCACCAATGGTTATCTGGATACTGCAGACTGGATCAAACTTGACCCGCACAGTGATAAAACCTGGCAGGTCACAGAAGAGTTGCGATTGCCAGGTGGGAAGAATCAGGAATTCATCCTGACGCTAAGCGACTACGGACCTGTTAAACAGATCCAGGGCGAAGCCTATGCGCTGAGCTGGGTGGCACATCGGGACTACGCGGTCAATCTTGGCCTCACAGGGCTGGAACAGGCCATGTCCGTTGATGATGCATTGCTGCGGGCTGAGCATATCGCTATTCCGGTTCAGAATATGGTGGTTGTCGATGCAAACGGAAATGCGGCATGGCGGCCGACCGGTGCAGTGCCGGCCCGACAGTCTCCCAGTGATTTGGCCGTTGCCAGTCAGGATTACAGTGCTCTGTGGCAACGTAATGAAGTACACCGTCCGGTCGTGAAAAATCCTGCGGATGGTAAGATCTGGACTGCTAATTCCCGGGTTGTGTCGGCACAACAACACCAGCGATTTGGTGATGGGGGTTACGCACTGGGGGCCCGGGCTCAGCAGATCCGCGACCGGCTGATGGCACAATCCCAGTTTAATGAAGCCGATTTCATGCGCCTGCAACTCGATAATGAGGCTCGCTTTCTGATGCCCTGGCATCAACTGTTAAGCGAGTTACTTGAAAGCCGTAAAGCGCACTACTCACGTGACCTTGCATATTTAGCTGACTGGCAGGCATGTGCCTGTCCGGAATCGGTCGGTTATACACTGGTCAGGCGATTTCGAGACCAGACTATCGACGTGCTGTTTGCCCCGGTAGAAAATACTCTGCAACAAGCCGATGGCAGCTTGTCGCCTCTCAAACGCTATCTGGAACCAGCAGTGTGGCAGCTCATTCGTCAGCAACCCTCACAGTGGTTGCAAAAGTACAGTGACTGGGACACGTTGTTACTCGCGGCTTATGAGGCGGCCAAAGAGCAGCTGCGCGAGTCTGAAGGGCGTGACATGGCTGCGTGGCAGTGGGGGCGAGTAAATCAGCTTGAAGTTAAACATCCTTTTAGCCGACAGATCCCACTGCTCAGCGGTTTGCTCGATATGCCTGTAGTGGCTGGATTTGGTGACGCCTACATGCCGGCGGTTCAAAAACCGGCATTTGGCGCTTCCCAGCGCTTTATTGCCCAGCCCGGACATCTCGACAAAGCGATCATGAGTGTTGCTGGTGGACAAAGTGGTCATCCGTTATCACCGTTTTATCGGGCTGGGTTCAGTGGCTATGCACAAGGTGAAGCGGTGCCCTTGTTACCGGGTAAAATCAGCCATCGTATCACCTTTACTCCCATGAACTAACTGGACTGGGCTGCGGTCACGCGATTGCGGCCCTGTGCCTTACTGGTATATAGCGCGTCATCGGCCAATTGCAATGCCACTGAAAAGGGCAGGGCAGTATGCCACAGAGCCACACCGAAGCTCATGGTTGCGGTGAGCTCATTGCCGTTGAATTTCTGCATTTCAAGAGTTTGGCGCAGTGTTTCCAGGCGATGAACTGCTTGTTCCAGATTGCAGTCGACCAGTACCAACAGAAACTCTTCTCCGCCCCATCTCACAGCAATATCCTGATCGGTCACATGTTTGTGCAGAATATCTGACACGGTTTGCAGCACTTCGTCACCCATATCATGACCCAGCTGATCATTGATTTGTTTGAAATGATCTAGATCGGCCATCACCACACACAGTGACTGGTCATTGTGCGCGCAACTGGCATGAGCCCTTAAGATCAGCTCCTTTGCATAGCGGCGATTGAATAAATTAGTAAGCGGATCTCTCGCGGCCAGAGTCGCCAGCTGCCGACGCTGAATAAAGGTGCTTTCGCGTATCTGCCCAATGACGTAAATCATGGGCAGGCCGCAGATAAACACATTGATAAAGTGGATGGGCCGGGCGTAGTCGCGAAATGCAAAGGTGGTGTTTACCGTGTCATAAAGTTCAAACAGGACTGCAAACAACACAATTAAGCTTAAAGACAAAGTGATGGCAAGTCGCAGTTTTAATTGCATATCCAGGAGTAACATGCAGGCAATGGTCCACAGGTAATACTGAAAACCATAATCCATACCGAGCGTGGCGCAGACCAGCACGGAATGGACGGTCACTTCAATACAAAAGACCCTGAGGGCCAGGTGGCTGTGCCCCCGGTTGAGCAGATAAATACCTGTTGCCCAGGCGGTAACACTGGCGATATTGGCGATGGCCAGAATATAAACATGGCTGTACCAGAAGGCAAAAATAAACACCAGGTGCAAGCATAAACAGTAGTAAGCGACTTGCTTAAACAGTTTCACTTTGACCAGTTCAACCTCATCAGGCTGACTATAAAAATGTTGTGCAATCGGCACGTAAGGCACTCAGTCTTGATTGTTGCGATATCTTCAGTATAGAAAGTGCCGGCTATTTTTCCCTGAAAATTTACTTTGAACCAGAAACCTAGCCCATCATTACCAAAATGGCAGCCAATGCGATAAGCAACAGCCCCAGAGTGTCACGCCTGGCAACGGGGGTTTTTAACCACCAAAACGCGATGGCCAGAGTGAAAAAGACCTCAATCTGGCCGAGTGTTTTGACATAGGCCACATGTTGCAGGCTCATGGCACTAAACCAGCCAATAGAGCCGATGCAGCTGGTGAGACTGATGGCACTGGTGAGCCGGCGTTGCTGCCACAACGTGTGCCAGGAATTTTGCTCCGCATAACTCAGATAGATGGCCAACAACAGGGTTTGACAGGAGAGTACCAGTAACAGCACCCAGGCAGCACTATGTGGAAAGGGCAGCCCCGTGGTGAGGCTGGCCTCCCTGACCCACAAAGAAGTCAGTGCAAATGCGCCCCCGCAGGCGAGTCCGAGCAGTGCGGTAGCGGGGGCAAAGTGGCGTAATGTCACACCGCTAAGCAACAGGACTGCTACACCACCGAGCAGGACACCCAACCAGCCCAATGGACTGAGATGTGAGCCGAAAAAAGCCATCCCCAGCACTGCCGCAAGCAAGGCTTCGCTCTTAGCCAGACCCACACCAACGGCATAGTTGTTCCGCTTGAACAGCATCACCATCAATCCGGTGGCGATAATTTGCATGATACTGGCACCCAGTATATAGCTGATTAATGGCCCAGTTATGGTCAGCGCCGGTGCTGTCTGCCAGTGATACAGACCGAGCAGGTACAGGGCTGCCAGCGGTGTGGCGAGCAGAAAACGGGCAAGTGTCACGCTGGCTACACTGGCATGTTCACTGAGACGACTTTGCAGGGCATTACGCCAGGCCTGACTAAATGCGGCCAGACAGGTAAACGCTATCCACTCCATAGGGTATGAACTCTGATGATATCGGAACACAGAAACTAACTGGGCAAAGTGCGAATTACCAGTGCCTTGAAAAATATTCAGGATAACAGGGAGAAATAGTGGTGCGACAATATGCCGCAGTGCGTTGCCGTCAGCAGCTCGCTATACTGTGAAGCGATGCTACTTTTACCGCCCAGTAAGTTGGTTGGGCGGTATTATTTTTTCTTTTCTTCCAATACCAGCTGAGTGAACGGGATGGGCTGATATTCCCCTGGGGCCAGGGTTTCGGCATCCAGTACCAGGTTAGCAATGCGTGTCCGATATAAATCGATCACCCGATAACCGCAATGCCGTGCCATTTTTCGGATCTGGCGATTCATTCCCTGCGTTAACACGATAGTAATGGTATCCTCTGTAAGCGGCTCTACCCGGCAAGCTTGCGTCATCACACCATCGACGGGGACACCTGCACTCATACGGGTGCAAAATTGCGGATCAAATGGCTTGTCGACGACGACACGATATTCTTTTTCCTGGTGGTGATCGGGGTGGATGAGACGATTGCATAGTTCACCGTCATTAGTGAGCAGTAACAGTCCGCGGCTGTCTTTATCCAGGCGGCCAATGGGGTAGACTCGCACACCTGGTGGGAGGTGGTGGATCAGGCTGCTGGGATCGTCTGTGCGCAGTTTGCAGTCAATGCCCACCGGTTTGTGGTACAGATACAATTGTTTGGGAACCGGGCCGGTGATCTGTAAGCCACTCACGGTTATATGGTCGGCGTCGGTAACATGATCAATGTGATTTGCCGGATTACCGTTCACCCTGACCTGGGCTGCGTCGATCAGTCGAGAGGCTTGACGACGGGAACAGACGCCACAATGGCTCAGGTATTTGGCTAGGCGCATTGGCTGCATAATTGAGATAGCCTGGGAGCAAAAGCTCAGTATATCAAGGTTGACTGCGAGGACGCAAAATCAGCACAGCATTGCGCTGGTCTATGTCAAAATCAAAATGGCGCAGGAAGTTCATGCCCAGTAGCCCCGGACCAGCACGCATCTCATTCATGACTGCAAACTGCATGGGGCCTCTGAGCTGGTCACCTACCTGCATGTGCTCACTTTGATAGAACTCGACATTAGCCAAACCATTAGCCGTTGACACTGTTCTGGTATCGAGATATTCAACAGCCTGATCCAGCGCGGCAAATTGCTGCTGGGTCAGTGAGGTCACGCTGGCTCCGGTGTCGATCATCAGCTCAATGGTGCTACCTGCCAGTTGAGCTTCAAGCACAAAGTGACTACCCAGACGGCGTAGCGGCACATGTGTCACCCCCTGCTGCAGTGCCTGTGCCTGATTGTAAAGGGCTTCCACATCCTGGTGGTGGCGCAACGTATCGCTTGCCTGAGCAATCAAAAACAGCGCTTCGGAGGGCTGCAACAATGCCAGGTGCGCTTCTATCTGGTGCGTCAGTAGCGCCAGCATTTGCGGTTTTTCATCGTACCAGGGGGCGGCAAGCAGCAGTAGTTCATGCCACTTCTGTTGCTGCTTCAGTTCAACCAGGCGTGGTACCAGCAAGTCATCAATCAGAGTTTGCCAGCGAGAGTACGCGGGATTGCTTTGGTAGGCGACCATCAGTCGTGTAAGTGCTTCATCGGGCTGTTGCAGCGACTGGTAAAGGCGAATTTCAAGGCGCTGTACCACAAGCGCCTGTGGATCAATCCTGAGGTAACCCTGCACCAAAGCTAACTGGGCAAACAGCTGAGCCTCGCTGCTCTGATCAAGGTGTGCATTGATCCATTGCCACCACTGTTTGGCATGGCGGGTTGTTGCCCCAGGGTGAGTCTGGTGTGTCTGTAACAGATAAGCCAGCGCCTGTTCATAGTGTCCCTGCTGAAATGCCTGCTGGGCTTGGGTAAGTGAGACGGGTATTCGGTCTGAGCTGGTGCTCGGAGCGTCGGCGGGCGCAGCCGGTAGCGGGACTTTAGTCCTGGGGTGGACCGCTGTTGATGATTGATATAGCTGCCAGCCCAGATAAGCATTGAGTGCCAAAGAAAGGCCCAGAAGCGCAGAGTTCACCCGCATAATGTATTACCCCTGCAAATGGTGCTTAAGCGCGGCAGCTATCGCACCGGCAAAGTCTCGGTGGTGCGCAATGCCCAGTGCGTGCAAACGGGTGTCCTTGAGCGCACAGTTATGAGGGCGAGCCGCGCTGTGTGTGGGTTCTGGCAACGCGACAAGATTTGCTCCTTCTAACCCCAGCACGGTTGCCATGATCTGGGCCATTTTATACTTGGTCAGTGCCTGAGTATCGGACACATGGTAAACCCCACCCAGTTGCTCTTTTGGCAATGCGACCAGATCTGCCAACGTCAGCGCTATATCCTCAACATGAGTAGGGTAGCGGATCGCCCAGTCGTCAAGGGCACTGTACGGGTCCGATTTGAGTTGCTCGGCTATCACAGTGACTGCGGATTCTGCCAGATATTCGACATCCCCATACAGGACTGGTACCCGGATAACACAATGTGTGGGATCGCTCGATAGTACGGCTTGCTCGGCTTGTTGTTTGCTCTGCCCGTAAAAATTGAGCGGGTTGGTCGTGGCTTGTTCGATGTAAGGGGGCTCAGCGCCATCAAAAACATAATCGGTGCTGATGAAAAACAATCGGATACCACGCTGAGCGCACTGTTTTGCCAGATGTTCACTGGCGGCGACATTCAACGCGAGCGTTTGCGCATGGTCGTTTTCACAGACATCAGGTTTGCGCTCTGCGGCGGCATGGATGAGTATGTCCGGTACGTATTTATCCAAAAAAGCGCAGACCGCGTCTTTGTCTGATAAGTCCAGAGACACCAGTGGCGGGGTCGCCCGGCGAAATCCACAGCCAATAATGTGGTAGTGGGCTTCTAATATTTTAACAAGCGCGCGTCCCAGTAATCCGGTTGCGCCAGTGATGGCGATGCTTTGCATACTGTCTCCAATGTGTATCTGGCCGTTCTGTATAGGAAAGTGCATTTTAAAACAGGCGACATTATGCTTAACTTTCCGTTGCGTACTATGTTGCTTCTGTTGCCGCTGCCACACAGGTGAGACATCTGTTTTGTTGGCGGCAGCAAGCAAAGCAGCAGCTTTGCCAGCTTACCCAAATTCCAGACGGTGTCCAGATGGAAACCTTGATTTTCTCAGTCCGGGGTGCCCAACCAGGGCACCTGTTGATGAGGTAAGGGCCGGAGAAACCGGCCCTGGAACTTATGCTGTTTGTTGCTGACCCTGGCCTTCCCAAATTTTGGCTCGCAGGCCAAACAGGCCAACCAGGATCCCCACGCCGATACAGAACAGGCTAATTTGAAGATATAAATTTGGCATTTGCTCGACGTTTTCCGGGTCGAAGTTTCCGGCCAGCAAACCAGAGATGATGTTGCCTATCGAGTAGGTTAAAACGAACACGCCCATCATCTGACCGGCAAACCGTTTAGGGGACAGTTTACTCACCGCACTCAGGGCCACCGGGCTCAGACATAGTTCACCGACGGTATGCAGGAAGTAGGTGGTTACCAGCCACATAGGAGCAACCTTGAGACCCTGAGCTGCATATTGGGCGGCGAAGAACATAACAATAAAACCACTGGCCATGATCACCAGGCCAATCGCGCATTTTACTGTGTATGAGGGGGAGATCATGCGTTTTGCCAGGTTGATCCACAATGCGGCGAAAAAGGGAGACAGTACAATGATAAAAAAGGAGTTAGTGGACTGAAACCAGGCTGTCGGAATCGTAAATCCGCCAAGCAGTCGGTCGGTATAATCTCTGGCAAACAGATTCAATGAAGACCCGGCCTGCTCAAACCCAGACCAGAAGCAGGCTGAGGCCACACAGACCAGAAACAGTGCCCACATTTTGCGCTTTTCATCATGTTCCAGATTGCCCGCAAAATAAATAAATCCGTAATAGGCCAAAAAGATAAGGGTAAAAGCGATTGCGACGTACTGGGCGACAACAACCGGGTTGATGACCAGCACACCTGTGTAGGTCAGTGCCACGACACCGGCAACGGCGGTGATAACGGCAATGATGACTGACCAGGCTTTGCGGGCTTTCTCTGGAGACAGCGGGCTGCTGGGTTTATCGCCAACATGCGCGATATAACCCAGTGTTTTACGATACTGGATCAGGCCAACGCCCATGCCGACTGCGGCGGCACCAAATGCCCAGTGCCAGCCCAGGTTTTCCATAAAGTACCCGCAGATGGTGTAGCCTAGTACGGAGCCCACATTGATCCCCATGTAATACAAGGCATAGCCCCCGTCACGACGCTCGTCTTCATCGCGATACAGCTGACCAACCATGGCGCTGATATTCGGCTTCAGCAGGCCGGTACCCGCTGCAACCAGGATCAGGCCGATAAAAAAGGTTTCATGGGCTGGAATGGCCAGTACAATGTGACCGCACATAATGATGATACCGCCATACCAGACTGTGCGTTGACCGCCCAGCAGACGGTCTGCTATCCAGCCTCCGGGCAACCCCAGAAAGTACACCGCACCTGTGTACAATCCGTAGATAGCGGCAGCCGCTGCAACGGTGAACTCAAGGCCCTCTTCCTGTAAAGAGGCGGTCATAAAAAGCACCAAGAGTGCGCGCATGCCGTAGTAGCTCATTCGCTCCCACATTTCGGTGAAATAAAGCGTAGATAAGCCTTTCGGGTGGCCAAAAAACCCCGTATCAAGATGGGTATCCTGCGATGACATAATAGACTTCCGATTGTTGTTTTATTATACGAAAGTCTTATTAGTACGTGATTTGTTAAAAGTTTGCAACAGAAGTAGGGTCACCTGCGGTTGGGAACACAATCAGCGGATAGTATTAAGTGAGTAATAACGACAGGGCATGAATATCGCGAATTTCTATATCCGCCAGCCCCTGATAACGATATTTGATGCCCTGGTTATTGAGCCACACACTGCGGCAACCCGCCAGGTTTGCGCCTTGCACGTCGGTATCCAGGCTGTCACCAATGTGCAGTAGCTGATTAGGCGCCACATTACAGTGCTGGCAGGCCGCATCAAACAGGTCAGTATGGGGTTTGGCGCGACCATCTCTTCCGGCCATCAACACCTGTTCAAACTGACCTGCAAGGTTAAAGCGCTCGACCTCGACATTGCCATTGGTGATGGCGATCAGCCGGAACCGTGTTCTCAGGCTAGCCAACAGGTTAAGTACGGACTCATCAACGACTATCTGGCTGCGTGCCGTTGCAAACGCCTGATAGGCCGCTTCGGCATGTGTCTCAGTTTCAGCTGGGCTGAAGCCGGCTTGCTGTAAACCAAAACGCAATGCCACCTGACGCCAGCGGGTAACGTCATTGGTCAATTCAGGGTGCTGAATTGCAACCTGTTTACGGCATTTGAGCCAATATTCTGGCCCCTGGGCACGCCAGGGCGCAAGTGCATTGACGTAGTCGTTCATGGCCTGAACCGCAGCGGCGATCACTGGGTGGTTGTTATACAAAGTATCATCCAGGTCGAAGCTCAGAACCTGGATCTCATCAATGGCACGGTTAAATCGCATAACACTTCTCTTTACTGAAAGTTCGCCAGAGTTTACCTAATTAATGGCCAAAGACCTACTTAGTCTTTACGCTGTTTGCGTGCTCTGGGGTGGGCATTGTCATACACTTTGGCAAGATGGCCAAAATCAACATGAGTATAAACCTGAGTGGCGGATAAACTGGCGTGACCTAACATTTCCTGAATGGCCCGCAGATCACCACTGGATTCGAGTAAATGGGTGGCAAAGGAATGGCGCAGTTTGTGAGGATGAATGGTGCCTGAGATCCCCTGACGGATCCCCCATTCCTGCATTCTGGCACGTACATGGCGCGCTGAAATACGGGTTTTGCGCTTACTGACAAACAACGCGGGCTCCTCTGCCGTGGCAAACTGAGGGCGATGTTTGAGCCAGAGTGTGATGGCTTCCAGCGCTTTGGCGCCAACTGGTACGACGCGTTCTTTATTGCCCTTACCCAGTACCCGGATCTCGCCATCACGGATGTCGTGAAGGTTGGCATTAACCAGTTCACTGACACGCAGCCCGCTGGAGTACATCAGCTCCATAATGGCTTTGTCTCGCAGTGCCAGAATATCATCGTCCCGGATATCCAGAAGCTGCGCCATTTGGTCGACATCCAGACTTTTTGGCAGGGGCTTTTGAAATTTAGGACCGCGCAACCCCTGAGCCGGATTCGGCGTTTCGGCGTGGGCCTGGTGCTTGTGCTGCAAAAACTTATACAAGCTGCGTACGCAGCTGAGTTTCAGGTTGATACTGCGCGGGTTATATTGCCGGGTGCGCAGTTGTATCGAATAGCGCCTGACCAGCTCACTGCTGACTGCCAGCCAATGGTCACAATGAGGTGCAAAAAAAGCGGCGGCCTGCAACAGTTGACGTCGGTACTGGCCCAGCGTATGTGCCGAGTATTGACGTTCAAACTGCAGGTAAGCGGCAAACTCAGCAATCGGTTCCAGCCAGCCCGGGCCGAGGTCATTTGGATTCACATCGAGATGCGGTTTGCTCATGCCAGATGGTGTAATCGAAGTGCCAGGGAAGTGACCAGTTCACTGACGAACAAGTCGCCGTTACCTGGGGCGAAGTGATCGGCGCAATGACTGGCAAATAACAGCAGGGCTTTGGGGGCCTCACTGTCACCTAGTGTATATAACGCAAAGGACTGACACTGAGTGTCTTCGAACAGCCCGGTACGTTCGGCCTGACTCAGGCGACCCAGATAACAGCTCGAATCTTTGAGCCGACTGCGTTGCAATGCGCTGACGGCACGTACCTGTTCATTGTCTTCTTGTAAATTGATCAGCTGACAATGACTGACTTTGGGTAATTGAGTTAATTCATGACTCAGTAAATCGGTCAGGGAAGACACATCCTCACACTGCCACAGGCGACGCTGGCACTCACTGAACAGACGATAAATCTGTTCATTCTCATTAGCATGCGCAACCATCTGTGCGATCTGTTTTTCAAGTTGCTGATTGCGCTCACGCAAAGTGCGTTGCTGTAATAAAGCCAGATTAGGCGCACCCTGAGAATCGTTGTATAGATTGAGCTCAAGCAACAGGTAAGGGTGTTGCAGCAAAAATTCGGGGTGGTGGTGGAGAAAATCCTGAACCTGCTGAGGTGTCAGCGAGCCTGCGCCATTACTCATAAGGCGATTTGTCCGTCGAATACGTGTTCCGCAGGGCCGGTCATTTTAACGCTCTGGCCCGGGCCATTCCAGCGCACCTGAATGCTACCGCCCGGTAAATCGACCCGCACAGTGCTGGCCAGTTTATCCTGGGCAATACCGACGACTGCTGCGGCACATGCGCCGCTGCCGCATGCCAACGTTTCAGCCGCGCCCCGCTCCCAGACTCGCAATTTAATGTGCTCACGGTTGATAATTTGCATAAAACCAATATTAGCACGTTTTGGAAAACGTTCATGTTGCTCAAGCAGGGGACCAAGCGTGTTAACCTCTGCCTGGTCGATATCTTCAACCTCTATCACACAATGTGGATTACCCATAGACACGACACCGCAGAAGACGGTGTGTTCATGTGCACGTAGAATATAGGTTTGTTCCTGTTGCTTTGCTTTAAATGGGATTTGCGCAGGTGCAAATTCCGGTTTACCCATATTGACCGTAACCTGGCCGTCTTTTTCGGTGAACAGAGTAATGTTGCCACCTTTGGTGGAGACACTCACTTTATGCTTATTGGTCAGGCCTTTCATGCGGACAAAGCGCGCAAAACAGCGTGCACCATTACCGCACTGTTCTACTTCGGTACCGTCAGCATTGAAGATCCGATAATGAAAATCCAGATCAGGTGAATAGGGCGGTTCAACCAGTAACAGCTGGTCGAAACCGATGCCAAAATTACGGTGTGCCAGTTTACGGATCTGGTCTCGTGACAAAAAAACATTCTGGGTCACATTATCAACGACCACAAAATCATTGCCTAAACCATGCATCTTAGAAAAATTTACAAACATAAAGCCTTATCTATTTTGGTGTCGGCGGCCAGCAGGCACCGCACCTATTTTATGATTGTGATAACCTTACTTTGCCATGCCGCGCATCATTACGGAAGCACTTGCTCGCCTTGCCACAAGGATTCCAGTGTCTCTCTTTCGCGGATCAGGTGACAGGCATCCCCATCGACCATGATTTCTGCAATGCGCGGACGTGAGTTGTAATTCGAGCTCATGGTAAAGCCATAGGCACCGGCACCACGTTGGGCCAACAAGTCACCAGGCTGAATTGCCAGTGGTCGATCTTTACCAATAAAATCGCCTGTCTCACACACCGGCCCTACAACATCGTAGGTATACAGCGGCGTATCATCCTGGCGCGGTGTAACGGCAATGATCTGTTGCCACGCCTGATACAGAGAAGGCCGCAACATGTCATTCATGCCGGCGTCAACAATGGCAAAGTGCTTGTCTTTGGTTGGTTTAAGGTATTCAACTTTGGTGACCAGGATCCCGGCATTTGCGGCAATAGCACGGCCTGGCTCAAAGATCAGTTCCAGATGTTGATACTCGGCGAGTCGCGCTTTGACCTCAGCTGCATAGGCACTGGGGTGTGGCGGCTTTTCGCTGTCATAGGGCACGCCCAGACCGCCGCCAATATCCAGATGCCTGAGCGTAATACCCGCCGATGCGAGTGTCTCTACCAACGCAAGTACTTTGTCCAGGGCCGCAATAAAGGGGGTGACTTCGGTAAGCTGGGAGCCGATGTGAAAATCAATGCCCACAACATCAATGCCGGGCAAAGCACAGGCAAGCTGATAGACATTGAAGGCTTCTTTAATATCAATACCGAATTTGTTTTCTTTTAGCCCGGTCGAAATATAAGGATGTGTTTTGGCATCTATATCCGGATTGACCCGAATTGAAACCGGCGCGAGCAAATCGAGTTCACTGGCCACTTGACTGATACGACGCAATTCAGCCTCGGACTCGACGTTAAAGCATTTTATGCCAGTTTCGAGTGCAAAAGCGATTTCCTGTGCGGTTTTTGCTACGCCGGAAAACACGATTTTAGCCGGATCGCCGCCAGCTTTGAGCACCCGGGCTAATTCTCCTTGCGAGACTATGTCAAACCCGGCACCCAGCCTTGCCAGTACATTCAGTACCGCGATGTTGCTGTTTGCTTTAACAGCATAACAGACCAGATGTGGGTGTCCTGCGGCCGCATCGGTGAACGCATGGTAGTGGCGCTCCAGCGTTTTTCTTGAATACACATAGCAGGGCGTACCATAGTGCTCGGCGATGTCCCGGATGGCGACCTGCTCTGCATGTAGCTGATTATCCTGGTAGTGAAAGAAATCCATTTACGACTCCTGTTTCGTATCATCGTCCTCAGACGGTGCGGTATCCTGAGCAGGCTGAGGCGTTTGCTCGGGCGCATTGATCGGTTGTGGACGTTGCTCTGGCAAATAAAGGGGGCCACTCTGACCGCATCCACTTAGCAGCAAGAGGCTGGTCAAGATCAGGGTAAATAGGCTAAATTGAGTGTATGTCGCTTTCATTAGATTAATGATGTCAGTGCCTTTATAATCGCAGAGTAACAGAATTGGTAAAAAAAGCAGCTTAGAAAGTAAATTTAATTCCGCGAAAGTAGCGGACTTTCGGGGTTTGCACAGTAAGGATCAAGCTATGACAGATCATGAGTATCACGAGTTAGCCGATGCGTTAATGTTGACCATTGAGGAGCAAATTGACGACTGTGAGGTTGACCTGGATTATGAATCGGCATCCGGGATCCTGGAGATCATTTTTCCGGACCGCAGTAAAATAGTGATTAACAAGCAAGCTCCACTGCACCAGGTGTGGGTTGCAACTAAGTTTAACGGGCATCATTTTGAGCTGCGCGATACGCAGTGGATAGATAACCGCAGTGGTGCCGAGTTCTGGCAGTTTATGAGCGATGCAGCAACACGCCAGGCGGGCCAGAGCATAGAGTGGCAGCACGACTGATGCTGCCGTTTGTAGAGTACCCGGCCCAGGGAACCCACAGGGCAAGCGTGATTTGGTTACATGGTCTGGGCGATTCCGGAGAGGGCTTCTTACCGATCGCACCTGAGTTAAGGCTACCCGCCGAACTGGGTGTGCGGTTTATTTTCCCGCACGCGCCAGAGCAGCCAGTGACCGTGAATAATGGTATGGTGATGCGCTCCTGGTATGACATCAAATCTTTTGATCTGGATAAAAGAGCCGACGAAGCGGGTGTGAGAGACTCAGCGAAGCTGGTTCAGGCACTGATTGAAGCTGAGCTGGACGCTGGCATACCACCAGAGCGTATTATTCTGGCTGGATTCTCACAAGGTGGCGTGATGGCACTGCACCTGGCACCGCGTTTAAAAGTGCGGTTAGGTGGTGTGATGGCCCTGTCGTGCTATATGTGTGCACCGGATAAGCTGGCACAGGAAGCAGTGCAGGCCGACCTGAGCGTGTTTATGGCCCATGGCAGCCTAGACCCTGTAGTCCCTATGGTGGCTGGACGACAGGCCTTTGACACCTTACAAGCTCAAGGCTACGAAGTTAGCTGGCAGGATTACCCGATGCAGCATCAGGTTTGCCAGGAAGAGCTGGAGGCAATCCGCACCTGGTTACTGGCCAGGCTAACGTGACAACAGAGTGAGCACCCATGACACAACGTATTGTGATTAAAACCGCAGTAACCAAAGCGAACGAGGTCCCGGCAAGGCCCGTCACCTACCAATATCATTGGCGCCGCATTGGTGTGGTTGGTAGCGTGGCTGCAATTGGCCTGGCAGCCACGTTTTATGGGATAGTGAACTCGGTGAGTGCAGACGAGCAACCTGTCGAGGTAGTAGATGCGTATCAGAGCCCAGAGCCTACAAACAGTGTGTCTGGCGTCATTGCAGAAGATATGCTTGTTACAGATACGGCGCTTGTAGCATCTGTTGAAAACATTCAGCCTGCCTCGGAAGAATCGCTCCCCGAGCTGGTGGCCCAGCCGACCGACGAGCTTGTTAGTGCAACTGAGTCTGAAGCGGCGGCAATCGCGGCCGTTGAGTCAGAGTTTGTTGAGCTGAAAGATGAAGCCGCGGTGGCGAGTGCAGACTTACAAGTGGACGAGCCTGACAATGGTCGTGACAGTGAGACGGCCAAACGGTTTGCGGAAGACGCCCGGGTTGCCAGCGTGGCCATGGCTGCACAAGTTGATACCACTCACGTGAGTCGTGCGGTGCTGACCACAGAGGTTGTGGAGCGGGAGCCGGTCGATGTACTCAAAGACAGTGTCGAGCAAAGTGCCTTTTCGGAGAAGTTGTATTTCTTTACCGAAGTGCGTGGGTTGCAGGGACAAACTATACGGCACCTGTGGTTTCATCAGGATCAGTTGATGGCTGAAATTGAGCTGCCTATCAGTGCCTATCGGCATCGGACCTACTCCAGCAAAAATATTATGCCAAGCCAAAGTGGTCAGTGGCGGATTGAAGCAATCACCGCTGATGACCGGCTGTTGGCACAGAAAACCTTTAGAATTATTGCAACCGCTCAATAGCGAGCAAACTGAGTAAAGCATGACGACGAAAAAGAATGTGTTGCGTATCGCAACAAGAAAAAGTGCACTGGCCCTGTGGCAGGCCGAGTTTGTGAAAGCCGAACTGGAAAAGTTTCACGCCGATCTGGAAGTCGAACTGGTTCCTATGTCGACCAAAGGCGATAAGATTTTAGATACGCCGCTGGCTAAGATTGGTGGTAAGGGTTTGTTCGTCAAAGAGCTCGAGCAGGCGATGCTGGAAGGGCGTGCAGATATCGCCGTACATTCAATGAAAGATGTGCCTGTAGAGTTTCCTGACGGGCTTGAACTGCATACCATTTGTGAGCGCGAAGATCCCCGCGATGCGTTTGTCTCGAATACCTATCAATCGCTGGCAGAGTTACCGGCAGGTGCTGTTGTGGGGACATCCAGTTTACGCCGTCAGTGTCAGATCCGTGCAGTACGCCCAGACCTGGTGATCAAAGACTTACGCGGTAATGTGAATACGCGCCTGGCCAAACTGGATGCCGGTGAATTTGATGCCATTATTCTTGCCGCTGCGGGATTGATCAGACTGGAAATGGCTGAGCGGATCGCCAGTTTTGTTACGGTTGAAGATTCGCTACCCGCGAATGGCCAGGGTGCCGTAGGCATTGAATGTCGAAGTGACGATGCGCAGGTTCAGGCCTGGCTGGCTCCCCTTGAGCATAGTGCAACGCGCATGCGTGTGTTGGCTGAGCGGGCCATGAACCGTCGCCTGGAAGGCGGGTGTCAGGTCCCTATTGGTGCATATGCCGAAATTGACGGTGAACAATTGACCTTGCGTGGTCTGGTGGGCGCGGTAGATGGCAGCCAGATCCTGCGAGGGGAGCAAAGCGGTCCGGTCGCCGACGCTGAGCAGCTGGGGATCCGCCTGGCTGAGTCTTTGCTGGCGCAAGGTGCGGACCAAATTTTGGCTGAGGTTTACCGGGACAACTAATGTGAAACTAGCCATCACACGTCCGGCAGGCAAAGGAACACTGCTTGCCGATCAGCTCGAAGCACAGGGGATCAGTTGTGACTGCACCCCCGTGCTGGAGCTGGTAAAACTGCCGGTCAGTGATACTGAACTGGCCCCCGTCACAGATGCTGATCTACTCATTTTCATATCTCAGGATGCGGTGCACTATCTGGCACAGCATCAGCCCGACTTCTCTGCCGACTGTCAGTTTTTCGCGGTGGGCGAAAAGACCGCCGCAGCCATCGAAGCGTGCTTTAATCGCCAGGCTTGTGTGCCTCAGCAGCATGACTCCGAGGGTTTACTTGCCTTATCGGCACTGCAACAGGTTGAAGGTAAACGGGTTGTGGTGGTCAAGGGTCGAGGTGGTCGCACACTGATCAGTAAGATGCTCAAACAGCGTGGTGCGCTGGTATCGCATTGCGTAGTCTATGAGCGGATCCCGGCTGCAACAGGGTCCGATATCTGGTTGGACCACTGGCAAAGGCTGGGCATTGACGGTATAGTGATCACCAGCAATGCAGCCATTGACGCCATCTTCAATACCCAGCAGAGCGAATTACTGAACTGGCTGAGCAGTCGCCGGTTTTATCTGGTTAGTCAACGCAGTGCAGAATATCTTCGCGAACAATACGCGATTGAGGACAAACAAATCGCCATCAGTGCAGGGGCAGATAACGATGCGTTACTGGCCTGCATTATGGACAATCAGCCCCGCCAAGGTGGAACTATGACAGAACAACAACAAAGTCACTCAGGCCCTCAGTCTTCGGGCAAAACATCTAAATCCGTCAATGCATCCGGAAAAATCAGTAAAACGGCTGTTCTGGCTCTATTGGTAGCACTGGCTTCCGGTACCGGCGCGGGAGGAGTGTATTATCTGGGGCAGCAGCAGCTGCACCAATACCAGCAAACGCTGACACAACTGGGTAGTGAAAATCAGCAGTTACGTACAGAATTGGCAGCCAGCAAACAGGCACTTAGCGCGCTGCGTGGCGAGGTGGCTGACCGTGAGCAGCAGGTTGCACAGCAACTTAACGCGCAAACTCGTGAGCTTGAGCAACGCTTACAGAACACACTGCAGGCAGCCAAACAGCAACTGGGTGGTGCCCAAAAAGCAGAGATAACCGCTTTGATACGCAGTGTAGAGTTTCAGACCAATATCCAAAAGCACTACTTGGCCGCAGCCGCGACCTTGACTCGTCTGAACGATCTGATGCGTGAGCAGAGCAATACATCGGCGGTGCAAACGGCTATTGCTGCCGATCTGGCGCTGTTGAATGCCCAGCCAAAACCTCAGCTGGAAGCGCTGTATCTGGATCTGCACGGTTATGTTGCTCAGGCCGATGACTTACCATTACAGATCATGACTAAACCAGCGGAGCAGCAATCTGAGCAAAGCGAACTGACAGAGCAGGTGAGTGACTGGAAGGCCAATGCCTGGCGCTCCTGGTTAAAAATCCAGGATCAGTTCATAAAGGTACGCAGTCACGATAAACCGGTTATTGATCCGCTGTTAGATGCCGAGGAACAGCAGCTTATTCGTGCTCAGCTGAGTAGTTATCTGCGTCAGGCCCAGACGGCATTGATGCAGCAACAGCAGAGTATTTATTTTACCGCGCTGGAAGGGGCGGGCGCGACCTTAGCGCGTTACTACCGGACTGAGGACAGTGCGGTGGTGGCAATGCAGGCTGGCCTGAAAGCACTGCAACGCAAAGAGTTTGCAGCGCCTGCAACCCTTGAGTTACAAACCCCTCAGGCGGTGAAGGAGTGGTTACAATGACACGCACACTGATCTCTGTTTTAGTGCTTCTGGGCGTGCTGGCAGCTGGCCATTTGTTGATCGACGAGAAAGGCTATCTGCTGATTGCGGTGAACAACCACACCATAGAGACCTCCTTGTTTGCACTTGCTGTCATGGTGATTTTTGCTGTGCTGCTCGGTGCTTTGGTGCTGAACTTGCTCGGTGCACTCTGGCGGACCTTCGTCCGTAGCCGTGGTTGGCTGAAAGGACGCAAAAATAAACGTCAACAACACGCACTGGAAGCCGCTGTCTGGGCATGTATTAATGGCGATGACGCACAATTGCAGCAAGCCCTGGCGATCGGTGACTTGCCCGCTCACTGGCAGGATCAGCAGCGCGCGATGGCAGCTCGGGTTGCGTTGCAACAGCAGCAGCCGACGCAGGCATTGGCAGAGCTACAGGCGATGTCTCCCCAATCGCAAGGGCAGGTTGCCAAGCTTTGGCTGGCAGCCAATCAGGGTGAGCAGGCATTAACCCTGCTGGGAGCTCAGATGGCCGATAAAAAAGTGTCTGACAGTGTGGTGGCAAGCTATCTTGAGGCTTTGATCCAGGCCGGGCAGAGTGAACAAGCACTAGCATTGCTCCAGCAAAAGTACAAACAGCTGGACTGGTCAGAGGCGCGCTGGAAAACGTATCTGAACGCCTTGCTTGCAATCGATGACAGCACGGCGCAGGCCACGTTTAATGCGCTGCCTAAAGCACTGCGGCCTTTAGCAGCGCCAGCGCTGACCCAACAAGCGCTGCGTCATGGCCAGTTTGATGCTGTGCGTGGTGACTTACTGAAATATCTTAAAAAAGGTCAATATCAGCAACTGGCAGAGGCGTTACAGTATGCCGCCAGTTCGGATCCTGAATTGCGTAAACTGATCCAGGCCGCCTTAAAGAAACAGCCGGATCAGCCTGAACTGCTGTTCTGCCTGGCGTGTCTGGCCAATGCACAAGGGGAGCATGAGTTGGCAGCCAAGATTTTCGATACATTGGCTCAATCACCCTGGCAAGGGCTGTGGCAGCAACAAGCCGAACAGGCCTATGCCAAAACGGGGCAATTTGATAAGGCCTACCTGCTGGCCACCCAGTAAATCACTTATACAGTCAAAACACCGGTCGTCAGGCCGGTTTTTTGCTCTGGCACCCATCAGCTTGTAATATCACCTATCCTGACCTGAGAAAACCTCGGGACAACGCGCTATGTGCGCGCTCAATAACAATTTTTAAAATCGGTGGTAAAAGCAGTTGTCCATTGGGATGACTACATATGAATGTGGATTGGTGTAAATAATCGACTTTGCGGATATTTGTCCTTGAATCTACACTTAGGCTGCGTATGATCTGAAAAATTTTATCTGCAATCCGAGTGCCTTATGATCAATACCAAACTACCTTTACTTGATTTACACCGCCACTTAGACGGTAATGTACGTCCTGAGACCATTTTGGACCTTGGTCAGAAGTTCAATATGCCGCTGCCAGCACACGATGTGGAAGGCCTGAGGCCACATGTCCAGGTACTCGATAATGCGCCAAACCTGATGGCCTTTTTGGCAAAGCTGGACTGGGGCGTCAAGGTGTTGGGCGATTATGATGCCTGTCGCCGTATTGCAGTTGAAAATGTCGAAGATGCCATTGCTCAGAAGATGGATTACACCGAGCTGCGCTTTAGTCCTTATTATATGGCCAAAACCCATGACTTACATCCACAAGGTGTGGTGGAAGCGGTCGTTGACGGGATTCATTCGGCTACTCAGGGGCGTGATATCAAGGTCAATCTGATTGGTATTATGTCGCGTACCTTTGGTGTTGAAAAATGCCAATATGAACTCGATGCCCTGTTGGCGTTTAAAAATGACTTAGTTGCTGTAGATCTGGCCGGTGATGAAATCGGTTTTCCGGGGACACTATTTAACGACCATTTTAAACAAGTTCGTGATGCGTATCTGGGTGTGACCATTCACGCAGGCGAGGCGGAAGGTGCAAGCAGTATGTGGCAGGCGATCAACGAGCTGGGAGCGACGCGCATTGGCCACGGTGTGAAAGCCATTGAAGACCCTAAGCTGATGGATTACCTGCGCGACAACCGCATTGGCATTGAATCCTGCCTGACCAGTAACCTGCAAACCAGCACCGTCGCGAGCATTGAGACCCATCCCCTCAAGCAATTCTTAGATCATGGCATTCTGGCGACAATTAATACAGATGATCCAGCAGTACAAGGGGTGGAGTTGGACAACGAATTTGAACGGGCGGCGCCACTGGCAGGGCTCAGTGAAGCGGATATCAGACAGGCGCAAGCCAATGCGGTTGAGATTGCTTTTTTAAGTGACTCGGATAAGCAGGCGCTGTTACAGAAATATACCTAACTGGCGTTAGTACGTTCAAATACCTGCTGCTCAGTGCGCTGAGCAGCTTAAGTAGTTTTCTTTTAGTGCATTGAGTACCTGACTGCGGGTCACCACTGCTACCACCTTGCCATGCTCAATGACCGGATAGATCTTGGGTTTGTCCTGCTGCATCTGCGTGGCTAAATCTATCACTGTGGTGGTTTTGCTGACCGACAGGGTCTCTGTGCGCATCAATTGGCCGACTGCCGTGGCGCCATCACAGAAATAACTACTTTGCAGTAGCGGGGCCAGTAACTGTTGTTCGGAAATAAAGCCCACCAGTTTACCAGCATGGTCTTGTACCGGCGCACCAAATAGGGCGAATTTTTCGAGTTGTGCAATGGCGTCGGTGATTTCGGTATCGGGTGTGATCAGTGGAAACTGGGTAGACATGATGTCTGAGATAAATTGTTTAGCCATGTGGGTTCTCCTGTTAAGTGACAGTCCCAGTATGGATAAACGAAATTCATTTTAAAAATGGATTATTTGTATTACAGCGATTGGTTTTTTTGATTGATGCGCGATCAAGAGACCGCGCATTCAGTGAATTACTTAATAAATGCAAAGGCATCGGCGAACATAAATTCGCGTTGTGCGCCATGGTTGATGAAGTCATCACGTACGATGCCAATCATGTCAAAACGACCGGCCATATAAACACTGTATGGTTCCAAAGAGACAATGTCCTTCATCACTGCCTGGTGTACATAACCGGTGTGGCCTGTCCAAGTCTCTGATGCATGCTCTACCACAGGAATAAACTGGAAGTTTGCCCGGCTGTTTGCCCAGGCTTCCATCTCGGCCTTGGCATACAATGCCGATTCTTCTTTGACACCCCAGTAGAACAAGACTGGCTGATCATAGTTAATTTCCGCCAGGTGGTCGGCCATCGATTTTACATAGGAAAAACCGGTTCCGCCTGCCAGTAGTACTAGCGGACGCGCCTGTTCAGGACGAATTTGAGAGACGCCCAGTCCGACTTCTAAATCGACCTGTGTCTGGTTGCTGTGTGCTGCTTTTAAATGATCCAAAGCCTGCATGGCATAGGAGTCTGCGCCAGATGCACCTATATGTAGCTCCAGAGTATGTTTCTTCGACGGGCTACTGGCGATTGAGAACGCACGTTTGTCTTTTTCACCAAGTACTAATTGCAGGTAATGGCCAGCGGCAAATTCGGCATCCTGCTCGGGTGTTAAGACAACTTTAGATACGTATTCAGTCAGTGGCGAAATCTCGGCCACTGTGGCTTTGAGTACTTGCATTTTTTACCTTAGAAAATAAGCACGGTGGTGAAAGTGTGTGCACTTTACCACACTCGCGATTGCCCTGTAACCGCTTTCACACCGAGACAGACAGTTTCCCAGTTGGCTATCATCAGAAAACCAGAAAAAAGTCTGTCTTATTCGTTACGATTTCATGATTTTCAGGCTATCCCAGATCTCATCGACACGTTGTTTCGTCGCGTCATCCATGACGATGGGCTCACCCCATTCCCGATCGGTTTCACCCGGCCATTTGTTCGTTGCATCCATGCCCATTTTGGAACCAAGTCCAGATACAGGAGAGGCAAAATCGAGATAATCGATAGGCGTGTTCTCTATCATAGTGGTATCTCGTGCAGGATCCATGCGGGTCGTAATGGCCCAGATCACATCATTCCAGTCTCTGGCATTGACGTCGTCGTCGCACACTATGACAAACTTGGTATACATAAACTGGCGCAGGAATGACCACACACCCAGCATTACGCGCTTGGCATGGCCAGGATACTGTTTCTTCATGGTAACCACGGCCATCCGGTAAGAGCATCCCTCAGGTGGCAGGTAGAAGTCGACAATTTCCGGGAACTGCTTTTGTAAAATAGGCACAAAGACTTCATTGAGTGCAACGCCCAGAATGGCAGGTTCATCGGGTGGTCTGCCGGTATAGGTGCTGTGATAAATCGGGTTGTCGCGATGCGTGATGTGGGTGACTGTCATCACCGGGAAATCATCAACCTCATTATAATAGCCAGTGTGATCGCCATAAGGGCCCTCCGGTGCGGTTTCACCTGGCTGAATATAACCCTCCAGAATGATTTCCGCTGTGGCGGGTACCTGCAGATCATTAGAAACTGACTTAACAACTTCGGTCTTGCTACCACGCAGCAGGCCTGCAAACGCATACTCGCTTAGTGTATCTGGTACTGGTGTCACCGCACCGAGGATCGTTGCCGGGTCTGCACCTAGAGCGACTGAGACCGGATAAGGTTCGCCGGGGTTTTGCTGACACCACTCCTGAAAATCCAGAGCACCGCCGCGATGAGATAACCAGCGCATGATAATTTTGTTTTTACCGAGCAGCTGCTGACGATAAATGCCCAGATTCTGGCGCTTCTTGTGGGGTCCGCGGGTGACGGTTAAGCCCCAGGTGATCAAGGGTGCAGCATCACCCGGCCAGCAATGCTGGATTGGTAACTGAGTCAGGTCGACCTCATCACCACTCAATACGACCTGTTGGCAGGGGGCTTTTTTGAGCTCCTTCGTGGGCATATTGAGTACTTGTTTGAACACCGGGATTTGACCCAGAGCTTCTTTGATACCTTTAGGTGGCTCGGGCTCTTTCAGAAACGCCAGCAGTTTGCCGACTTCGCGCAATGCTTCCACGTCATCCTGACCCATCCCCATGGCAACCCGTTTTGGTGTGCCAAAAAGATTAGCGAGTACAGGCATGTCAAAGCCTATGGGATTTTCAAACAAGATAGCGGGCCCGCCGGCGCGCAATGTACGGTCTGCTATTTCGGTCATCTCCAGCTTGGTGGAAATGGGCTGGCTTACCCGCACCAGCTCACCCTGCTTTTCAAGCAGAGCTATAAATTCTCTTAAATCTTTATATTTCATCACTATCTAGGGCTGCACTGATTCAATGGCGCTAGTATAACAAGTCGCCAGATGTAGAACAGACATTTACGTTTGGTTAGCCTGTTTGGTTTACTACCACAGGGTACAGCAGATGAAAAAGTGCTCCCTGAGTGTGTTTCGTACTTTTATTAACTACTATTATGCTATCGGTAGAAATAATTGATTCGGCGCAATAGTCTGGATCCTCTATGTATCTTTGCTTTTTGCTTTCAGTTATAGTCGGTTGCATTGCGCAGTATTTGTTTGGAGGCGGCTTGAAAATAACAACCACACTAGCCAGCTCATGTATTGCCATCCTGGCCCTATTTTTTTCTGCAGCGAAAAGTGCTGCGGCGCAGCACGCTTTGCCGATAAGTGCATTTGAGCAACATAGTGCCGTGATGTTACTCATTGAACCTAAAACTGGAAATATCGTTCAGGCGAATGAAGCCGCGGCGTTGTTTTACGGTTACAGTCAGGCACAACTGGAAAACATGCAGATCCAGCAGATCAACCAGTTTTCACCTCAACAGGTGGAGCAGGAGCGGATGTCTGCGCTGAGCGAAGGGCGCAATTATTTTATATTTCAGCACCAGCTTGCCAATGAAGAAGTCAGAACGGTGAGTGTGTATTCTGCACCATTTACCAGTGACGAAGGCCTGCCGCTGCTGTTATCGGTGATCCAGGATATCAGTGCACAACGCACCCTGGAGCGAGATTTGTGGCACTATCAATCCAACCTGGAGCAGCAAGTTGCACTACAAACCGCAGAGCTCAAAGACGCCAATACGGTCCAGCTGATTTTGCTTGGCAGTGTCATTGCCATTTTGGGTGGCTCCATTTTGGTGTTAGTGATGTTCACGCTGCGATTACGACGTGCAAAACGCCGTACAGAGTTACAGAAAAACCGCTTTAGTGCCATTTTTAACGCCATCGGCGATTATCTTATTTACACTAACTCAAGTAATGTTGTGGTCTCTGCAAATCAGGCTGCTAAGCGCGATTTAGGCAACATACAGGGACGCCCTGTTGGGTTTATTCTGGAAGAATGTAGCTGCCTGGATAATCTTGGGGTTGAACCCATCGAGTGTGAAGTCAAACTGGCAGGTCAACGTCGGGATGTCGAGATTAGTAAGACTGCTGTGCTGGACAGTGCCGGCGCGGAAACCGGGTCGATTTATTTAATCCAGGATATCAGCAAGCGTCTTGCCGGGGAAAAGGAACAGCGACTTGCCAGTACCGTCTTTGCGACAACCAGTGAGGGTGTGCTGGTCTCCAACCGTGACAATCAGATCCAGATGGTCAACCAGGCATTTACAGATATCACCGGCTTTACAGCTCAAGAGGTACTAGGTAATACCCCATCAATATTCAACTCGGGCCGACATGATGCCGCCTACTTTGCTCAGTTGTATGATGCGCTGACTTCCCGGGGCCATTGGGAGGGCGAAATCTGGAACAAGCGTAAAAACGGCGAAGTATACCCCAGCTGGTTGCAGGTTTCGGCGGTGTTCGATGCCGCAGGCGAAATCGATATGTATGTGGCCCTGTTTAACGATATTACCTCCCGCAAACGCAATGAGCAGCTGATGTGGCAGCAGGCCAACTTTGATAACCTCACCGGTCTGGCCAATCGTCATCATTACCATACTAAGTTTGACCTTGCGCTGGCGCAGGCTAAACAAAAACAAACCCGCCTGGCGGTGTGTTTTATCGATCTCGACCGTTTTAAAGCGGTAAACGACACGTTAGGGCATCACATTGGTGATCAGTTACTCATTGAAGCGGCCAATCGGATCCGCGAATGCACCCGAAATTCAGACACCGTGGCACGCTTAGGGGGAGATGAGTTTGCGCTCTTGTTACCTGATATGGCAAAAATCAGCGATATGGAAAAGCTTGCAACCAAAGTGCTGCACGCACTCAGCGAGCCATTTTTTCTCGAAGGCCATGAAGCCTTTGTATCCGGTAGTATGGGCATTACGTTTTATCCTGATGATGGTGCAGACCGTAAAGTGCTGCTCAGAAATGCCGACAGTGCCATGTATAAGGCCAAAGAGCATGGCCGTAATTGCTTTCAGTTTTTCACTTCTGCAATGCATGAGCATGCCAAAGCACGCAGCGCGCTGGAAGGGGCGTTGCATCGTGCTCTGACCAATCGTGAACTTTATCTGGCATATCAGCCGATCGTCGGGCAGGAGCGACTTGGATGTGAGGCGTTATTAAGGTGGCACAACCCTCAGCTGGGGCAGGTTTCACCGGCAGACTTTGTGCCCGTCTGTGAAGAGTTAGGACTGATCATCACCATCGGCGAGTGGGTGCTATATCAGGCTTGCGCGCAGGCAAAATCCTGGATCACGCAAACCGGTCAGCCTTTGTTTGTGTCGGTGAATGTCTCGAGTACACAGTTTAAGCGTCAGGATATTGCCAGTCTGGTTGCCAAAGTACTCAAAGAAACCGGATTGGCAGCCGATGCTTTAACGCTGGAGATCACCGAAACCGTATTGGCCGACAATTCTGGTCATATTCAGCGTCAGCTTGAGAGCTTGCGTGCAATGGGCGTAGGATTGGCCATTGATGATTTCGGCACAGGGTACTCTTCACTGAGTTATCTGAAGCGCTTCCCTTTGTCTAAGTTAAAGATAGACCGTGCTTTTATTCGAGATCTGCCTGATGACGAAGAAGACAGGGCACTGGTGAGCGCTATTATTTCGATGGCGGGTAAGCTGCATTTGAAAGTTATTGCGGAAGGCGTTGAAACGCCGGAGCAACTGAACTTTTTACAGGAGTTAGGGTGTGATTATACTCAGGGCTTTCTGCACGCTAAGCCTGCAGATGCGGCGCAGTTTGAGGCGTTTATTCACGATTACGCGGAGCAAAACCACAGTCGTCCTGAGCGGACGAGTATCGTCCGCTAGTCACACGAAAGCGTATTAGAACACAACTCACTGAGCAGTGCTTTTGCTTTGTGATTGCCCTGCGCAGCGGCCTGATTAAGAAGCTGGACTGCCTGCTTTGTATCTGCAACTTGGCCTTCAGTATCGAGCAGCATGGTGGCCAGATTATATTGCCCCCAATGGTCGCCCAGTTCTGCTGCCTTGGCAAAGGCTTCACGCGCTTGAGAAAGCTCACCTACCTGATAATGCGCAATACCACGTTGGTTATCGGGTGACAGTCGGTGTTTGGGTATGGGTGTATGCAGGCGAGGTATAACACGAGGCTTGACTATCCCACCCATAACATAAATATCATTGGGCCTGTGTATGGCGTAGATCGCGCCTTGCTCAAAGTAGTCGGCCAGCTCATCTCTGGGCCACTCAATTGGATCTGGGTGAAAATACTTGTCCAGCATCAGATTATCCAGCTGGATCGCCCGTTTTACATCCCGTTTTCGCCCATAGGTGTAACGCCCTTGCTTAACCGTAACGGTATCTTCGGTGGTTGCTATGACCTGAGTGATCCGATACTGGGCCTGATAGGCCCGTTGGGTTTCAAAACGACCCAGGTCAATCAAAATCAGGTCGTCCGTTTTCGGTTCGACTAACAGATGCTGATAGTGCGCTGTCTGCTGCACATGTTGCAACCAAAAATACGCGATAACACCCATTATGGCCGTAAGTAGTAACGCATTTTTAAAGCGGATCAGAAAGCGGCTGATCAGATCATGAGAGGTAAACAGGCCAGCGGTGAGTTTTTCCATTGTTCGCTCCTTGTTTTGGTGATGGCGTCGGGCTCTGATGTCCGACGCCATAGGTTGGTATGCATTTACTTAATAAAAGCGGCGTGCCTTACTTTCCCTGCATGCGTGTTTTACCGTTGGCAGCCATCAGTGCGAAGACGGCATAGGCCGCGGTATTTTGTTTCAACTTAGCGGGATCGACTTTATCCAGCGTGTCATCTGCAGTGTGATGGTAGTCAAAATAATCGGTGCCATCCTGATGCAGATCGAAAATTGGCGCAGAGGTTAGTTTATTTAACGGGATCAGATCCGGACCTCCACGTGCACGGTTGGCACCAATGTAGTTAATGCCTAAAGGTTTTAACTGTTCAGCCATGGCGCGAACCAGCGGCAGAGAAGCGGCATTCACGTTAGACTCAAATGCATACACCACATCCGCACCAAAGTCTGATTCGGCGGCGGCAACAATCTGCGCCAGTTTGTCTTCATGACGTTTGAAGTACGCTTTGGCACCCCATAATCCCAACTCTTCGGCGGCAAACAGGACGACCCGGATGCTGCGTTTGGGTCGGGTCACTGAGGCGATGTGTTTGGCCGCGGCCATGGTCAGCGCCATACCGGCACCATCGTCCAGAGCACCTGTGCCAAGATCCCAGGAGTCATGGTGACTGCCAAGCAAGACGTATTGATCAGGAAACTCCGAGCCGGTGATTTCACCAATCACGTTAAAACTAGTCCCTTCACCGAGATCTTCGGTCTGAATATTGATTTCGACTCTGGGGGTGTGACCATGCTTGAACAGACGCGCAATTTGATCAGCGTCCGGGTTTGCAATGGCGGTGGCCGGGATTTTCGTGACCTGCTCGTCATAGTGACTGCCCCCGGTGTGCGCAAAACGGTGATGGGCGGTACTGACTGAACGCATCATATAGGCGATGGCCCCTTTCTTTGCCGCCTCAACGGCCCCTTTATTGCGAGCCTGGACTGCCGGACCATAGCCATTGCCATCAATATCTCTATTCATTTTGTAGTTGATGAAAGCAATTTTGCCTTTCAGGCTACCTGCTGGCGCAGCTTTTAGTTCGTCAAAGGTTTCAAACAACGCGATTTCTCCACTCAGCCCTTGCTGAGGGGTACTGATGCTATTGCCCAGTGCCGTGATGTGCAGTGGCTGTTCGCTCGGCGCGACCAGCTTGGCCGACTCGTGATAGCGACGCCATTCCGGAAAGGTTGCGGCTTCCAGCCAGACTTTGTCAAAACCCAGACGCTTAAACTGTTGCTCAGCCCAGGCTACCGTCAGCTTATCGTTTTCTGTACCGGGCAGGCGTGGGCCTATCTCGGTCGTCAACGATTCCAGCAATTGCCAGCTTAAATCACTCTGGCTGGCCAGAGTACGTACTTTGGCGACTTCCTCTAGTTGTGCTTGCGTGAATTCCTGCGCCTGAGCAACCGCACTGGCGGTTAATGCACACAGTGGTAACAGCCAGTGTCTGGCGGCGCTGGTTAGCCTGCTAAAAGGCGTAAAGCGTATCATCTGATCCATAGTAACCCTTGGTAATTTACATCGCTTTAGATTGTCGCAACAAATGTTGTTAAATTAAACTTTTTCGGGGTGAACGGGCGTTTTTACTTACTGAAGTGACGGCGCTATGCGGGATTTGCTAAACTTTGCAAATTGAGTTTCTCCGAGGTAATAGTGTGACCCAATCGTTTAATCAAGTGCCGTTGACCCGGCATCTCCAAAGTGGCTTACAGCAAGCCGGTTTTACCACCATGACGCCCATTCAGGCACAGGCATTACCCGCCATTATCGCCCAGCAGGACGTAATCGCTCAGGCAAAAACCGGATCGGGTAAAACTCTGGCATTTAGCCTTGGTCTGCTAAACAAGCTGGTAGCTGAGGAGCAGGTGATCCAGAGCCTGGTACTGGCACCCACCCGAGAGCTGGCACAACAGGTGGCCACGGAGATCCGCAAGCTGGCGCGTGGCATGCAAAATATTAAGGTGCTGACAGTATGTGGTGGTGAACCCATAGGTCCGCAGATCAGCTCGCTGGAGCATGGTGCGCACGTTGTGGTTGGTACCCCCGGGCGAATTGAAGAGCATCTTTATAAAGGCACACTTGACCTGACTCAGGTGCAGACCTGGGTTCTGGATGAAGCCGATCAAATGCTGGCTATGGGCTTCATTGAAGCGCTGGAAAACATCGCCATTTATCTGCCCCCGGAGCGTCAGACATTGATGTTCAGTGCCACTTATCAGAAAGATATTGAGGCGCTAACCCAACAATTTATGCGCGAGCCTGTCATGGTTAAGGGAGAGGAAGAAAGCCTCAACCGGCAAATTAAACAGCAGTTTTTTGCGCTTAAAAATAACAAACTGAGATTTAACACATTGCGCCTGTTGCTGCAGCATTACAAACCCGTTAGCTGCATTGCCTTTTGCAACACCAAAGTCGAAACGAAGAAGTTATATAGTGAGCTCAGGGCCAGTGGCGTGAATGTTGTCACCTTGCATGGCGACCTGGATCAGGCTGAGCGGGTTCGCGCATTGATCCGCTTTGCCAATAAAAGTGCATCAGTGCTGGTTGCTACGGATGTTGCAGCACGGGGCCTGGACATTGATGATGTCGATATGGTGGTTAATTACCACATGGCACTGGACCCGCAAACTCATGTACACAGGGTCGGTCGCACCGGGCGGGGCGGCAAAAAAGGGCTTGCATGCTCTTTGTTCGGCGAAAATGAAGCATTTAAAGTCGCTAAACTGAGTGAAATCTATGAACAGGCGTTTGAGCCAGCAACGCCGCCACCTTTGAGTCTGCTCGACAAGCCTGCCTTCAAGCCCCCGATGGTTACTTTGCAAGTAGATGGAGGGAAAAAAGACAAGCTTCGCGCTGGCGACATTGTCGGTTGTCTGACGTCAGAGCAGGGGATTGGTGCCAGTCTGATTGGTAATATTGATTTACTGGATCATCAGGCGTTTGTTGCTGTGGCCAGAGAAGGGGTCAAGCCCGCGCTCAGAAAGTTACAGGAGAGCAAGCTTAAGGGGCGCAAATTTAAAGCAAAGCGGATGAGTCTGTAGTTATATCAATCCACATTCATATAAATCATGGGGGTGGTATTATTCATCCGCTTCTGCATAGCATTTAAGTAGCTCGTACTCCTCTTGGAGTTGTTGGAACAAGGTTTGTTCCCCTTGTTGATCCGGGTGAGCCGCAAATGCCAGTGTACGCCAGCGTTTGCTAAGCTGGCGTCGGGAATACGGGCACGGCAGTTGCCACTTACTGATGAGCTCAACGTGCCGCTCGGCCCCCGTTTCAGGCATCTTCATATAGCGCTGCCAGAATTGAGTCAGCAGCGCGGTGACCTCGTCTTTACTGGTATCATAGTTGCACCAATCTAAATAATAATCCCTGAGAGGGTCTTGTTTTTGCAATGTGGAGCGTGCTTGCTGTTCAAGCAGACGGATGTCCATGGCCTCAACCTGCAAATAATACCCTTGCTCAGCAAACTCTTGCTGTAGTTGATAGAGCGCATTCATCAACAAAAAGTTACGCTTAAAAAGCGCTTTGTCAGGGTCATCGTCCAACCTGGGGAACCCCATTTCTTTATCCAGTGCGCTAGCGAGTCGGTGTAATTGCGTTGCGCGCTCACGGGTGATTATCCTAAAAGTGGCATCAAGGAGGGGGTTCAACATTGTTCCGCCTGTAAACATGGTGTATCTTCTTTGTTCAATTCTTATTTTTTGACACGTCTATTGCAAGTAATACGGGGCAGACAGGGATGATAAAGGGTTTTAAGTGGGCTGTGGCTGCTGTGTTATTGATCGGAGTATGGTCACTCAGAGTTAATGCCGACACATCTGTTTCTTCGCCTGCAATCACGCAGCAAATTACTGCGCTGTCAGAGATGACAAACTGGCAGGAACAGATGCTGGGCGCGGAGCGTTTACTGCAGCTTCCGGAGTTAACGCCTGAGCAACGGGCAAGTACGCTCAAAACCATCGGTAAGATCGCGCTAGAGAGTACGCGCTATGAGATGGCCATTCGTTACTTTGAGCAGCTTGAGGCCCTGAGCCGCGAAGCTGGGTTGTCAGACAGTCTATACCATGCTTTTAAAATGCAAGGGATCAGCGCCTTTTACCAGGGAGACTATTCGGCATCGGTTATCGACTATCAACAGGCTTTGGTGGTCGCTGAGCAAAGAGCCAAGCCAATAGAGCGGGCGGATATTCACAATAATCTGGGCATGTCTTTTATCCAGATCCACGATCTGGAAGCCTCACTGGAACATTATCTGGCTGCTTACATGCTGTACGAGCAATATGGCAATGAGCAAGACAGGGCTGATATGTTGCTGAATCTCGCCGGTGTGTACATTCGCCAGTTTCGTTACAACAAAGCTGAGGAATTACTCAAGCGTGCCATTACACTGTTCGAACGGTTAGGTGATGAGTATGGCGTGGCGCTGTCACAAGGCAACCTTGGGGTCATTTATACCGAATCAAACCGGCCTGAACTGGCGCGTACCGCTGTTAAAGCGGCGGTTGATTACTATCACAGTATCAATAACACCCGGCACCTGGCGTTTGAATACGTCAATATGGCAAAGCTAAGTTTATTGACCAGGGACTACACATCCGCTGAACAGGAAGTCAACTTTGCCATGTATTATGCGGAGAAGGCTGATAACCAGGCTGGCGTTATGCATGCCTTGCACCCCACGGCCAGACTGCAATTAATGCGTGGAGAAATTGATGCGGCAGAGGAGAGTATCGATCAGGGGCTTACCTTAACACGTAAACTGGGTGATCGCCTCAGGGAGCGAGAGTTTTTGCATTTACTGGCTCTGGTTCAGGCCGCAAAAGGTAAAATGCAGGCGGCAGTAGAAACGCTAGATTATTACCGGGATCTGCAGTTTGCCCTGCTGAATGAAGGTTTGATCACCCGCCTGAATAAGTATCAGAGCAAGTTTGAAGAAAGTCAGCTAAGTCAGGAGTTGGCAAAAATGAGGCAGGCACAGGAGTTGCAAAAACTCCAGGATGAGCAGCAAAATCAATTGTTATGGATGAGTGGATTGATCTTATGTCTGGCGCTGATTTCTGTCTTTGCATTTTACCACCGTGCGACGGAGCGCCGTGCAAAAATTGAACTCAGTAAAAAAGTGGCCCAGCGAACGGCGCAGTTGCAACAGACTGCCGATGAGTTGCGCAATGCGAACCAGATAAAAAGCCAGTTTCTGGCTAATATCAGCCATGAAATACGCACCCCCTTGACTGCTATTTTAGGCCATGCGGAAAGTTTGCAGCAGGACTATGTACACGATCCCCATTTAATGTCATCTCTGGGGGTGGTGACAAGGCAAGGTAATCACCTAAAAGACCTGATCAGCGATGTACTGGACCTGAGTAAGATTGAGGCGCAGAGACTAGAACTGGAGTACACCGAATTTACCATCGAGAGTCTGCTCGCCGATGTCTGTGATATGTTCCAGCGGCCCTGTATGGAGAAGTCGCTTGGGTTACTGGTCGAGAATGACTTACCCACTCCCTATTTAGTGCGGCTCGATTATGTGCGCCTGAAGCAAATTTTGATCAACCTGCTCAGTAATGCGGTGAAATTTACTCAGGAGGGACAGGTCGAGCTGATTATCAGGCAGCAGAAGGACGGTATCTTATTCATTGTGCGAGACAGTGGTATTGGTATGTCGGAATCTCAGGTTGCCAGGATTTTTGAGTGCTTCCAGCAGGGAGATAATAGTATAACTCGCCGGTTTGGTGGCTCCGGACTCGGACTGAGCTTATCACAGCATTTGGCAAAAATGATGGGGGGCGAGATCTCAGTTCAGAGTGAAGTTGAAAGAGGCAGTCAGTTTAAACTGAGTATGCCCTGTGCCAGACTGAGTCAGGCCAGTCAGCCAGATAACCTTGAAAAAATATCGCATGCGCAGTCTTTGGCATCAGATGTGAAATTATCTGGCACAGTGCTGCTGGCTGAAGATCATGATGATAATCGTGCGCTGATCTCTCGACTGCTCGAAAAAATGGGACTTGAGGTCGATGTTGTAGGCAATGGGCGAGAGGCGGTAGAGCGCTGTCTCAGCACTTATCCGGATGTTGTATTAATGGATATTCAGATGCCGGAAATGGACGGTCTTGAGGCCCTGAAACTATTGCGTCAGGCTGGTTTTGAAGGAGAAGTGTATGCACTGACGGCCAATGTGATGGAACATGAAATCAAAGGTTATCTGGCTCAGGGGTTCAGTGGTCACCTCAGCAAGCCAATCAACAGCGAACTGCTGTATCAGACACTTGCCCAGTCTTTGCAGCGTATCCATGCCTCTCAACCACTGGATTTATCAATAGATATGAGTGACCTCAAGCAGAGTTTTGCACAAACGCTGGAGCAAGAGAGATATAAATTGATTGATTTGTGGCAGGAACAAAACTGGCAGGCACTCCAGCACCATTGTCATAAATTAAATGGTGCTGCAAGCATGTTTGAATTCGTCCATATCTCAGATATTGCTTCACAGTTCGAAGCGGCGCTAAAACAAGAGCAAACGGCCCTGTATCAAGACTTGTTCCTGATCCTGTGCGACGAATTAAAAGTGTGTAGCTACTCAGAACAGCTCGATGTCACCTAGTGCGCTGTGCTCTCTGGCTTGGCTGTTTTTGTCTGAAGTGACGGCCTGTGTATCTGTGTCACAATTATACCGGCTGGTATCCGTACGGTGAGTCACATCCGGCTGGGGCCGCTCTGCTTTGAAGATCGACAGTTTCTCATGAATACATGCAGCCAGGTTGATAAGGTCGCTACTTGAAACAGCCTGAATCTTGGAGGCAGAAAGGGCATCAGAGTTAAGCTCAACCATTGACTCAATGCTGGACTGAGCCTCATCGGAGACTGCTTTCTGTTGGCTTACCTGGGTATGAATGCTGTGTGACAGTGCATTGATATCTATCATTGACTGCTCTATTTGGTCTACTTCTTTTGTAGAGGCCTCAGATAAGCTGACTGTTTTGTCGGTTTCTGCCAGTGCGGTAAGCATCTGGGCATGTGCGCTGTCAGTTCCTGCCTGGATTTTGTTGACCATATTGCGGACTTCCTGTGTTGATTGACTCGTCCGCGCTGCCAGATTACGCACTTCATCAGCCACGACGGCAAAGCCTCGGCCCTGTTCACCTGCTCGGGCAGCTTCAATGGCGGCGTTTAGTGCCAGTAAGTTGGTTTGCTCCGCGATGGCATTAATGACGTCTATGACAGAGCTAATGGCATCACTATCGGCTTTCAATGAAGCGATTTGTTCGCTGGTAGCCTGAATATTACCCGCCAGGGTCATCAGGCTCTCCTGGCTTTTGTCTGTGTCTATGCGGGTCTTTTTGACCGCTTGTGTGGCATTTTCGACTGAGCTGTAGATTTTCTCCAGGCTGTCATCCAGCTCTCTCGAAACAGTCAGCATGTGATTAATTGCTGTTGCCAAGTCTTCACCATGAGCATGCTGAATAGTCGCTTTTTGTGTCATAGATGCGTAGGTATCGCGCAGGCTGTCAGCCATAGGGGTGAGCCTTGAAGATGAAGCGTATACTTCGCCAATAATATGCTCCATCATCGCCATACTGTCGTTGATGGCCAGGCAGGCTTCGGGTAAGGTTTTGTCTTTTTCATCAAAACGAAAAGTCAGGTCTATTGTATCCTGGTGGTGTAACGCACTGACAAAGCTATATAAATAGGCACCTTTTTGCTGTTTCTTGTTTAGCCACAGGGCGGCGAAGAAAGAGGCAATCCCCATCAGGAGGATGAGCGTGATCGTGACTTTGAGAGGAAGTGAAAATATGGCTGTACAGACCAGCACGACGGCTATATTCACTGTAGTCACGGCCATGGCACTGGCTACTAAACGCATGGGTGTGTTCTTCCTTTATCGGGCTTGCTTGATGAGTCTTGTTGTACGTGGTGTGCCTAGACAAAAGCAAAGGTCAGGCGGACAGGACTTGCCCTGATCTGTTGTTAGTGTCTGTGCGCATCTACATATATATAGAACACCTACAGGAGCGTGTCAGCAGTGGAGACATAAAAAAAGCCTGCATAAGCAGGCTTTCTTTTCTAGCGTGAATAATTACTTACGCTTCATTGAGTCAAAGAACTCGTTGTTTGTTTTGCACATAGACAGCTTATCGATGAGGAATTCCATCGCATCGATTTCACTCATTTCATGAACAATCTTGCGTAAAATCCACATCTTTTGCAGTTCGTCCGGCTTAGTAAGCAGCTCTTCACGACGTGTACCTGAGCGGTTAAAGTCAATGGCCGGGAAGACACGCTTTTCAGCAATCTTGCGGTTTAAGTGCAGTTCCATGTTACCGGTACCCTTAAACTCTTCGTAAATGACCTCGTCCATCTTAGAACCCGTGTCAATCAGGGCTGTTGCGATGATGGTCAGGCTGCCACCTTCTTCAACATTACGTGCAGCACCGAAGAAACGTTTTGGCTTATGCAGTGCATTTGCATCAACACCACCCGTCAGTACTTTACCAGAAGACGGGATCACTGTGTTGTACGCACGTGCAAGACGCGTGATTGAGTCCAACAGAATGATAACGTCTTTTTTGTGCTCAACCAGTCGTTTCGCCTTCTCAATAACCATTTCAGCTACCTGAACGTGGCGACTTGCTGGCTCATCGAAGGTTGAGGCGACAACTTCACCTTGTACCAGACGTTGCATCTCAGTTACTTCTTCCGGACGCTCATCGATCAACAGTACCATCAGTGTTGCGTCTGGGTTGTTGTAAGAAATAGACTGCGCAATGTTCTGTAGCAACATGGTCTTACCGGCTTTTGGTGGCGCAACAATCAGTGCACGCTGACCTTTGCCGATAGGTGATGCGAGATCCAGTACTCGGGCAGTGATATCTTCTGTACTACCATTACCGCGTTCCATCACCATACGTTCGTTGGCGTGAATAGGTGTCAGGTTTTCGAACAGGATTTTAGTTCTGGAGTTTTCTGGTTTATCGAAGTTTACTTCATTCACTTTTAGCAGTGCGAAGTAACGCTCACCATCTTTTGGTGGGCGGATCAGGCCGCTAATGCTGTCACCAGTACGCAGGCTAAAGCGTCTGATCTGGCTGGGCGAAACATAAATGTCATCCGGGCCTGCCAGGTAGGAGGCTTCCGATGAGCGTAAAAAGCCGAAGCCATCCTGAAGAATTTCCAGCACGCCGCCACCATAGATGTTTTCGCCGCTTTTAGCGTGCGCTTTCAAGATGGCGAAAATGATGTCTTGTTTTCTTAGACGAGCAACGTTCTCGAGTCCCATAGACTCGGCAAGTTTTACAAGCTCATTGATTGACTTGTCTTTTAGTTCGCGTAAATGCATATTGGTGGGTTCTTTATTTAAAAGTTGTTCTCTCGTGGTACGAGGGATTGAATTGAAATTGCTTAAGGTTAGTGGCTCTATAAGTTAGCAGCTAGGGGAGCAGTCGTCCAGTCTTTATACAAATTTAATCAGGTAGGGCCGATGCAGCGCTACCTGATACATTCGGACTGTGACTTATCGGCTCTCAGCGTATGCTGATGCCTGAGATAAGTAATCAGTTAGATGTTGTTCTCAAGGAACTCGATCAGTTGTGTTTTTGACAACGCACCAACTTTAGTGGCTGCAACCGCACCGTCTTTGAACAGTAGCAGAGTTGGGATACCACGGATACCAAACTTAGGCGGTGTCAGAGAGTTTTGATCGATGTTGAGCTTAGCTACAGTTGCGCGACCTTCGAACTCGTCTGCAATTTCGTCCAGGATAGGTGCAATCATTTTACATGGACCACACCATTCAGCCCAGAAATCTACCAGTACAGGGGTATCCGACTTAAGCACGTCTGCTTCGAAGCTGTCATCAGTTAATTGAATAATTTTGTCGCTCATTGCGCTCTCCGTTAGAATTAGGTCAATTATTTAATGCGTATTTAAACACTCTTGTTTCTTATTGCAAGTTTAAACGTTATGCTTAATTGCTATGACTAAGACACATTTGACCAATAAAAAATTTATCGACTTTGCTTTAGCACCGGAAGTGGTCGCCGGTTTGACAGCGAGTGGCTTCGAATATTGTACGCCAATCCAAGCAAAGTGCATGCCCTACATCAGTGAGGGTCGAGACATTGCCGGTCAGGCGCAAACAGGTACAGGTAAAACGCTTGCGTTTTTAACTGCGACCTGCCATCGACTGTTGCAAAGCCAGCCTGATGCTCAGGTTGCCGGTCAGCCACGTGCGTTAATTATGGCCCCGACACGAGAGCTTGCGATCCAAATCCACAAAGACGCCCAAATTATGGCACCAGCGTGTGGGTTAAAGCTTGGCTTAGTATATGGAGGCGAAGAATACGAAAAACAACGGTCACAATTAGAAAAAGGGGTGGATATCCTGATTGGTACCACCGGACGCCTGATCGATTTCTACAAACAAGGTGCCTATAACCTTAATAACATTGAAGTTGTTGTGTTGGATGAAGCGGATCGCATGTTTGATCTGGGCTTTATCAAAGATATTCGATACTTGTTTAATCGTATGCCGGATACGCAGCAAAGACTTAACCTGCTGTTTTCTGCAACGCTGTCTTATCGTGTCCAGGAGTTGGCATTCGAACACATGCATAACCCAATTCATGTGCAGATAGAGCCAGATGTTAAAACAGGAAAACGCATTCAAGAAGAGCTGTTCCACCCTTCGCAAGAGGACAAAATTCCTTTACTCCTTACCTTGATTGAGGAAGAGTGGCCCGATAAGGCCATTGTATTTGCCAATACCAAGCACAGTTGTGAAAACGTCTATGAATGGCTAAAAAATGACGGGCATCGAGTGGGGCTGTTAACTGGCGACGTCAATCAGAAGAAGCGTTTGTCTATATTATCCAAATTCACCAAGGGTGAACTGGATCTGCTGGTTGCAACGGATGTCGCAGCGCGTGGTTTGCACATTCCAGAGGTAAGTCATGTACTCAATTTTGACCTGCCAGACGATTGTGAGGACTATGTACACCGTATTGGTCGTACCGGTCGAGCTGGCGCATCAGGGCATGCGATTAGCTTTGCCTGCGAGCAGTATGCATATAACTTACATGAGATTGAAGAATACATTGACCATG
Source organism: Pseudoalteromonas sp. AWH4_217 (assembly GCF_056161105.1). Taxonomy (NCBI): domain Bacteria; kingdom Pseudomonadati; phylum Pseudomonadota; class Gammaproteobacteria; order Alteromonadales; family Pseudoalteromonadaceae; genus Pseudoalteromonas; species Pseudoalteromonas sp. AWH4_217. The sequence continues at coordinate 1,838 of NZ_JBSWYM010000022.1, read as the reverse complement.
CAATTCCGGTTTCTCACTACGATAAGTCTGCACTACTAGATGACATTAAAGCGCCTGCCAGACAACAAAGGCGCAGAAACTCATCCGGTCAGCGCGGTAATCGCAATGGTAGTAACCGTCGACAAGGTAGTTACCAAAAACCGCGCCCGCGTAATTAATCGGGCATTTTGGTAGAAGTAGATAGAGGTTAGTAAGCGTGGTTCAGAGATCCCCACATGAAAATGTGTATGCGGTGATTGATTTAGGATCAAACAGCTTCCATATGTTGATCGCAAAACATATGGCCGGTGGCGTGCATACAATTGGGCGAGTCAAACGTAAAGTTCGGCTGGCTGCAGGTCTGGATGAGCAAAATTTGCTGAGCGAAGAAGCAATGCAGAGGGGCTTGGAATGTTTGTCCCTGTTCGCTGAAAGACTGCAAGATATCCCGACTGACAATATACGTATTGTGGCCACCGCGACCTTGCGCCTGGCAACCAATGCAAATGTGTTTAAGCAAAAAGCTGAACAAATTCTTGGTCACCCTATTTCTATCATCAGCGGGGAAGAAGAAGCCCGTTCTATTTATAAAGGCGTCGCACATACATCTGCCTGTCAGGGGCGCCAGCTTGTTGTCGATATAGGTGGAGCGAGCACCGAAATCGTTATTGGTCAGGGTTTTGAGGCAAAGCTTTATCATAGCCTGAATATGGGCTGTGTCACCTACTTAGAACGCTACTTCGCAGACGGCGCGCTGAGTGAGAGCAATTTTGCTGCGGCAACGACGGCTGCTCATAAGGTGGTTGCACCTTATGCTGCTCAATATAAAACTTCTGGCTGGGAGCTTGCTATTGGTGCATCCGGCACAGTTCAGGCTATTCAGGAGATTTTCGCGGCGCTCGGTTTAGATGAAATGCTGACCCTGGATAAACTTCAGGCAATTCGTGCGCAAGCAATCCGGTTTGAGAGCATAGAACAACTTGAGTTGCCAGGGTTAAGTGAAGAGCGCCGTTTAGTCTTTGTCTCAGGGCTGGCAATATTAATTGCACTGTTCGAAGCGTTGCAAATTGAACGAATGGGCCTGGCAGGTGGTGCCTTACGTGAAGGCATCCTGTACAGCATGATTGATCAGCTCAATCAGGCGGACATTCGTAAACGCACACTTGATGGCTTTATGTCCCGATATCATGTTGATGATGGGCAGGCTGCACGTGTGTTTGATATATGCAAAATTTTGCTTCAGCAATTAGAAGCGCCGATGCAGTTTGACTTTCAAAGTGCGTGTGGCCTGTTACGTGCTGCAGCGTCAATGCATGAGATTGGTTTAGTTATTGACTACAAATCTTATCATCAACACAGCGCCTACATTTTGAAACACACCGGCATGCCTGGGTACTCCCGAGTTCAAAAGCAAATGGTAGTGACGTTAGTGGGTAACCACAGGCTCGATGTAGAAGAAGGGCCTTTTACTCAGTTTGGTAATCAACAAGGGTTTATAGAGTTACTTGTCAGGATACTCCGGATTGCGGTAATCCTATCCATGCGCCGTCAAGATGATGTTTTGCCCGACCTTTACATTACAGCAACTGAACCTGAGACATTGACTCTGACATTACCCGATGATTGGCTGCATGATCACCCATTGATGCGCAGCGAATTGGAGTTAGAAGCTGGATATCAGGATAAAGCAGGTTGGATATTGAAAATTGAGCGCGATTAGGCGCTCTTTTTGTACAATAAACGTCTAAAAAGAGGTGTTTTGGTTGTATTTTGTCCGAACGCACCGTTTTTCTCACTTTTCTTCAAAAAAGGGGTTGCGCTGGGTTTCGATTTCCCTATAATGCGCATCCACCGACACG
>NZ_JBSWYM010000021.1:0-81558 GCF_056161105.1 Pseudoalteromonas sp. AWH4_217 | reverse complement strand
GCAACGCATCGATTACCTCATCATCAGGTGGTCGTTTGTGCGTGTAGTAATAGACACTTCGATTTAGTCCTGCAACCTCACAAGCAAGTGCCACACTTACCCCAAACTGCTCAAGGAAATGTTTAACCCACGCTCTACGCCTGCTTGTGCTCACAGCTTTTTTGCAACGATTTCCTCAAGCATAGTGTGTTTCAGACTCAGTGTTGCAAACATATCCTTGAGCTTGCGATTTTCTTCTTCAAGTTCTTTTAGCCGCTTTACATCCGAGGCTTCCATACCGCCATATTTGGAGCGCCATTTATAAAATGTACTTTGTCCAATTCCGTGTTGTCGGCACAGATCTGGAACCGATACACCCGATTCAGCTTCTTTGATCATGGCAACAATTTGTGATTCGGTGAACTTGCTTTTTCTCATCGTAAAACTTCCTTCTTCTGTTAATGGAAATTCTACTCAAGAACTGTTGCAGTTTATGGGGGAGTTACACATCCACATCTGGAAACTCTCTGGAAACCTACACACTACCTAGCCTAGAAGGCTTTTCCAGAAAAAGTGAAAAATCGCAATTAAATTTGGACTTTTTAGGGGTCTGGAAAATGGATTTCCAGACCAGTGTGTGAATTATTGAGCTTGAAGTTTAGGTTTTACTTCATATTCGTAGACGTCTGAGATTTTGGGTAAGCTCAGTTGGCAAATGTTTTTTATGAGGTGTTAGCAGTATGGCCTCCCATTACTAGATATTATTCTTTCAGCATCCCGATCATATCTGTTGGCAACTTCACGTAACGTGGTAGCTAGTCGCTGGTATCCAGCATTTTCCACTGCCTCCGCTTTTACCCGGTAGTTTTCAGCAAGTGCTTTTTCCGGTTTAGCTTCAGGGTCAACAGCATGGAAACCGCGAGAGTTTAGTACACCAGTGCGGTACCCATCCCGCAAGCTGGATCTATCTCTATTATTCATTGCTTCTGCAATAGTATGGTGTATCCATAGACCATCTGGATCTTCAGGGGAGTGAACAAGTACATCGCCCAGCCGAATCAGTGCAATACTGTAATGTCCTGATACTTTAACCATCTCTTCCATTGCCGTTAACCATTCTGAGAATGCATCAGGGTTGAACACTCCATTTGCAAGAGTGCCTGGAACGGTACTCCACGTAGAGAGCAAACGATAAGCGTTGGCGGCAATATTGCGACTCTGCTCAGTTGACTCTGCTACATCGGCCTGATCAGTACCTTCTGCTCGATATATCAGCTGAATTAGTTTACAGAAAAAACTAGGGGTGGATGCTAATCTATTTTCTAAGGTAACTGGTGAGCCTTCGGAACGTCGGTCCAACATAGAAACATATGCCCATTCAACTTGAAAAAGCTTATCTTTGTTTGTGTCATCATTCTCTTGAAGGTATTTTATTATCTTAGTTATGCGATAACTATCGATTCTTCCTGCTTGATCCTCTGATTGCGCAAGCGCCAACAATGCCTCACAAGCAAGATCAAGATTAATATCCTTTTTATCAAAGAGGTTTCTCGACATACCATCTATAACAGCATTTGGTCGGCCATGTTCGAGCAGTTTTACGAATGCAAATTCGCTATCTTCATTAGATTGGTATATGTTAGCCCCTGTACTTCCCCAGTACTCGTACTCATTCTCGCCCAGTAACTGCTCAGCTCTATCCCATGCATCTCTATTGAAAGGTAAGGCGCAAAGTAGGCTGGATATCTGTACTGGCTTCCAATTTGACTTTTCTATATCATCAAACCATTGCCAACCGCCCATATACCTGCGACGCCATGCGTATGAGGCAGCAAGGGACCAGCTTTTCTGCTCAGTCATATTAAGCAGCTCAGGTAGCAGCTTTGCATCAAAATCTAGCCTATCGAAATCTGCAAGCGCCTCTCCCACTAAATGGGGATTTTTCACCTTTAATGAAAACTCAATCACTTTATCAATGCCGCCTTCTGTTAAAATTTCTTTTATGGCGGCTTTACGAACCTGAAATAGTTTCTGCTGTTCTTCATGAAAATCACCATCACCTTCATATAGATATGAATCTGAGTCTGAGAACAACCTCGTATGTAATAAGCTTGGAGTAGTTGGCGCAAGCTTGTTAGCAAGCTCTTCTAGTGATGCAAGAGATTCGTCCCCGAGTGACCATTCAGCCTCTTGGAAGCGACGATGATGTGCAATTAACTTGTTCAATTTACTCCAGATAGGCAGCCGCTCCTTTTCTTGTAAACTTAAACAATGGATCGATAATAGCTTGTCTTTCAGTAGTTCAGATGCAGGTGCTGGTAGGTGATCATATTTTCCTGCTAACAATGCAAGCTTCGAGGTATCGAAGTGTGCTTGCTCTACCATAAGTTCTGCACAGAACCGAGACAGTTCCCAATACTCACCATGCGTTGCTCCTTCTTTCCAGTCTTCAGGAAATATATTTCTCCAAACTGGTTTGTGGGTTCCTGAAGTTGTGGAATTTTGATTAGGCAATAAACTATCCAATAACTTCCATGCAACCTCTGGCTGTTCGACACATATTCTTCTCAACGCGGCTTGCCTTTTGTCAATAGAAGCCAATGTATGCGGCATCCACGGTAGAAAAATATCAGTTAATGAATTTCCTGGTCTATTTGCCCAACTGCCTCCTGGGTCATGTGAAGCTATCTCAGCTAAAACAACCGAGGCACGAAATAGGTACACTTCATCCCACGCAATCCCCTCAAGTGCCCAAAGTAAGCCTGTTATATAGTTTCTACCAAAAACACCTGAATCTTCCTGTGCAAATAAAGAATCAAATGGAGAAGGCGATGTTGTTATCGCCTTCTCTACAGCGGAAAGAAACTCGCTAGGGTGTGCTTCCGCAAGGTTAGGCAGTAAGTTGTTGAGGCTTCCCCAACGTAGCCAATCACTACTGTCAAAAAGCTCACGGATTGATAGTGCAGCGATATTATCAGCCTTACCTAAGCTGCAATTTGATAGTGAGGCATGCTGGTTACCAACTAGTGCTAGAGTTTCGGTTAACCCCAGCCGTAAATTATCTGAGTGAGGGAATGCATTGCTATGAATTGCTGCTGTGTAACGCTCATCATCTGATAAATTAAACGATGAATTGGTCACGCTAAGGACCGATATTGCAATGTCTTTTATTGTATCTAAATGGTCATCGAATATTCTCCCGCCTAAGTCTTGCCATGCTTGCAAACGTTCTTTGAAGCTCCAAAGACCATTTTTGTAAGCAACAGGAGTATCACTAACCTGAAGCGTTTCCCTCAGGTCAGTTATCCAGTCTACATATTTTTCACCAACCATCAGACTGACGACTTCAAGATCTGCATCATTGGATTCATTCCAACTACCAATTAGCATTGCTATGGCCAACTTTGAAGCTGAAGGATGCCGATTCCAGTCTGTACTGATTAGCTCATTTGTTGTTTCAGCGTTGCTTGCAGCCACTTCCTTGGCTAAGTTCTTAGGTATATGTGTAACTTCAGGTTCTTTAAAGTGCTCGACGAGATCTTCAGGTAGTGTTTCCACTGTGATTGTTCCCGCGTACTGATTGAAGTCTTGCACTTCACTAAGGATTTGGCACCAAATTTTATTTGGAATATCTTTGTTAAACTGGGAAATATGTGATTGCAGCAGAGACGAGACAACACTTCCCTTTTTCGCCAGATCGTAGCCTAGTAAGTGAAAGTGTCTAAAAAACTCATATAAGTCAGCACTTTTAACATCAAGACCGCCATTAGCGACTTTTAGTTGGGACTCAAAAGCAGCAAGCTTAGTCCTAACTGTATTTGAGCAAAATTTGGCACGGCCAACCTGAGTGAAAAACTCATCAGCATCTCGAGCATGTCGAGCTTGTTCCAATAGACCGTTAACTCCATCGGTATCTGTTGAGTTAATAGGCCCAGTGATCAGTGCAATGATATCCTTCCCTTTAGTAAAAACATCTATGTCGTTAAAGTCCCTCCAAGCTGCCTGAATCACCTCTGCAAAAAGTGTACTGTTAGCAGTGATAGAAATGGAGTTTTTAACTTGGCCGAGTAATTTACGGCGTTCATTGGTTACAGAGTTTTCAACAGATACAATCAAGTCATCGGTACGATATCCAGCAATTGCACCTTGTAGCTTAATCTCTACGATTGGCCAAGGGGGTAAACATGGAGCATAACCACCACTGAGCATTAGGGTGACAAATGTGGCTTGAATATTGGCTTCAAACCTTGGACCACCACTGCCAGTAGAAAATGGATTACTAAGCTGTTTGTCATCACCCGCCATGAGCCTATTTTTCCTTTTATTTTAGAGTGCAAAACCTTTAATCATTTAAGTTAGATCTGTAATTGAACTGCTCTTCATAAAGAGAGTAATATTCAACCTTAAGTTGGTACCTTTTTGTAAGTCGATCGAGAGTGTGGGAGAGATCTAACTCTGGTAAAAAGTGAAGCTCAAGCACACGTATTTTTTCATCTTTGGCGATATAGCTATCTGCAGATAAGCCAGAAGTATGCTGGTGTGCCTCATTTAGCTCTTTTTCAAAGTAATGGCGGATGTCTTTATCGAACTCTGCCCAACACATTTCTTGTCCATCGACTATAAATGTGAACTTGCCTACTTTTGCAGTTCCTAATCCTTTGTTTATGATGTCGTAATACACTGAATTATCCTCAGTATGAAGCCAATCACATAAACGAGGTGCAACCGAAATTCGGTTGTGCTGCCGTTGCGTTTTAAGAGTCCAGCATGTTAGAACAATTGCCCCCAGAGCTGTGAGTATAGTAATTGTTTGGGTTATAGCTTCCATTTTAGTCCGTTTCTTGTCTGTCTTGCTCGTTAGGTTCTTCTGCAATTTCTTCAAGAACGTTAAGAACCATTGTTAAGTCATCGCTGTAAATAGCTATGTAATTAGGTGTGTATACTTTCCTATTTTGGTTGGTACTTTGCTCAGCAACTTCGATGATTTTACCTTTCCATTTTTTCCAAAAAGGCTTGAACTGTTCGGGGTTTAATGGACCCAGCAGTTCTTCTTTTTTTGCTACAGGGCCATCTGAACTATCATCATGAAAAAAGCTGTCCGTTAGGTGTGATAAGCAGTAGTCTATAAAGTGTAGTGCATTACTCTCTTTTAGTTCTGGGTTAAAGCAAACATCGAACAGATACTCATTCATCTTGATAGCAATACCATGTTTATCCGCAGTACCAGTTTCATCATAAAAACCACATCCCACACCACTTCCATTTGGACGAAAACTATTGGCTAATTGATACAATACAAAATTAAGAATGGAGGAGCGCGTTACTGATACTCTTTCAGAAAGTTCGAGAGAACCTGTATAACCCTCTTCAGCTAGGAGATCTTTTCCTTTAAATTCATCATCAGGTACTTTTGCGATTTCAACAAAGAAATTGATCTCTCTATCTATATAATTTGTCTTAAATAAAGAAAATACTTTTTGGGATATTTTTCTCATTTCGAAGACTGTAAGCAGGTTAACAGAACCTGTAGTCTCTGCGGTATTGCTTTGATCTTTAATCAACGCCGAACTTAAGTTAAAGAACTGGCCTCCTCGATCTGCCGAACAATATAGTCTAAAAAGCATTAGATCCTTCCACCCTAAGGTTCTTTGCGGGTCAGTAATGAATTTTTCTATTATTCCTTTATCTTTATATTGCTTTACACCAAATATCCGTTGTGCGATTTCACTTCGTTCCAAATCACTACCTCTGAATCTATCATTTTGATTATCCCCCCATCCACATTGATTTAAAACGTGGATCAGAGACAGAACTAGTCGCTGTCTTAATTTATTTGGAGTATCGAAAAGTATTGAGGAGTTTTGTATGTGAGAGATTAATGTCGGTATAAGGTCATCGACTACTGTTCTATCAAGTTTTCCAGAATGAGAAACTAGCAAAGTCCAGAACTTATCGTATGCATCAATGCTATTAATCCGTTCTTCACTTTCTAATACTTCAGAAACCATAAGACCAGAAATTACCTCATCTACGGCTGCTTTATAGAGGATAAAAGTTTCTTTTGGCTCTGGTTTAACACAACGAATAATCAGCTTTAGAAACCTCTCCAAGTTTCTAAATTTACCTGAGTTAAAACACGCTCTTGAGTATCTGAATTCATCATCTAAACGGAAGTCTATGTTATCTTTTAGCTTTAAAGTGTCGACAGCAAACAGGTGTTGAAGAAGAAATTGTGCATTGTGTTCTTGCTCCTTAATAATTGTGTCGAATTGCTCTGAGTTTTGCCAGCTTTTTCCATCATTACCTTTTCTAACTGAAAAGTTACCTTGCGTGTCACATGTTTCTTCAAGATAAATGCGCCTAAACAAACCTGGGTAGTTTAAATGTAGTAAAATTAGGTTTATCAAATCTCGTTTATTAAAATCAGTCTCGGCTAAACTACTCGATTCCAGTTGCATTAATATCATGGTGTTTACAAGTCGTTTAAGCTTTCTAAAGCTCCCTACAAGAGGAAGGTATTCAGCTGCATGTTCGCTTTCAAGAATATCAGCTAGTTCAGTTAGCACTGAGCTAAGCTTCTCTTTTGTATCAGGTGGGATAAGCTCTAGGTTCTCACCACTTTGCCAGCCATATTGTAGATATTTGATTAGGTCTTTAGTGTCTACAAGCAAGTTTAGTTTTACAGTTATAAACTTTTCTAAAAACTCTCGAGCTTTGGACTTATCCTCTTGATCACCAATGAGAACTTCAGTGTCATAGCAAAGTACATAAGTCGCTTGTGAGAGTTTAAATGATTGTTTAGTTGCAAAAAGTACATTATTTACTGACTTCGGATCTAATCTATCTAAATCATCGATAACTATGATTATGTGTAAGCCTAATTGCTTTAACGCACTATCGATATCCTCTAGTAAATCATCAATACTTTCAGGTGTGTGCGATAAAGAAAGTTTTACACCGAATAGAGAGATGTTTGCTGTGCCTTTGACTAAGCGGGAATACCTGGATGCCGCGCTTGTTAATTCTGGGGCAAAAACTTTTTTTTGTATTGATGTGGTTATTTCGGTTATGAGTCTTTGTGTGATGTTATTTTCAGATGCATGTCGCAGAGGTTCAAATCGGCATATGACGAGCTTGCCTTCGTTGATGCTCTCTTTCCAATGACTTTCAGCCATATTGATTAAGCTGCTTTTACCAACTCCCCATGGGCCATCAACACCAAACACCAGACTGGTTGAAGAGCCACAAGAGATTACTTGGTCAGCAAAGTTTTTGACCTGCTCACCCATATCTAACAAATCATTGGCTCTATTCTCAATCGGCTCATCATCTACAAAAGTATTTGCAGTTTGCTGCTCTTCATCATTCAGTGTATTAACACTTCGAGTTGAAAAATAAAAAATGATTAAGAAGAAAAATAAAACACTAATAGCAACAAAGTGAGGAAGACTGTTGATATGTACGTGCACTATTTCGAGTTGTGGAAGTAATTTGTATTGAATCAGACCACCTAAAAGTAGCGTGAATAGCAGGTCATATCTCTTACTATTTATTAATGATTTTAAGTGGCTTTTTATCCCTCTTTTTTTAAAATATGGGACTAGGACTAAGATAATAATCAAGGCTGGGGTTAAGATAATCAGAGCTAGATAAACACATGTCGAATACTCGATGAGGTTAAATTTTTCAATGTATGAGCTTAACCAACGAAAGCAAGTTTCAACACCATTTTTTAATAACGGTCTTAATTCTGTCGAAGCCGGTCCTCCCAAAAAGTAGCCAAACGAAAAAGCTTCACCTATCAAAAAACCAATAATTAAGGCTTTTATATAAAGAAAGAAATTTGGCATTTGTATAGGGCTTTTTGAAGTCATTACTAATATTCCTTTGATTATACTTCTTAAACGCAGTTATAGAACTGATATGGGAATTTCGAAATGCATAGGCTTTCTATATTCTTCACAAATTACATCGATTTTTATCGAGGCATGACCTTGGCTCACTGGGACCAGCGAAATATCATCAAAAAGCTCGGATTGTGTGTGTAGAATTTTCTTACGCCGAATGATTATTTTGTTATCGTCGAAATCAATACCAGATAGCATCCCAGAAAGGCTTTTTGTGCGAAGCATTGATTTTTGAAATAAAACAGTTTCAGGAAGAGTGTAACTTTTTGCCATGAATTTAACAGGTTCGAGACTGGCCATCAGAAGCCCAAACTTTGATTTTTGCTCCATTTCATACTGGACTTTGGCCTCGCTCAAAGGGCATTCTGGGAAGGTGATGTTTGCTTCTTCGATGTGTTTTACATCGTTTTTATGAAATACACGGACGAGTTCGGGAAAATCAATCGAAACAATCACATCTGTTGCACTATGCTCTCCTAAATTTTCCACTCGGATATTTGGGGTTACGGTATGTCTCTGAGCTGAGAAGTATAGCTTTGCTTGTTCATTATACTCATCAATATCTTTTTGAGTAGGGAGTGCTTTATTGTACTTTGCGATCTTTTCATCAGTCATATAACTCAATAGATAATCTGGAACTTTGCTTTTTTCAATGGGTCTTCTACAACCAACATGATCATATAGATCTAATTTAGTCTCAATTTGTAGGATTGTATTGGGTAAGAATGATACATCTATTTTAGGAGTTTTATTTTGACTCGAAGGTGCGTGGTTGATTGTAAGAGATTTAACATCTCTCCCAACCAATATAGAATTTGGACTATTATTGGCAGATTGAGTGATAGAAGTACTAACTTTTGAAAACTGCTCTAGCATTGCTTTTAAAACGATATCTTTTGAAAGCCTATCACAGTACTCTTGCTCTGATTCGTTTGCTAGATAACCTTTTTCATTAAGCCTGTTCGCAATTTTTTCGGATGCAATATCATCAAAATGCCATTCTTTTAGCTTTTCTAAAGCTATTTCCTTGAGTTGGATTCCGGATATTAATAAACCATTTTTCACAAAATCATATGCGCAATTTCCTACAAGCGCACTAGTTATTACACTTCCTATATCCATTAATGTGCTTCGATTAATCTTTATTCTTAGTAACCTAAGACGATACCACCAGATGAGTTGGTGTGTCTATAATGTTCCTTTTTTGTTAGCGCCAGGCGGGTGGTTACTTCTTCAACAAATGAAGCTCACACTCTAAATCGGTTATTCTTTTAAGAAACTGATGGTTCGATAGTGCAAGAGCGTTGTGAGTAGCCGCCATTAGTGACATCTGTTCTTTGAGGCTAGCTACTTCATCGCGGTATTTTTCTTTTAACCGTTTTTCATTGGCAAGCTTCTCACGTAGCTTAGAGACATTCAGGATGAACGTCCGGAACGCAGGCTGAATTGGCAAAAAAGCTGGGGCAAGTTGCTCCAAAAGGTCGACCATGGAATTAACCTCTTGTCTTGATTAGCAAAAAGATCTTAAAACGGCATCTTGAAGCCCGATGTCTTGTAAAAGATACATTTGCCACAAAGGCGGTATGGCTTTTTTTAACCAATTTTAGAGCTTTTATTCACACTTGCTCAGATGAGGGTTATTATCAGATAAGTCTCTTTGCAAAAACCGCCAGAAAAAGGCCCTGTATAATGACCAATATGAGCACAGTTTCTGAACATACCTTGCTAACCATGAACTTTCAGGCGCTGCAATCTGCCTATGCCCGGGACCCTGCGCCCGACTATGCGCAACGTGTTGCTGTGCTCAAAAAGCTTAAACGTGCACTGGTCTCGCACGAACAACACATCTATCAGGCCTTGTCTCAGGATTACGGTTATCGCAGTCAATTCGATACTTTCTTTGCCGACATTATGCCCACCATTGCAGCCATTAATTATGCCATCAAACATCTGAAAAAATGGATGCAGCCCTCAAAACGCCATGCCGGGCTCATGCTTATGCCGTCGAAGGTGAAAGTACATTATCAGCCCTTAGGAGTGGTTGGCGTTGTAACCCCCTGGAATTTTCCCTTTTATCTTGCTCTGGGGCCAACTATACAGGCGCTGGCCGCCGGCAACCGGGTGATGATCAAGATGAGTGAGTTCACACCTCATGCAAATCAGGCATTAAAAAGCATTCTTGAAGATATCAGCGATCATGTACATTTGGTCGAAGGTGATGCACAAATTGGCGCGGCATTCACGGCTTTGCCATTCGACCATCTTATTTTTACAGGCTCAACCGAGGTAGGCAAACTGGTTGCCAAATCGGCCGCCGACAACCTGACACCTATTACACTGGAATTAGGAGGTAAATCTCCCACCATCATAGATCAGGATATCGATATAGGTGTTGCAGTCGATGCTTTGATAATGGGTAAGTCTATCAATTCCGGACAAATCTGCGTTGCCCCCGATTATATCTTTGTGCCTGCTACGCGCTTAGACGCTTTCATTGACACATTTATTGCACGCTATACCGAGTATCACCTTACGAGCAAAAACAGCAACAAACAGAGCCATATTATCTCCGACCGTCAGCTTACCCGGTTACTACATTTGCTGGATGATGCAAAATCAAAAGGTGCTAAAGTTCATGCCGTTAAAGCGCATGACCCAAGTGACAACAAGTGTGTTTATCCGCACCTGCTTACCAACGTCCGCGAAGATATGGCAGTGTTGCAAGAAGAGATTTTTGGCTCGCTACTGCCAGTGATGACCTACGATACACTGGATGAGGTTATTTCCTATATTAACGCCCGACCTCGCCCGCTGGCGCTATATATAATGTCAAATAACCGCTCCCTGACAGAGCGCCTGATAGCCAGCACCCACAGTGGGGGGATCAGTATCAATGATACCACCATGCATGTCGTCGCGGACGATGCGCCATTTGGCGGAATTGGTCACTCTGGTATGGGGCAATACCATGGTTATGAAGGGTTTTTAACCTTTTCAAAGGCCAAAACGGTGCTGTATTCCAGTAGCTGGTTGCCAAAAAATCGATTTGTACTCAAACACCGGGATTGGGTGTTTAAGGTACTACGTAAGTGGTTGCTCAGATAATCTGAGTCACCACCTTCTTCTTTCTTCATACTCGTTGTTAGTCCTTACCTGTAACTTGTTGTAATAGCCAAACGCTCACTCGGTAACTATTCTTTTACACCTCTCTGAGCGCAAGGAAAAAACAATGAGCAAGTTAACTGCAATCGCTACGCTGAGTGCGGCCAGTCTGCTGGTCTTAGTTGGCTGTAGCACCAATCGTCATACCACTCCTGCCGACCCTATCGACATTACCAAAGAACAAGGTGACGTGCCCAAGCGGGTATGGCTGGATCAGGGCTGGAGCGAAAAAGTCCGCGAAGATTTCTGGTTTACAGGCCAGGGGTCGCAGATCATTCCGTATACCTGGTTCGTATGGCTTGAACAAGCCGACAATGAACAGTTGTTTCGCCATGCTGACCATATGGAATTTCTGCGTTATCTGCCCAGCAAAGCCAGTGAACTGAATCCAGGTGGCTTACCTATAGGTTTTGCCCTGCACAGTAACCAAAAAACCGGCGAAAACTGGGTCGGTATGACCTGTGCTGCGTGCCATACCAGCCAGATCGATTACAAAGGCACTAAAATGTTGATCGAAGGTGCTCCCACGCTGGCAAACTTTGTGTTGTTTTTTGACCGCCTGGTTGCTGCACTGAACAAAACACTGAATGACGATGCCAAATTCAACCGTTTTGCACTCAATGTATTGGGGTCAAAATACAGCGACAGTAGCAAAGCGAGCCTAAAACAGCGATTACAACAGGTTGCACTGCAAACCGCACAACGACAAGCCGTAAATGCACTGCCGGAGGATTACCCGCAAGACTTTACCAGTTATGCCCGGTTAGATGCGTTTGGCAATATTCAAAACGCCGGTACCGCATTTGCGCTCAATGACCTGACCAATAAAAATACCCCGACTGGACCTGTGTCTTATCCCTTTTTATGGGGTACACATCAGTCAGATGTCGTACAGTGGAATGCCTCCGCCCCCAACACACCCATTGTTGGCCCGCTGGTACGTAACATTGGCGAAGTCGTTGGGGTGTTTGGCGAATTACAGATAGAAGAAGCGCCTTTCTGGCAACGTGTATGGGGTAAAAAGTTCCGTTACAGTTCAACGGTAGACATGATTGGGCTGGGTAATCTGGAGTCCTGGGTTAAAACCCTGCGTTCACCCCAGTGGCCACTTGAGCACCTGCCCGCCATAGATACGCAAAAAGCAGCCAAGGGGGGATTACTTTATAAACAAGCCTGTGCCAGTTGCCACCAGCTGATCCCCCGGGAAAAAGAGCATCTCAATTATATCGCAAACCAAACCCTGGTTTCTGAGCTGGGCACAGATCCGGTAACAGCCAATAACGCCTCGTGTCATATGGCGAAAACATTGATTCTGGAAGGCACCAAAGAACGCATTCTGATCGGCAGTAAGTTTCAGGCCATCGACAATGCTATCGATGTGCCTGTCAATGGTGTGGTTGGCTTAGTTTTAAAAGATTTACCCACGGCGCTGAAGGCGGGCAATATTCCCGAAAGAACCGGCACAGACGGGCAGAAAATCTCGGTCGTCAAAGAGCTGGAAAACCTCATCGTGCAACACCTGAAAGCACGGGGAAAACATGCCGATGCAGTGGAAACCGATTGTGTTGATGGCGTGCTTGATGGCGCCGTTTACAAGGGTCGTCCGCTCAATGGGATCTGGGCCACTGCGCCTTATCTGCATAATGGCTCAGTACCCAACCTATACGAATTGATGAAAAAACCCGAAGAGCGCGTCACTGAGTTTTGGGTCGGCAGTCGTGAATTCGACCCGGTCAATGTGGGCTATGTCACCACACAAGGACTGAACAAGTTCAGGGTAAAAGCCAGCAATGGCCAGATTATGCCCGGTAACTCCAATCTGGGCCACAGTTACGGCACTGAGTTTAGTGAAGAGGAAAAGTGGCAAATCATCGAGTTTATGAAAACGCTGTAGTGCGGATGGCGGCCTGCGTCGCTATGCAGCAGGCCATTTTATACAAAGTACCAACGATAAGGATCCGATATGTGTACTAACTTCAAAATTAAAACCACTTTTGACGACATCATAGTAGGGCGCAGTCAGGAATTTTCTCAGCTGCTGGGACGTTCGTTGATGTTTAGAAAAGCCGGCCACCAGTATGTTCAAAACCTATTTGATCCCGATGGCAAAGACTGCTTACCGAGCGAATGGGCAAAAGCACACTGCCAGTTTACTTGGGAAGGCGATTATGGCTTTGTAGCCATGCAGTCCTTAGACTTTGATCAGGTCGAGAAAGCGTACGATATTCACATCGCCGACTCAGTAAAAACGCCCATCGCCACAGATGGTATTAACACTGAAGGCTTGTATGTGGGCTGTCTGTTACAAAATGCTGCCGATTATCCTGCTGTAACCGATCCTGCCAAAGGTTTAGCAGTCACCAATTTAATCGATTACATTCTGAGTACCTGCCAGACATGTGAGGATGTAAAGGAAAGGCTAGCCCCTGATAACCCAGAGGGCGGCTGCCAACAAAGCAAACCGCAGGCACATGTGCAAGTCACAGACTCAACCCGGCATAAACTGTTTCATCAGCACTTTCCTGTCCACGACCGCTTTGGTAACAGCATTGTTGTTGAATTTATTAACGGACAGGTTCAGATCCACGAAAATAACCAGTACGGGGTATTAACCAATGACCCGGATTTTCAGTGGCATGTAACGAACCTAAAAAACTACGCCAATGTCACGCCGGTCTCGTCGCATCATTCAGAGCCTGGTAACTTAAAAGACATTGAAATAAAAAGCCAGGGTAACGGGTTTTCCTTATTGCCAGGTGGCCCGCTACCAACACACCGGTTTATCAGAGCTGCAATGATGGTCAACTATGCCAAACCGGTATCCAGCACAGATGAAGCAATTAATCTGGCTGCGCATATTTTAAATACCGTGGATATTCCTGTGGGCGTTATCCGAGAAATTCCTGAGGAAAAAACACTCAAGCCAGAACTCGATTACACTCAGTACATCACCTTATCGGACCTGAGCAACCAAAAGTTCTATGTGCGTTTGTATGATTCACCACAAGTGTATTCCGTTGACCTTAGCGAACTGGATCTCGATACGCTCAATGGCAAAACATTTGATATTCCCAGAAACATTCTGTCCACAGATCTGACAGAGCAGATCTCTGCAAGTAAAATCGCCAGCGCGCCGTTTCAGGCGGCCAGCTAACATCAGCTGCTAACAGAGTGGCCAACGGGCCACTCTGGTTGCTGTTTGTCTACGGACGATCCACAAATTCGCGGTTAAATGCCAGAAAATCGGTAAATGAACGAGCACTGAGGTGTTCAAGGTAATAGGCTCTGTGCTGTGCTATTTCAGGCGCTGATTGCGATAACATCAGCATGACCCCCTCATTTCCAGCCTCTAATACTGACCCGGCCAAAATGGCCGCAACATACTGTTGTGCCTGATCTTCTGGTTGCAAAACAGACGCAATATATAGTTGGTTGTATAAATTCAATGCCGGGGTAAACGCATAAGGACAGGACTCGCGGTATACATGACCCACCGCCAGATCAGGGATCAACGCACACCGTCCCCCAGCCATAAACGCCTTGGCGCTCAAAAACTGCTCATCGCCGCCCCACTCCAGCAGCCCAACCAGGCCGCCAATTTCTTCATAAAATGCTTTGCTAAAGCAGTAAAATGCGCCATAAATACACGGAATAGTGAGGTCTTGTGTTGGTTCCAGTAACCAATTTATGTGCTGAAAGTCCTTCGGCTCCTGTACCGGAATATAAACACCACACCCCAACGGCGCCGTTTCAACCTTTTCCCAGTCGGTATTAAGATGCACCGACTTACTACAAAATATCGTCCTGGGCTCGCTTTGAATCAGGTGCGCAACGTGAGTGTCCCAGCCAGAATCATAAAACTGCATGTGCGCATCCAGTAATACAATATTGTCGTATGACGCAATTTTAATACCCAGTTCCCGGCAAGCTGCTACACCGATCCTGAAAGAGTTGCGTATGTACTCAGCTTCAAATATCTTTGCATACTTTTCATAATCATAGCCATCATCGCTGGCATCATTGATCAGTATGATCTCTATGTCGCTGGTAATCGTTGCTTTGATACTTTCCAACGTCTTCCTGACATTATCGCCTTCATTCAAAAATGGCATAACCACACTCAGACTCACTGGTAAACCTCGCAATTAGTAAAAATAATTGACTCAATGTACCCGCAGTGATACGTTAAATCAAGATTAACAAAACGTAAATAAAGGAGTGATATATGAAACCATCATTAAATAAAAAGCACATTAAGAAATTATCAAGTGATAACAAAGATATGTTGCAGGCGGCAACACCTCAGGTTGCCGGCGGAATACGCTCATTACCGCCAACAAACCCAATGCAAGACTGCCCTATGACGAAAAACAAAACACGCTGCGTTGAGTGCTTGCCTACAGGTCCTGTGACTTGCCCTTGCCCACCAGTAGGTTAAACAGATTATAGATCCTTTGGTTCGAATCTAATAATACCAGTCGTAAAACTAGCTCAGCTCTCAGTGTTGAACAGACACGCATAATGCATACATTATGGCCGAGCTGCGCTAACTTTAGGGCAACCAACTGTTGCCACTAAAGGTTACAAATCAAACACACTTGTTGAGCGATTCTCAAGCCACTTTTCAAACTTGGCTTCGCTGACCAGGTTGGCTATTTTTTGCTTGAAGCTTCTGTACCCCGTCCGTTCATTGAACCGGACTAAGTTCAAAGACTCTTCATGGCGTGATGACATGCCTCTGGCCGCTCTGCGTACCGCGTCATCAAAGTAGCCACTTTTGCTATTCACGCTGGACAGGTAGTCACATATATCCCTGTCACCCCATTCGTTGTAGCAAAAATCTTTACCACTGCCACCTTTACCTTTAGGGATTTCATCGCCTCTTACAAACAGAATGTCTCCGCCATCCCCGCCGTATAATCCGATATCAGAATAGGTTGAAATTGCGGCCAGGAAGTCTTTGCTGCCACCACCATTGAGCTCGCAGTGTCCGCCTTCACACACAATGATATCCTGACCGCTGCC
The DNA here is from genome assembly GCF_056161105.1 of Pseudoalteromonas sp. AWH4_217. Classification (NCBI taxonomy): domain Bacteria; kingdom Pseudomonadati; phylum Pseudomonadota; class Gammaproteobacteria; order Alteromonadales; family Pseudoalteromonadaceae; genus Pseudoalteromonas; species Pseudoalteromonas sp. AWH4_217. The sequence continues at coordinate 65,485 of NZ_JBSWYM010000021.1, read as the reverse complement.
GCCCCAGAATTTGGCGCGTCGATTCCAGCGGCTGCCCCCGGAATCCACCAGCAAGTCAGCGCCTGAATTACCATAAAGGCGGTCTTCACTGCCATCATTACCAAACAGCAGGTCGTCACCATCGCCGCCGTGTAGTTTATCCGAGCCTTTATTGCCAAACAGCACATCATCGCCTGCTTCACCATATAGCTTGTCGTCATTACCGCCGGATTCAGTGCCGCCAAGATACATTTGAATACCATCATGATCGGTCTCAAGCAAAGAGTCTCCAATGATCCAGTCATTGCCGGCACCACCTTTGATGGTGTCTTTATCTGCACCACCTACGAGCAAATCGTGCCCGCTGCCGGTTATAATGCTGTCTTTGCCATCACGACCGTACACAGTAAAGTTCAGGTTTGAACCTGATGCATTCAGCACATCATTACCGTCAGACAAACTGACAGAAATGCTGTGAATGCCACTGGTATAGGCACAGTGCTGATAGTCTTTGGTGTAGGCCAGTACATAGTCATCATATTGCTCTATGTACAATTCAATACCCGACTCAATCGCCTGGATCCCCCACAACCCATTGTATGAATAGGTTGAGAATTCATTAAGCTGCGAATCACATCGCTCATAAGCCTGGGTAAACGCCTCTGATGGCGCTAAAAACGTAGCACAACTGCTCGACTCAATATTTTTGATATGACTGTCGGCAGGCCCTTCCAACCCTTCAACCAGGCAGTCTGTGCCCGCGCCGCCATCGACATACTCATAGCCATCATGGGTAAAAATCGTGTCGTTGCCAGCATGAGAAAAAACAAAGTCATACTCATTGCCGGTTTGAATATAGTCATCGCTGTCACTGCCCGTGACTCTTTGGTGGGCATCCAGACCGGAGCCATCAAAAGTACCGCCCGATTCTGGCAAGTAGACAGCCAGACCATTGTAATTACTAAGGTCAAACACCTCACAACGGCCATTGTATTCAAGCATTGCCGCAGACTTAGTGCCCGATGCGGTCAACGTCTGCTCAGTAAGCGCTGGATGCACAGCAATATAACTCAAGCCATCTTCCGTTGCGCCATATTCAACCGACATATCTGCCCGGTTGATCCCCGTACAATTGGCCCATGAGTACACCGGCATCAGCAGTGCGCCATACAGAGCGAGTTTTTTTATATTCATCAGAGTGCTCACTTATCGTTTTCAGAGGTGATAACGTCATTGTCCTGATACTTATAAAACGACAATGTGCAACCAATGTGGATTGACTCGCAAAGCAGAAAAAACGCCATGACAGGTTGTAGAAACCACCCCAACCAGTTAACCTTTCGCCTTCAAAAAAAACCCAAATGTAACTGTTGATTAAAATATTCGAATATCAAAGGCATGCGTTGTAAGTCACGTATACGCAAATTTGTTTGCTATTTGGCTGTCGAAAGATAAGTGCTTTGGATCACAAAATTAAGGATAAGTTATGAAATTCACAAAAGCTGCGCTAAGCCTTGCCTTAGCTTCTTCTTTAACATTCGGATTCAACGCGAGCGCAGGTCAGGACATTACCTTTAAACTTGCTGCGACCACAGATGGCACCAATCACTCTGTACCTATGCCAATCATGGGCCAGAATGCTTTTTCATTTCAGGTAGTACTGGATTATCAGTATCAAAACAACGGCGGTACATGCACAATCTTGTATAGTGAAACCGCCTGTACAATTGAAAATATGAGCGGTGCGGTTACCCTGTCAAACATACACTGGGGAAGAGCATCGATGCATAAATCCATGCAGCAGATTTCAAGCTGGATGTATGTGAACTCGCAGGAGCAAACTTCAACAGTACTCATCCCGTCCAGTAATGTGCACTTTTACTTTTTAGACAATGCACAACCTACAGCAACATTGAATGTGTATGGTCGTTCCTCACATCAGGTGGCCAATTACGGGCGCGCCAGTATGCAAACAACCAAAAATGCCAACAATCTGGGTTTTGAACTGGCTCGCCTGCCTTACAATACCAAGCAAGACGGCGTGAAATTTCCAATGATGGCAGGCTGTATGAACCTGGCGGTACTCAACACCAGTGCATCAAGCATTACCCGGGTGAATTTTACTCAGGCCAATCAGACAACCGGCCCCATCACAACCACATTGTGCGTACCTGGGAATGACATAACCACCTTTGTTGGGATAGATACCACCACAGAACGAGTCGCTAATATCTCGACTCAGGTTCCGGCTGAATTGTCTCACTTGTATAAATAATTCTTTATTTGGGAGCTGAAACCATCAGGCTCCCTCTTTTAAAAGCTATCGCTGGTCACAGCCTCTTCTTGCACCAGGCCCGGCAACTATTAAACATTCTCAATTGCCTCCTTCTATTCTCTGGGTTAAGTTTTGTACCTATAAATCAATATTTCTATTCAAAGGCTTGAGACACAGGCAAAGAGACAATACGCATTATCCGTCTGTGAAGGAGCACACATGACCCGAGATCTAACCTATGATGGCCTTCGAGGCTGGTTGCTAATCATCATTGCCTGCAACCACCTGTTTGGCAGTTTTGTTACGCAGTTTACCCGCACCCCGCTGGGATTTGTTTCAGCTGCCGAGGGATTTGTGTTTTTGTCTGGTTTTGTTGCTTATCTGGTGTATGGGCGACTGGCTGGTGATAGCAAAACGATGCAGCACAAAATATGGCGCCGCTGTTGGGTGATTTACGGGTTTCATCTGAGCGCGATTGTGCTGTGTTTTTCACTGGTGGCCTTGTTTCCTATGTATATCCCACAGTGGTCTGATTTTTTTAATGCTGCCAACTGGTTTAGCAATCCCATCCAAAGTGCTTTGTCTGCCACCTTACTGCTGGAACACCCAGGTTTTCACGATATTCTGATCCTCTACCTGGTGCCTATGGTGTTTCTGCCTTTTGCTATTCAGGCGCTTAAACAAGGTAAAGTGTGGTATGTCATCACAGCTTCCTTTTTAGTCTGGTTGTTGGCCCAGTTTGTAACGGCTGAGTTTTTAGCGCCGCCGTTTAGCCATGTATTTAACGACATTACCTTAAACGTGAGTCATTTTGATCCCTTTGCCTGGCAAATTTACTTTTATATGGGCGTGGTGCTTAGCTATCTGAAGTTTGATAAGAGCCATAGCTTTACGTTCACACCTGTGGTGCGGGTAATGCTACTCAGTGGTGTGGGCTTCTTTTTTATTGTTAAACATGGTTATCCGCAGCTCATGCAACCTTACTACGCAGGCCACGGCAGCGCTTCATTACTCTATCAACTCAACCTGCTGTTGAGCGCGTATCTGATAATGCTGCTAATGCGTCGTTTTTCGTGGCTCTTTACACTCAGATATCCAGTGTTTCTCGGCCAGCATGCCCTGCCCGTTTTTACCTTTCACTGTGTGGTGATTTACTTTCTGCTGCCATGGAGTCATACATATACCACCGCCCAATGGTATTGGGATGTGTTGATTTGCATGCTTTTTGTCAGCTTATTAGCCATTCCAGCCAAGCTAGACTCGTGCTGGCGTAGCCATTGCGGCAAGAATACAAGCCATGCAAGTACAGTTAAGCAGGTCAATAATTCTTACTAAGCAACTATAGCATATATACTGCGCAGCTCATCACACTCAACTGAGTAACAATTTACTCAGAAAAAAACACAAAATAAAAACATTGTTGACATAAGCAGATACATTAGACTAGTGTAATGCTCGCTTATAGCGAATAAGCAAACTGTATCAAAAACTTAAAGGATTATTATATGAAACTAGGTCTAAAGAAAAAAAGCTTCAAGTCTCTCAGCACTGATAATAAAAAACTACCAAATAATGCAACACCAGCTGTAGCTGGCGGTCGTGTAACAGACTATTGGTCAAACCATTGCTGGACTCACGAAATTAATACCTGTGATAGCGCAAAGCACACTGATGTTGCGGCGACATATTGTGCACGTTCTGCTATGTGCTAAACAGCACAAAAAAACAAAAACCATGCTTTAAGCAAGCATGAGTTGCCAAAAACCAGACCTGAGTCTGGTTTTTTTGTGCAAACGGAAATCCGGGGGAACAAGCATCCTTGTCGTTTTAGCCAGTTGCTTTATTCCTGAAGGCATTTATTCTTGCTTTTGATCTTACTTTGTTCAGAAAACAGCATATCCGGGCAGGAAAAGTCATCACCAAACATCAGATATAACTCGTATACATGTTCTATGGTCATCACTGAGCGACCCGATTCAAAATTACTGATTGTTGACTGATCAACATTGAGCTTAGCGGCCAGCTGAGCCTGTGAAAGCTTGTTCTTATGCCTTAACTGTCGCAAATTACATTGTAATCTGAACATCAGTTTATTGATCCTTTGCTTTCTGCCAAATGCATCATTTTTCATACTCGAACCCTTATCACCTTTACTCTGCCAGCTGACCCTATACGGATTTACGCAGTCCAATTTCAACCATGACAACACACGTTTTGTTTTGCATGCACGCCAGACGTCATTAACCGCTTATGTGTATTGCTTGTCCAAAGTGCTGTGTGAGTATTGTCATCCCAATATTTAATTAAAAGCCGCTTAATGTAACCAATCTGTTGACCTTTTTAACGATTGGAAATATCGTGTAACGCACAGTCCCGCACGGCTGTTGCATCGGTATAGGTCGGGTACTCTAACTTATGCCAGATTGACATGTTCCCTTTTTGTATTAACATTGCGACTTTCTTGTTAAGATTATGTTCATTCGAATGTGGAAAAGTCTCCGCATTCCAATAAAAAAGGAAAAAAAGGACGTGATTGATGGCGATGATTTAAAGGCAATGAGGAAAAACGCCGGCATATCCCAGGAACTGATGGCAAAAAAGTTAGAGTGCGACCGTAAGACAATCAGTAACTATGAACAGGGTGTCAGCGACATTAAGTCTAAACAGCTGTTTCGCTGGTTGATGCTATGCAAAATAGATACACGATCTTTACTCAATGAAATCAGGCAAATTAGTGGCAGTTTAAATCGCCATGATGCGTCAAAGTTACAGGATGACGAAAAATGAAAAAGATACGCCCACTCACACTTCTAACTAAATTGGCTTCTCTGGTAAAACTAACTGGCCGGAAAATGAGTCGAGACCTGAGTAATGATAAAAGTTTATCTGGTGGGCAAGGACTATTGGTCACGGGTTGCGGACCTTACCGACCTGATAAACCAAGGGCTAAAGGGCCTTATAAACCGGTCAGGCCTGAAGCTTGTGAGGTTAATGCAGTGCAAGTTCTTTCTGAAAATTTAAGTGTGGGAGTAATGGGTGGAACTACAACAACGACACCGCCTCGATCTATGGAAACAGATATATTTCAGGTGTCTTCGCTTAAAACAGAAAATATAAATAAGCTTTCCAAGCGCACATGCAGCTCAATATCTGGCAGTACAGGATATAAGCCACCCAGAGCCAAAGTTGCTAGCTTATTGAATGACACCAAGCCGAACTATTCAAAAAATGGCCTAAATTCAAAAAGAATAAAGACTGATATTTGCACTTCTATATCCGGAGGCACTACAGGCTACAAACCACCAAGAGTAGCGAGAGAGTTATCTGCCCCAACCTTTCCTAAAAACTCTACTGCTAGCCAAGAACTGACTCTAAAAATGTGTAATTGTATATATGGTGGAAGTGGAGCATACAAGCCTCCTAGAGTTGCTCGAATACACATCGATTCAGATCCCATTATTCCGGTAGAAAGTTCTCAAGGATAGTAAATGAAACTCTCAAACCTAATTTTAATTAGCATCGTCGCAATGGCAATCTTCTATATTCAATTGTGGAATCCCACAATTGTAACACCGCTGTACTTAATTCTCTTAGGTGTAGGAGTGATATATGGTTACTATATAAAAGATATAAATATGACTCATATTTCCAGCTTTATTTTTGTTTTGACTGCTCTCTCACCTGCCATATTTGAAACTGGGCTAATTAACTACGTGACACCTGAGGAAAACAAGTTATTACAAGGCACATTGATCTATGGAATTCAGTTGTTAATTAGCTTAGCAATCGTATTGGTATTAATTTTCAGAGTTCAACTTTCCCGGAAGTTATCCACTTCACCCAACATACAACTCACTCACTTCGATGGTGTTTTTCACTGGCTTTATATGTATACCTCGTTAATTTATCTGCTGGGTTTACTTGAAAACATCGCGTGGTCTTACTTCGAGATGAAATCCTGGACATTGATATATGATAATTTTGAAGGATTAATCTATATCGCCTGGGCACTGTGTTGTGGCGCATTGCTAACCATGATGATCCTGTCCGCAAGAGAAGGTGGTACGCAGGCTTCCCGCGCATCTTAATTGACTTTTAAAATACTATCGCCAAATGCCAGTCAGCAAAACTAACTGGCATTTTTTGTGCGCCCCTCTAACTTGCATGCACCCGTTTTATTTCTTCAATTAAAGCCTCAGCTAAGGGCGATGCCGTATTACTTTTTGACGTGATCAGCATCACCGGGATCTGATAGGCGTATTTTTCTGGCAGTATGGCTCTGAACATGCCTTTGTCGACCCAGTAGCTGGCGTAATGCTCAGGCAGGTAACCTATAAACTCGCCAGACAATATTAAGTGGGCAATGCCTTCGTCGTGATAGGCAATGGCACTATTCTGATAGTTAAGGCCATCGTTGCGCACTTCTTTATCGCGCAGGTAGTTACTGGTGATCACCTCGGCCTCGGCAAGTAATGCCTCTAGCTTTGCACTGTCGCTCTCGGCCACATCATCTTCAAGCAGCTCAAACAGGGGATGTCCTTGCGCACAATATAAATAGTTGTACTCATTGTGTAGCGGATAATAATCCAAACCGCATAGCTGATGGCGGCTCACGCCCAGTCCCACCAGAGAGCGGCCATTGACCACTGAGGTTTCGACTTCGCGGGCTTCACACACATGGATATCAAACTGAATATTGCCACCGCGGGCTTTGAGCGCCGAAATAGCTCGTGCTAAACCGCAACGGGGATCGCTGACCATAGTATCTATGGTAGCAATGGTCACTCGCCCCGAAAGTTCATTTTTAGAACTGGCCACAGTGCTGGCAAAAGCCTCACACTGTTGCAGCAGCTCCAGCGATGCCTGATAAGTCACCCTGCCCGGCTCGGTCAGCTCAAAGCCGCTGCGCCCGCGTTTGCATAATTTCAGGCCCAGTCGCACTTCCAGATCCGACAGGTGCGAACTAATGGTCGAACGACCGATGTTCAGGCGCGACTCTGCGGCTGACAGTCCACCACATTCTACGATGGCGACAAAGATCCGCAGCAGCCTTAAATCAACGTCTTGTACCTGCATGCGTATTTACCTCTTTTGGTTTATGGCTTGTAATGCTCCGGCCCACTCTATTTCTTTCGTCAGATTTAACACCCAAGTTGCCTGTTAGTAGATCCCGCATCAAGTGCGGGATGACCAGAGTGGGTGCGGGATGACCGGAGTTGGATGCTGGATAACAGGATGTACAGACTAATTGCATATTATAAGTGCAGCCATTTAAATTCATTCACCATCTGAACTAAAGCGAAAGACTCACCCTTTACTTCCCTCTCCCCAGCCATTTATCCTGTCATCCCGGCCTCCTCTTACGTCATCCCGGCCTTCTCTTCCGTCATCCCGGCCTTGAGCCGGGATCTACGCCCAGACTATTTAGGCGTCTGGTGTAACACCCAAGTTGCCTGTTAGTTGATCCCGCATCAAGTGCGGGATGACCGGAGTTGAGTGCTTAACAATCGGAGTTGAGCATTTAACAACCGAATTTAAGTGCCTAATAACCGGGATTGAGTGCAGGAGGGCCAGAGTGAGGTGCCGAATAACGAAGCATAAAAGCACACTAATCAAACTATCCACCATCACACCTTTTCACAAAAGCCTACCCTTTTCTTCCCTCTTCCCGGCCTTCTCTTCCGTCATCCCGGCCTTGAGCCGGGATCTACGCCCAGACTATTTAGGCGTCTGGTGTAACACCCAAGTTGCCGGCTGGTAGATCCCGCATCAAGTGCGGGATGACCGGAGTTGGATGCTTAACAATCGGAGTTGAGCATTTTACAACCGGAGTTGGGTGCCTAATAACCGGTGTTGGGTGCTGAATTACCGGAGTTGAGTTCGGGATGACCTAGGTTAAACGTACGCTGTTCAACCAAAACAACACCTCTTACTCGCCCAAACTTTTAGTTCGATACTTTTTAGTTCGATACTTTTAGTTCGAAAATATCGGAATGAATTACGATAATTATGCATTTATAAAACTACTACAGCAAGTTAGGATTGCGGGATAAAAACAACATCTGCATGTAACAAGATGATATTTAGGAGAATAAAATGACGTTTAGATATGGTATCGATCGTCTGGACTTGGACACAGTCAACGGCATTGCCGACGGCAGCATTAAAGCCGAGCTGTGTCAGGAAGCGCTGGATAAAATCAACGCCAGCCGCAGCAATGTCGACGTAATGGCCGCTTCTGATAAGGCCGTATACGGTATTAACACTGGTTTTGGTCCGCTGTGCGACACGCAAATCTCACCTGCCGAAACCAATCTGCTGCAAAAAAACCTGCTTATCACTCATGCTGTTGGGGTTGGCGAGCCAATCGCTAAGCCCATTTCTAAGCTGATGTTAATCACCAAAGTTCACGCACTGAGCCAGGGCTTCTCAGGTATTCGCCTGGAAACCGTGGAGCGTATGCTGAAGTTTATTGAGCTGGACCTTATCCCTGTGGTGCCGGAGCAAGGCTCTGTAGGTGCATCGGGTGACCTGGCGCCGCTGTCTCACTTATTCCTGCCGCTGCTTGGCGAAGGTGAATTCTGGCAGGGTGACAAAATTGTACCTGCGGCCGACGCACTAAAAGAACATGGCCTGGAGCCAATGGAGCTGCACGCCAAAGAAGGCCTGGCGCTGATTAATGGCACTCAGTTTATCCTCTCACACGCCATTACCGCGCTGACCAAAATGCGCTACCTGCTCGATTTGGCTGACGTTGCCGGTGCCATGAGTATTGAAGGTATGCAGGGCAGCCAGTCGCCGTTCCGTGAAGAGCTGCACCAAATTCGCGCCTTTGCCGGTAACCTAGAAGTGGCCAAGCGCATGCGTCGTTTATTCAAAGACTCGCAAAATATGGCCGACCACGAAGAGTGCGACCGCGTACAGGACCCGTATTCACTGCGTTGTATTCCGCAAGTGCATGGTGCGTCTCGTAACGCCTACAACCACCTTAAAGAGCTGGCAGAGATTGAAATGAACTCAGTCACCGACAACCCGATTGTGATCAGCAGCGAAGAAGCCATCTCAGGCGGTAGCTTCCACGGTCAGCCGTTGGCCATGGTGCTGGATTACGCGTCGATTGCTGCTGCTGAGCTGGGTAACATTTCAGACCGCCGCTGTTATTTGCTACTGGAAGGTCTGCACGGCCTGCCGCGCCTGTTGACGACTTCTGGCGGTCTTAACTCGGGCATGATGATCCCGCAGTACACCACCGCAGCTTTGGTTACCGAAAACAAATCGCTGTGTTTCCCGCCATCAGCAGACAGCGTACCAACGTCCATGGGCCAGGAAGACCACGTGTCTATGGGGAGTATCTCGGGTCGTAAACTGAACCAGATCCTGGGGAATCTGGAAAAAATCTTTGCCATTGAGCTGATGTATGCTGCTCAAGCCATCGAGTTCAGACGTCCTAACACCTGCTCAGACCTGATTGAAGAGAACTTTGCGCTGATCCGCAGCAAAGTAGCAAAACTTGAAGAAGACAGACTGCTTAAACCTGACATTGATCACATGGTAGCATTGGTTAAGTCACAAGCATTTACGGTTAACTAAGGGGAAAATAACAATGACCACAACACTGAGTTTTCAGGACCAAATTAAGCAAGGGATCCCCAGTGAGTTGCCTGCACCTAAGCCTTACCCGGCAGGTGCCAACCGCGCCCCTAAGCGTAAAGACATTTTATCAGCCGACGAAAAGCAACTGGCGCTGCGCAATGCGCTACGCTACTTCCCGAAAGAATGGCACCAGGAGCTGGCGGCTGAATTTGCCGAGGAGCTGAAAAACTTCGGCCGTATTTACATGTACCGCTTTAAGCCTAACTACGACCTTAAAGCGCGCTCTGTCAGCGATTATCCTGCTAAGTGTCAGCAAGCCGCAGCCATCATGCTGATGATCGACAATAACCTGGATCCGGCAGTTGCGCAGCACCCGGAAGAGCTGATCACTTACGGCGGTAACGGCGCGGTATTCCAGAACTGGGCGCAGTACCTGCTGGCCATGAAATACCTGAGCGAGATGGAAAGCGATCAAACATTGCACATTTACTCAGGTCACCCGATGGGCTTGTTTCCATCAAGCGAAGATGCCCCAAGGGTTGTTGTCACCAATGGTATGATGATCCCCAACTACTCTAAGCCTGATGACTGGGAAAAATTCAACGCACTGGGTGTCACTCAGTACGGCCAGATGACTGCTGGTTCTTTCATGTACATTGGCCCACAGGGCATTGTTCACGGTACCACCATCACTGTGATGAACGCATTCCGTAAAGTCCTTGAAAAAGGTGACAGCCCGAAAGGCAAAGTATTCCTGACTGCCGGTCTTGGTGGCATGAGTGGTGCACAACCTAAAGCCGGTAACATCGCTAACTGTATTACCGTCTGTGCCGAAGTGAACCCGGCCGCTGCCACCAAACGTCACCAGCAAGGCTGGGTTGATGAGCTGATCGACAACATGGACGAGCTGGTTGCCCGCGTTAAAACCGCGCAGGCGAACGAAGAAGTGGTATCAATTGCCTTCATCGGTAACGTGGTTGATGTCTGGGAAACCTTCTATGAGCAGGATATTTTCATTCACTTGGGGTCAGATCAGACGTCGCTGCACAACCCCTGGTCAGGCGGTTACTACCCGGTCGATATCAGCTTTGAAGAGTCTAACCGACTGATCCGCGAAGAGCCGGAAGTCTTTAAAGAAAAAGTTCAGGCCACGCTGAAGCGTCACGCTGATGCGGTGAACAAGCACACGGCCCGTGGTACTTACTTCTTCGATTACGGCAATGCTTTCTTGCTCGAATCATCCCGTGCCGGTGGCGACGTGATGGCCGAAAACGGCATCGACTTTAAATATCCGTCTTACGTACAGGATATTCTTGGCCCAATGTGTTTTGACTACGGCTTTGGCCCATTCCGCTGGGTATGTGCTTCTGGCAATCCGGCTGATCTGGACAAAACCGATACCATTGCAGCTGAAGTGCTGAACAAGATCATGGCGGAATCGCCGGAAGAGATCCAACAGCAGATGCAGGACAACATCACCTGGATCAAAGATGCCAAGCAAAACAAACTGGTGGTTGGCTCACAAGCTCGTATTCTGTACGCCGATGCACAAGGTCGTATGGAAATAGCCAAGGCCTTTAACGATGCAATTGCTCGTGGCGACATTGGTCCTGTGGTATTGGGCCGTGACCACCACGATGTAAGTGGTACCGATTCACCGTTCCGCGAAACTTCAAACATTTATGATGGCAGCCGCTTTACCGCAGATATGGCCATTCACAACGTGATTGGCGACAGCTTCCGTGGAGCAACCTGGGTGTCTATCCACAACGGCGGTGGTGTTGGCTGGGGTGAAGTGATCAACGGCGGTTTTGGTATGGTACTGGATGGCAGCAGCGACGCTGAGCGTCGTCTTAAGTCTATGCTGTTGTTCGATGTTAACAATGGTATTGCACGTCGCAGCTGGGCCCGTAACGAAGAAGCCAATTTTGCGATCAAACGTGAAATGGCCCGTACGCCTAAGCTGAAAGTAACCCTGCCAAATGGCGTAGACGACGAGATTTTAAATAATCTGTCGCTGTAAGCTTTTGCAAAGGGCTTAACAATGGCTGCCTCGGGCAGCCATTTTTTGTCCAAGATAAGTGTGACAGGCCAGGCGAACTTGTTCTGCTTCATGAGTACTTTACTGGTTACTCATTTTAAAAAAATAACACCTTGATTTATTTTACATTTATATATTTACTCACAGATTTTGTGACTATCTTGTGAGTAACTCAAGGATTATTCAGTTATCTATCAACAGTGTTTTAATCCACATCCAAATCGTTTTCTTACAGAGCAATCGCCCTGATACAATAAGCCACCCACACATTATTCACGAATAACGCCTAGTGACGCAGTGCAGGCAATAATGAAGCGCCGGTTCCGTCCACCTCAGACAGTAAGTCCAGGCCCAGGATCTGTGCTACTACAGGATAAATATCGAGGTTTTTCACCGGGCCAATCTTCACCCCCTGTTTAAACGCCGGGCCCACTGCAACAAAGGTCGCATGCATATCCTGTGTAACGGCAAAGCCATGCGTGCCATAGTGTTTGTCTTTGTCATCGTATGCAAAATAACGCGGTGCCTGAGTTTCAATCACAATATCAGCCGTCGTTGCATCTATCGTCACACCGCGACTTTTGAGTGTTTCTTCACTGAGGATATCATAGCGACCGCGAGCATTGCGTTTCAGCTGTGCCCGAATCTCTTGCAGGTCCATCTCCGTGTTGGGTTGTTTATATAACCAGACCTGCGTGCCACTGTTCTTTACTATAAAATCACTCAGATCAATGCCCAGATCAGAAAGCTGCAAACTCCGCTCAGGATCCAGCTGAGCCATACCATGGTCTGACACAATGATAAGGTTGACGTCCTGCTCTACTTCGCGCTGTATGCGCCGCGCCAGCTGACCTATCAATTTATCCACCTTTTGCACCGCCTCATAAGTCTGTTGTGCATCAGGACCAAAGTCATGGCCCATGGTGTCGACGAGTGAAAAATACCCGGCAACAAAGCGGGGGCGAGTCTGCTCTGGTAATTTCAGCCATTGAATTATCTGGTCAATACGTTGTTGATAGTCACTGTGCTTTGAATAGTGGTAAAAATAGCTGGGAGTCATACCATTGAAGCGGGCATCGGATTCGGGCCAGAAATAGGTTGCCGCTTTTAACCCTTGCATTTGCGCCAAATTCCAAAGCGGGATCCCTTTTAACCAGGAGCTGTCATCCTGACCATGCCCCATTTTGTAACACTGGTTACGGTCTTTGTCGCAAAAGTGGTTGCCCACAATACCATGATTGGACGGCAGCAAGCCGGTTATAATCGAGAGGTGATTGGGAAAAGTCTTAGTCGGGTATACAGGCTCCAGATACTCGGCCCTCACTCCCTGCGCAGCCAAAGAAGCCAGATTCTTTGCATTATGCTTTTCAATGTAGTCCCAGCGAAAGCCATCCAGTGAGAATATCACTACACTTTGATCAGATGCCTGAACAGGTGACGCCTTAACTGATGCTGCCTTAACAGGTAATATAGAAGCAGCGCTAAAAACCGTGGTAATAAAAATCAGCAAAGCCGATAGTGCGCGAGTTGTCATCATGCCCATTTGTTCCTAAAACAATAAACCAACGGGCGCACTGTAAAACTAAAAGATGAATAAAATGAAGGACCTTTTGCCGAGACTGGGCCTATTTTCGACTAATCACAGATTTTCAGGACGAGTCACCCCGCCCCGTTTTCAGTTATCGTAGATGCTGAACCAGAGCCCACAGCTCACCTGTGCAACTCACTTCAGCCAGCGCGCCATTGATCATCACCAGATTGGGCGCAATATGAGAAACGTCCACTCCCGTTACAACCGGAATCGTCAAATCCCCTAACGCCATTTTGACCGCAGTCTCTCCGTCAAACGCTTTTCCGGCTCTCCCCGAAACGGCATTGCGACCGATAAGGATACCGGCAGCGTGTTCAAACGCACCGCGTAATTTGAGACTCTGTAAAGCCCGGTAATAGCCAGTTGGCGACTGCTCAGCATTTTCAAAGTAAAAGATCAGCTTGTCATCCGGGTGCCTGTCAAGCAGTCTTTGCGGATCAAAATACTCAGAGCCAAACATCAGCATATGTGTGTCCAGACATCCTCCCAACAAGCGCCCGCTAAACGACACTGAGCCATCAAGCTGTTCATCATGATTTAATCGCTGCCAGCCACTTTGCTCTGTCAAATTAAATACCGCTTCACTGTCTTGCGCATAATTGCTGTAGCCTTGTTCAAAAAAAGGCGCGGGATATTGCGTAAACGAACCGCCTGATGCCGTATACAAATGCTTAAAAGTGTTGGCGGTCAAGGGATCCGACTGTGCAAGTGAAAGCTGCATAAGGTTAGTGCAATGACATGTAGCCCAGCCCAGTTTACTGGTAAATGCGCTCAGCACGGTGCTGATATCTGAAAACCCCATTAGCCACTTAGGCCGGGCATGTTGCAGTGCCTCCCAATCGAGCAAGGGTAACAAGTCCATGGCAATTTCACCGCCCCAGGGGGCCATAATGGCATCAACCTGATCGTCCATTAAAAACCGCATAAGCTCTTCAACGCGCTGAGCTACCGGTGCGCTGACATGCAGCTGGTCGTCCCTTAAACACTGACCTTCGAGCACCTTAAACCCACGTAGCACCAGGTCTTGTAACACTCTGTCAAGGCGAGCGTGCAAAGGTGAAGGTACACCACTGGAAAAGGCGGTAACAGCAATCGTACTGTCTGAGGTTAAGGGAGCGGGATAGTACATAAGGCATCCTTTTTACATGCTAAAAATTTAAAACCATTTAATTCATCACGTTAGGCATGTATTAATCACATAATTTCCTCACTTTGTCACCTCGTTTCGCGCCTTTCTCACGCTTTTTGTACTTGTTCAGACAACAATGAGCTCAGCTTTTTACGAAACGGATAAAACAATGAATAAGTTGAACGCACTAAGCTTAACACTCTGTACTTTATATACGGCTTGTGGCGCGGCCCAGCAATCGTCTGAGCACATTCGCCCCTGGCAACAATTTACGCAAAGTGAAACGGCAATCCCCCGCCTGAACAATGCGCCACTCATAGATGGTGAGCTCTCTGCCACGGAGTGGCAAAATGCTCGTGTGATCACGGAGTTTGTTGAATTCCGTCCAACCGTCGGCGGGACCCCCAGATATCCGATCACGGCATATGTTGCCTACGATGAACAATACTTTTATGTTGCAGCAAAAATTACTCAACCTGCCAATACCATTATGGACAGAGTGCTTACCCAGGGTGAGCGGATCTGGAACGAAGACTATTTTGGCCTCATCATAGACACCAATCATGACAAATCAGACGGCTACCTGTTTCATGTTACTCCTTCTGGTGTGCGTGAAGACGGCCTGGTCAATGGCACCGAGTATATCGCCGAGTGGAAAACGCTGTGGTACGCCAAAACTCAGCAACAGGACGACGGCTGGACAGTTGAAATTGCAATCCCCATGCAGTCAATGTCTTTTGACCCGGATGCCAAAAACTGGGGGCTACAGCTACGTCATAAACTATCCAGCCCCTATGTCCAGTCTTTCTGGAATCTCAATAACCCCAACTCGTATGGCTGGCATGCCTCGCAAACCGCGCCGATCTCCGGGCTCAATAACTTAGATCAGGGCCTGGGAATCGAAGTCAAACCCGGCCTGGCTTACAAAGAAACACAGACTGAGAGCCGCTTTGAGCCCTCACTGGATGCGACCTATCGGTTTACTCCGAGTCTGACAGGTCAGCTTACACTCAATACAGATTTTTCGGGTACAGACGTTGATGAAATTGAAATGAACATGACACGGTTTGGCCAGTACTACAGTGAAAAGCGCGATTTCTTCTTGCAGGATAGCCAGATTTTTCGTTTCGGCGGCATGGACGATGACGATAACAACGGCATGCCCTTTTATTCGCGCCGCATTGGTCAGGGCCCGCAGTCAGGTATACTGGATGTAAATTGGGGGACCAAATTAACAGGCCGGATTGGCAACACAGATCTTGGCATACTGAGCGTCAATCAGGAACGTGACGGCAATCTCGAGGAAACTACCCAGCTTAGCGTAGCCAGAGCCAAGCAACATATTGGCGAGCACCACCAGCTCGGCGCTATTTTCACCCATGGCAGTGCCGATGACAGTCACAGCCAGGCACTGACGGGTATTGACTATCGCTTTGATGATTTACTTTTTGGTGAAGAGCAGTTTATTGCCAATGCCTTCTATCAGTCTGTTGACGTCCCCAACGAGACCACCGATAGCGATGGTAAATCCTATGGCCTGGCATTCAAATTACCCAATGATAAGTTTTATCTGGATACCAAGTATCGCTATATCGGCAAAGATTTTAATCCGGCGATGGGCTTTGTGAACCGTACCGACCTTAAATACTATCACCTCACCAGTCACTATCGGGTTCGCCCACAATCAGGCTGGCTGGGAGACAATCTCAACCTCTATCAGGTCAGAACCTATTATAAGCGCTGGGAAAATACCGAAGGCGAGAAGAAAGGTCAGCAACTGTTCTTACAGCCTTTAGTGGTACAAACCCGGTCTCACGACTATTTCTCCATCAGTTACGATATGTACAACAAAGTGCTCAGAAACCCCTTTGAGTTTCGCGACAATATTCAGTTTGCCGAGGGGGAATATGATTACAATCAATGGAACATTTATTATGAAACAGCCAGCGATCGGCCTGTTTTTGTTAGTGGCCGGCTCGTCAAAGGGGGTTTTTTCGATGCCGACCTTGAGCGCTTTAGTCTGACCATTAACACTCGCCCAAACAAGCATTTGTACGTGCAACTTGGCCGTCATATGTACTACTACGAACGCGCCGGTGAAAAGAGCAATATGTACAACACCCGGCTAAAAGTGAATATTGCCTTTAACAGCGAGTGGTCATGGAACTCACTGTTGCAACATAACACCCAATCCGACAGCTTCTCGCTCTTTAGCCGGTTGCGCTACGAACCTGCACCGGATGAGCTGTACCAGCTAAGTATCAACAAGGGTTATGATCTTGAGGACGGCTGGCACGATAAAAAACGCGTTTTTTCCGAAACAGCCATCAAACTAAACTACACCTATCGCTGGTGATCTAACCCTGAGTAATGGGCGTTGTCAGTTAGCAGCAACGCCCATGCAGTTACCTCGCAACGGTTTTATAGACATCACTTCTGAATGCGGCTTTTCGGCCATAGATCACCTGCGCATCATGCACATCAAACCCCATATATGAGCCGATGTCTTGCCTGGATAATGGATGCAAGCCTTCATCGGTGATCTTATACCTGGCCAGCTCATGCCACTCTTTGGTCATCAGGTACACCACGCCTTTTTCCAATTCCAGATTCGAAAAAGGCTCCAGCTCACCAATTTTTTCACCCTGAGCCTGCTCAAGGCCATTCAAGATGCTGGCGAAAGGAAAGCGATACAGCTCATAGTCCATGTTGGTCAGATAAACATAATCAGGCGTTGAGGGGTCGGTCATCGCTGACATCCAGCCATGAGGCAGCTGTGCAACCTGTTGCATCTGCCGGTTATATATCTGCACGCGCTTAAGTTCGTTTTGCTTCACCGACAACGCAAACAAGCTATTACTCAACCAGCTCTGACGGTAGATGTAACCATCGAAAAACAACGTATTACCTTGTTGTGCTTCGTTGGTTGGGATCAGCCACATTGCATGGTTGTCGTGATTAATTAGTAGTAACTCATCATCTGGTGACAACGCCATATCCCTGAGGCGTACATGATCAGGCAATCTGGGAAGCGGCTTAGCCTGCTCTTGCGGACGCTGATAATACACCTGAGAACTGCCGGAACGATCAGAAATGAAATAGACGCCACTTTCGGTATGCGCCAGACGAGGTGAGCGGTCAAGCCCGCTGCTGTTATCCAGCATAAAACCGGTTTCCAGCCACTGGAGCTCTATGTCTTTATCATATGTGGTAAAGATATAATCCGCACCATTGCTATGACGCGCGAGATTGCAACAGATCTTGTCACTGAGACTGCTCAGCAAAGTCTCACTCTTATCATCGAACGACTGATGAACCAACTGAGTGCGAGGGCTGGAGGATGAAAAGACAACCCCTTTGTAAGCATGGTCCCAAATTGCCCCATGCATTAATCCGGTGCGAGAAAGCTGCAAAACCTGTTTACTGGAATCAGGTTCATAGCTCAGCACCCGGCTGTTTCCGTCATTAGTGTGCACCGTCAGTAGCAGTGCACGAGTATCAGGATGAGCATCCAGGTATGCAAGGCGCCAGGATGTTTCTAATTTAGTCGGCAATTTACTGATTTCGCCCGAGAAACTCAGCTTGTATAAATCGTTTTTGTGCTCGAAACGACGTTCATGTGCCAGCGCGTATATATGGTCTTCTGCCGGGACATAAATACTATCGTGATAAATCAGGTCACAGTTATACAGCGCCTCGGAGGGGGCCTCAAGTTGCCGTGTTGTCAGGTCAAGTCGTGCTTTAAACCAACCACATTGCTCTTTGTAATACCCTTTAAAAATCAAAAACTCACCCTGACCGCCCAGTAGCTGCTGAAGGTGGTAATCTGGTGTTGCAACAATCTGGGGCAAGGTATCATTTTGTGCATCATAACTTGCCACCCACAAACTACGTCCCAGCTCTACGGTAATATTTAAAAATGCAAGGTGTTCGTGCTCTGGTAATACAACTGGGTACATCTTCCCGCCCTTAACCCGGCTCATCGCCTGACTTTCTCCGTACTGCCATGAAGGTTCACCGCCATCATGCCAAATCAGACCTGCCAGCAAACCAAAGAGTAAAACCAGGCCAGGCATAAAAAAACGACGTACAGAAAATTTTGCTTCTGGTTGCTGTGATGAAAAAGCCTTAGGGGCTGCTGCGCCAACCCTGATTGGTGCAATAAAGCGATAACCTTGTTTAGGGACTGTTTGAATGTATTGAGGAAGCTTAGGATCGTCACAAAACGCTTTTCTCAGATTAGCGACCAGCTTATTAATGGCGTTATCGGTAACAATAGACCCCTGCCAAATCACATTCTGTAATTCGTCACGTCCAATAATACGATTGGGATTATCAATGAAGAATTGCAGTAGCGAAAGCTGTCTTGGGTCCAGCGTGACGCTGTGATCACCGTTAATGAGTTCGTTCGTTTGGTGATAGAGGCGAAACTCGCCAATTTGAATAAAATCCATGGACTTCTCGTCAATCATGCCTCTTTTTGTTCTAATCACTATGAATAGAACGCGAATTGGGCAATATCGGGCTGCTTATTATTCTTCTGTTCCGTAACTGTTTCGCGGCAGTACGATGCGCGGCACTACTTTCTGGTGCCTCTCACTTCAAGGTCAGCCAGAGCAAAACAAATCATGCCCTAGTCTATAATCATCTCAATGCATTGCAACCCACCAGTAAGATATCATTGCAAAAATCTGCTTCAGCCAAGGAATAAGCAGGTGGCATCCTGCCTGTCAGAAGAAATATGCGTGATACCCCCTCGTTGATGGCTAAGAATTGTGCAGATTTTAAATTCACTTTTGCCACTTATAAACTATGCTTACCCTGCTCACAAAACAACCAAAGGAAGTGCGAGTTTATTTCGCTAAACAGAACAGGTGTGTTTATGAAAAGTTTAAAATTGTTGCTGGCAGCGTCTTGCCTGACAGCCCTCATAGCCGGGTGTGGGGGGTCATCGGACAGTGGCCCATCTCCGAGCCCAAATCCAAATCCAAACCCCAATCCAACAACTAATCAAGCTCCATCAGTCAGCATTACTGGTGACAGTGAAGCAATGGAACAGACCGCCGTTTCACTCAAGGCCAATGCCACAGACAGTGACGGCAACATTGCCAGCTATAGTTGGAGTATCACTTCCGGACCGACAGCTACACTGAATAACAGCACCACCAGTGATGTCAGTTTTACAACCCCAGAGGTCACACAAGATACCCCTATGGTGCTTTCCGTTACTGTCACTGATGACGACGGCGCCACCGCTACTGCTACAAAAAACTTTACAGTAAAGCGTTTAGTCAGATCGGTTACGCTAACCGGTGTAGTCACCGATGCTCCGATTGCAAACGCCGCATTAACTGTTTACGTGGGTGATGAATCCTTCCCGACAACTGCAGGTAATGATGGTACTTATACTATTCAGCTGGATGTTGATGATTCAGCCGTAAACAAACTCATTCGTATCAAAGCCAATGGTGGACCAGATCAAGAGAATGTCGAGTTTTACTCTCAGCTGGAAAGCTTTGCGTCGGTCACTGAGCAGGCAGGGGGCGACGGGGTCGTCAATAGCACCGAGAACTTCGGGGTTAACATTACCAATGTCACAACTGCTGAATATGCTCTGGTCACACGCGCTGTCGATGGTATTCCACAAACGACCAACGAGCTGAACAATGCACTGGTGGGCGTTGATGCCAATGAAAAGCTCACCCTGTCTGCATTGATCAAGTTGGTTGTCGACGGCAGTGGTGATAAGAAGTTTTCGCTTCCTCAAGGCGTTAGCAATACATTTCAACTGGTTTCCAGCCAGGCTGCCACTACTGAGCTGACCAACACCATCAACGACGATGACCCTACGCTAATTGACAAGACCAAAGAAGAAATCAAGAACGACGATAAGCTGGTAGACAATGGCGAAGGCTCTATCGCGGGATCCTATTTTATTGGCTCAACGCGATACTTCCGCAGCCACTTCACAGAATTGACCTTGAATGAAGATGGAACCGGGACTTTTACCGATCATACCGCCGGGACTATTACCTGGACACAAGCCACGAATGGCGCAGTCAGTGTTGTGTTTGGTGATGGTATCTTCTCGCCAAGACACAGCTGTAAAAATTCCGAAGGCATGAACTTCACCTGTTACTCGCGTTATAAAACCGCCACATTCAGTATTTATGACGACAATAGTTTTGCCAAAGCCATCAGTTTGACGGCCGTACGAGACGAAATTAAAGCCGATGATGATACCGTTCTGAATGCCGATGTCAGTGATACAGAAGATTTCACTCTGGTTGTGCGCGGCAATACGATTAGCCCCACAGCAGCCCAATTGCAGGGGGTTTGGCACTTTGACCAAATGTACTACCTGATGGGCGGTGAAACTGGTAACGAATACTATCAACCACAAACCAGTAAAATGATGTTTAATCAGGATGGAAGTGGTAAATCCACACTACCAGATGGTACTGAACGAGATTTCAGCTGGCAGATCAGTGGCAATAACCTGGTTGTGATGCTCGCCAAGACAGACACTATGGAGGCGCAAACGCTAACCTACTGGATGTTGAAGTCGCTGCAAAACGGCTTTCAGTTTTGGGCACTTACAAACGATGCGGTAGCAACCACGCCGGATAAAATGGCCTCCATGACACATCGCCGCCGCACCGGGATTATGATGCCCGAGCAAAGCATCACTTTGAATGACGCCATGGCACTGGGGCGCTTTATTCCATACTTTGGAGCAAACCTGCCGCAGAATTATTTCTTTGACAACTTCGTCAATGGCGTGACCTACATGCAACTGAATAAAAATACGCAGGTCTGGGAGACAAATGGCCGCACCTTGTCAATTAATAGCTACTTTGACAGCATGAATGGCAAAAATGTGCACCAATGCCCTGAAGGCGCGACGCCAGAAAATTGTTCAGTTAACTTTAGCGACAAATATGACGTAATCTCAATGAGTAACGACAGCTGGTACGTGCGTCATAGCTATACCAGTGCCTTTGACCAGGGCCCAGGTAGCACCTACATGATCAAATACATGAAGTCTGCTCCCACATTGTCTCAGTTTGATTATATGTGGATGGACAACCGGACTTTCCACATGCTCAACGACAGTAATCAGGTAGAAAGAAAATACTACTTCCTGAACTATAATGACGATGACACCTTTACACGCGTCATTCGCGATAATAATTTCAGCGAAATCGGTACTTACTCTGTTAAATCGGGCAAGCTACATTCTGATGAATCAGGCTCGGTAACAGTCAGTGACTTCATGGGCTTTGACCGTGATTATGTCAAGGTCTGTAATTATCCACTGGACACCAACTGTGACCAGGGCATGCAAATGACCTACTATCTCAACGGCCAGGCAGCAAACAAAGCCAGCATGGTAACACCACCTGTGCCGACTTATTCGACTGATATGCTCACGGGTGCCTGGTACGACCCCAACGAGCCTGACTTTGTCGTGGTGATCCGGGATGGCAAATGGGTGCATATGGAGTTGAAGTCGGATGATGCACCTGACGCAATGGCGGGTCTGGAAGTAGGCTATGCCAACTGGGATGAAAGCACCGGCGAGTTTACAGTCGATATGATATTTGACGCCAATGGCTCGTATGGCTTTGACACTCAGCTCAAGCACATCATAACGATTGACGGCAATACCCTGACGATAGATGTTGAAGGCGAGCCTTCTTTCACCTTAACGCGCCTTGTTGACGCAAATAACCCCTTAGTAGGTGCGTTTGTTGAGTATCCGCTCCATCAAGGTCGGATTTGGGTCACCGCATTCATGCCTGATAACAAGTTTTTTGAAGCCGACTTTGAAAGTGAAGACCCGGCCATGGCCGGCATTAATTATGGTAGCTATAACTACAATGCCAGTACCGGAAAAACAACCCTCACCTTCGAGCTTAATCAGCTTGCAGACAGCGACACTATGTTTGCAATGTTCCTCAACGGTGATGTGATCCAGTGGAAAGATGGTAACGATCTGGGCATAGTCCAGCGTGTTAAACCTATGTCTGGTCAGCCCATGTTCGATAGCCATACATTGATGTACGAGCGTTTTGCGCTGATCAACGGCGCACAAACCATGTACGTTGAGTTACATTCTATGAATTCACTGGCTGAGATAGTTACAGACGGGCAAACCCGTGCCTACACCTGGTCTGTTAATCAGGGTCAGCTTGAGCTTCTGGCTAATACCCCATCTGCAGGACTCAGCGCTGAAGGGTATGTCATTTCACCGAGCTCAACGCTCGACGATGGCTGGAAAGTCTCTGTTCTGAAGATGATGGAGCCCGATCCTGCCACTGAGAATGACGCTGTCGACACATATATGCGCTTTGATGCGGATATGCGTAGATAGCTTGGCCTTACTGCGACCCTGTAACTGACAGGGTCGCATTTATACCCATTTTACTTACACCTCATCCACCTGGTGACGCATCAAATTCCTGACGGTTCAGCTAAGCGCCCTTTGCTAACCTATTGAGCTCCGAGATTGCCAGCTCGACATCCGTCAGCTCAGTGCGCCAGTTACTAAAAGCACAGCGGATCGCGGCCCTGCCCTGCCAAATCCCGGGTGTCATAAAGACCTGACCAGCCTCATTTAGTTGCGCCAGTAATGACGGTGTATCGTGCTTATTTGAAGTACTTGCAGAAAACAGCACAACATTAAGGTTACATGGCTTAAGTAGCTCATACTCTGACGATGCAGCAATCCAATTGGCCAACGCACTAGCTTGGGCGATATTGCGTTGGATCTGCGCTTTTATGCCTTGTTTGCCATAGGCAAGTAATGTAGCCCAGACAGGCAATGCTCGAAACCGCCTGGAATTTTCGATACCCAGAGACATAAAAGGTCGTGCTTTATCATCATTGGCCAGGTAGGGCGCATCAACATCACAAGTCTCAAACAGGGTTTGTGGGTGACGCGTAAGAAACACCCCGCAGTCGTATGGCACGTTTAACCATTTGTGGCAATCAAGCGTGATACTGTCTGCCAGTTCAATGCCCTGAGTTCTGCCAGCAGCACCTGTTAAAAGACGCTCGAAAATGCCAAACGCCCCATCTACGTGCAACCAGGCCTGATGTTCACGGCATAGTTGCGCCACCGTGACCAAATCGTCAAAATCTGTGCCGGTAACTGTGGCCGCGCTGGCAATCACGACCTTTCCCTGGCTTTTGCATTGGCGAAGCTTTAACGCGAGATCCTGAGTATCCATAGCTTCGGTATCACTTTGGCAAGCTACTTTCACCCAGGTATCCTGACCGAAACCTGCCAGCCCGAGCGCCTTGACCATACTGGCATGTGGCGTCGCTGAGAACACAGTGCAATCCAAGTCTTTACATCCCGCTTTTGCCACATCAATGCCCTGGCGACTTCCCGCATATTGTCGTGCTGCCATCGCCCCAAGTACGTTAGCAGCGGTGGCGCCCGTGGTCATCACCCCTTCGAATGCAGCGGGTAATTCAAACAGCGATACTAACCAGTCGATGGCCTGACGTTCAACGTCGCTTGCTATCGAATCACCCCCTTTGGACACATTCTGATTGTACAGTGTGACAAGCCAGTCAGCATATGTTGCCACAGGGTTTGCGCCTCCGGTAACAAACCCCCAGTAACGCCCTCCGTTACTGGCAGATAATTGAGGCGCAATTTCTGTGCTAAAAATTTGCCCGAACACCTCAAATCCAGCAGGCTCGTCGCTAAGCTCCCGGCGTTTCAGGCGGGCTACCGGATTACTTACCCGCCGTGTATCCAGTGACAGATTGAATGCCTGACATTCAAGCTCAAGTGCACCAAGCATCTGTGCAAATGTAGGTAGTGATAGTGACTGCATATTGACTCCTTTTGACTTTACCCGTAAACCTTAACGTGATAGAAAAAAGAGAACAGATACAAAAAATAGAACTTTTTAGATAACAGATGGCTAAGCAAGCAAAATACAAAGCCCTGGCCGGGCAATTCATCACCGCCATAGAAGCCGGTGAATATGAGTTCGATCAGCCTCTCCCGTCTTTGCGTCAGCTAAGTGCGCTGTATCAGGTAAGCATGACCACCGCACTTGCCTGCTACCGATATCTTGAATCTCTGGGTTATATAACGGCCGACCCAAAACGTGGTTTTTTCCCCTGCTTTAACCCACAACACACCTCTGCTATTGATTACGCCCAGTTTAATGCCAAGGCGTGCACTTTGCCCATCCCCCCACCCAGCCGGATTAGATCAGGCTTTGCTACAGCACAACTTGACCCAACCCTGATAGACTCACAACAACTGCGTGCCTCGCTGGCGAGAACGATGCGAAGCGATCATACATTGTTCAACTATGGCGACCCGCTGGGTGAGCAAGCGTTTCGGCAGGCATTATCAGAGCACCTAAAAACACAGGGGTTTATAATACGTGCACAGGAGTTAGTCATCACTCAGGGCTGTCTTGATGCCGTTAAAACGGCGCTGGAACTCGTGACCAAAGAACAAGATATCGTTGCTGTGCCATCTCCTTGTTATACAGGCTTGCTTGATATACTCAGCGTAATGGGCAGACAAGTACTTGAGATCCCAAGCAATCAGGATGGTATCGATCTGGTTCAGCTGGAGCATGCGATGGCCCGGCATCAGGTTGCTGCCTGCCTGATCAGTGCTAATTTCCAAAACCCAACGGGTCACAGCCTGAGTACACAGCAAAAAGCAGCATTAGCGAACATGGCCAGCCAGTATCGCATTCCCATCATTGAGGACGATGTATATCGCGAGCTGTGTCATACCGGCACCACCCCCTTACCTATCAAACACTTTGATCAGGATGGCTGGGTGATCTGGTGCAGCAGTATTTCTAAAACGCTGGCGCCGGGGCTGCGCCTTGGCTGGTGTGCGCCTGGGCGTTTTCACCAGAAGTACAGCGACTTGATCCGCGTTCGCTCTTTGGGGTGTAATCGTCCGCTCCAGCTGGCTCTGGCCGACTACATAAGTCGGGGACACTATGCCCGGTACCTTAAAAAGCTCAATAACACACTTGCGTCGCAATGCAATCAGTATATACAACTACTAACCAGGCTATTACCTGATAAGGTAAGAGTGAATCGTCCACAGGGAGGACTGGTACTTTGGTTGGAGCTGCCAGGCATCAATACCAAACAGCTGCAGAAGCAACTTAAAGAAGAACGAATATATATCCTGTGTGGTGATGCCTTTTCTACAACCACTCATTATCACAACTATATCCGCCTTAATTTTGGGCAGTGTATCCGTGCAGAGATAGAAACACAGCTTACAAAACTCGCACAAGCCGCCGTACGTCTTCAGCGTCAGAAATCAGTCAGAAACGAATCTAAAACTGGTACAAAACTTGTATGATTTTTAAACTACGAATTATGCGGTGATTACTATCATGGATTTGACACAAGATGAGCTGGACTACATTCATCAGGTCGTTGAAACGTCCCAGTTTGATTTACTTCAGGCACATTCTAATTTATGCAATGAGCTCGAAGCATTTACCAGTGACTTGTTAGAGGAGCTGGCTCAGCATGAAGCGAGCTACGCCCAAACCGAACGTCGGTTCGATACACATTTACGCGCCGCAAATATTCTTGAGTTTCCCACTCAACCTGTGCTCCAGTCACTCAGCCGCACCCCAAGTAAATGGCACCCGGACCATCAAACACTGTTATCCATTATTGATGATTTACCCCATATCGTAGAAGGACATGGCATGCCACGTAGCTGGCGGTTTACACCCTACCCACCAGTTAAACTGATGTTAAACTTCCCGCGCGCTTCGTTCCATGTGGACTCGTTGTCTCTGACAGGCGCGTGTATCACGACTTTTCCGCTTAACGCCTCAGCGTATCAAGACTTGTTTGCTGTGCAAGGCGCAAGCCTGATGCTGCCAAATACTCAATTCATTCGTGTTGACATAGCTTCTGTTGCCAGTCGTGGTGACTATCGGCTGGCACTCAAGTTCGACCACTACACAGTCGCCAGCCCGACATTAAAAGTCTTTGTTGTCAGCAACTATGTACGACAACATGGCTGGCAATAAGGGCTAGAAAGTCTGGTAAATAACTCGGGCCGCAAGCAGTAAAAATGCGCATCCGAGCAGCTTATCAATGATGGCTTGTTTCGCAGTCAAATCAAACCGCTCTCTGGCTGAGGCCGTAACAACAGACACAAAGAAATACCATAGTGCATCGATTACCAGGACTGTCATACACATGATCACCGCCGTCTGCAGTGTGAGTGCTTCCGGGTCGATAAATTGAGAGAACAACGCCAGGAAAAAAATGGCCAACTTGGGGTTTAAAAAGGCAATGGCAAAACCATCTTTTGCCGCTGCAAGGTAACTTTTTGCATCATGCTCCTTAGCCACTTCAATCCCACTGCTTTTACTACTGAGGATCTTATACCCCATATACGCAAGATACGCTGCTCCAGCATACACCAGTCCCTGATAAACCAAGGGAAACTGTTCAATTAAACTGGCCAGGCCAAGCAAAGACAGACTGGCGTAGATCCCCACCCCGAAGCCGTGAGACAAGCTTGCCACTATCCCATGCTGGGCACTGTGATACAGACTATAACGCAATACAACCGCAAGACTTGGTCCGGGAGACATAGCCCCAACACAACATATAAACGCCAGACTTAACCAGGCTGTTAATTCCATCACACTTCCCCGCACATTAAAAAGCGCTCATTCTAACCGAGGACAAAGAGCGGGCCAACGTTTTAAAGTTTCCATGTATCAAATTCAATATCGTCCCGGTCAAAGCCCCCTACTGACACTCCCTGACACACCACCGTGTTTTACTGTCACCAACTTAAACAAGGAGACAAAAACATGAGTACTAACAGCATCGAAATCGCAACATTCAAATTGGCTAACGGCGTTACTGAAGCAGATTTTTTAAAGCAAAATGAAGAGTTTATGGCATATGTGCAGAAGCAGCCAGGCCTTTTGTATCGCTCAGTGTCAAAGCATGCACCAAGCGGCACCTATACTGACATCGTGTACTGGAATACGCTCGAAGATGCCAAGCGCGTGCAAGAAGCCTTCGAGCACGAGCCGGTTTGTCAGCAGTTTGCCGCACTAATTGACAAAGATAGCTTGTCATTAACGCTGACTGAAGCGGTTGCACAAACCCCTTGTAGTGAGTAACCTGACCAAGCTTTTCAATGCCGGGGCCTCGCCCCGGTTTGCCTTTGGAGACCACCTTGCACAAGTCTGAACGATTATTTCAGCTGGTTAACCTGCTTAAAGGCCGGCGCCTTGCCATTACCGCCAAGCAACTTGCCGAACGGCTCAATGTATCAGAGCGCACTATCTATCGTGATATCCAGCACCTGCAAAGTTCCGGCGTTCCAATCGAAGGTGAAGCTGGCATTGGTTATCTGATAGCCCAGTGCGATTTGCCTCCTATGATGTTTACCGTTGCGGAGCTGCAATCCCTGCTGTTAGGTACACGCATGGCCAGTGCCTGGACAGATCCAGTCTTATCTGAACACGCCAGCAGTGCCATGGCTAAAATTGAGGCTGCACTGCCCGAACACCTCAAACAACAGATAGACGACTTTCCCTATGTGGCAGCAAGCTTTGGCCACACAGAGGATCATCAAAGGTTTAGCAGTACACTCCGTGAAGCTGTCGTTCAGAAACGTCAGGTCAGGTTGCAGTATAAAGATGCAAAAGACGCTTTTAGTGAACGGGATATCGAGCCACTCGGGCTGGTGTACTGGGGTGGCAAGTGGACCATCATCGGCCATTGCCTTTTACGCAACGATTACCGTGAATTCCGACTCGACCGGGTGTGTGATATTACCCTGCTCACTCAGCCTTTTGTGCTCAGTGAGCACAAAAACATGCAACACTACATCGCGCTGGTAAAGGCTAAATATCAGGAACAAAGCGACGAAAGCAATCCTTAGAATCAGTTATTGCGTAGACGCTTGTCGCCTTTATGCACAGCTACCTGGCTCATCCGAGCTGTGTACTTTTTTTAGACGATTGTTTTTATTTAATAAATTATCAATAATTCATTCTCAGCGGGTAAACCAGATCAAATAATTCGCCACACAAGCAACATTTATTAAACGCAAATGATAGTTGTTATCATTTAAAATCACTGTTAGTATGCGCTCCCTCTGCAGTCCCGAAGCCGGGTTCCTTAGTTGTATGGAGTGTAAAATGCAATTCTCTCGCTCAAAGAATTCACCAAATCTATTGGCCAATGCCGTTAAAATCGCCCTGTTAGGTGCCGCGGTGAGCAGCACTGGTACTTTTGCTCAAAACGCTGATGAAAACATCGAAAAAATTAGTGTATACGGTAAACACAATAAGCTGATCCTGGAATCAGGTACAGCCACCAAATCAAACATGGCATTAATGCAAACACCTGCTGCCATTGTGGTTGTTGATAAAGAGTTGCTCAAAGCACAAAATGCCACCACATTACAGGAGGCGCTACGTAACGTCAGTGGTCTGGGGCAAGCCGGTAACAACTATGGGATTGGTGATAACCTGACAGTGCGTGGTCTGGGTGTGAACTATACCTACGACGGCATGTACGGTGGTGCTGACTTGGGTAACAACTTTAACCCGACCCGCTCCATGACCAATGTTGAGAGCATTGAAGTACTAAAAGGCCCGGCAACCGGGTTATACGGTATCGGTGCTGCAGGCGGTGTGATCAACCTGGTTGAGAAAAAGCCTCAGCAACAGGAGGCTTTTGAAATCAGCGCCAAAGCAGGCAGCTGGAACAGCTATGGCATTGGGTTTGATGCCACAGGTGGTCTGAATGATCAGTGGGCTTACCGCCTGGTAACGAATCACGAGCGCAGTGATGGTTATCGCGACCTGCAATCAGACAGAGACGAGATTTATGCCAGCCTGAGCTTTGATGTCAATGACAATCACAAGCTACTGCTTTCAACCGCATATATCAATGATGCGCTGCAAGTCGATTCAATTGGTGATCCGGTCAGAATCATGAACTGGGATAGCACCAGTGGCACGCCTGGTATGTTAACAGCAGCAGATTTGCCTAATGACCCTCAAATGGATGAAAAGGGCGAAAACTACTTAGGCGTTCAACTCACAGCGCAGCAACGCGAACAGCTTGCCGCTTCAATCCAGGCTACAGATGGCCTTAAGCCTTACAATCTGGGTGATGGCAACCTGATCTCACCTTTGTCTAAGCCAAACGAAGGTAAAGAACTGCGTATTAAACTGCGCCATGACTGGCATATCAACAATGATTCGACCCTGACGCAACAACTATTGTGGCGCAGCTATGATTCAGAGCTTGCCCGCCAGACTGGTGCATATAACTATGTTTATTGGAACCGCGCAACATCATACAACAAACAACCAGTAAACATCATCAACCAGGATCCACGCGCCCCGTTAGTCATTGATG
This sequence comes from Pseudoalteromonas sp. AWH4_217, assembly GCF_056161105.1. NCBI lineage: Bacteria > Pseudomonadati > Pseudomonadota > Gammaproteobacteria > Alteromonadales > Pseudoalteromonadaceae > Pseudoalteromonas > Pseudoalteromonas sp. AWH4_217. Next base: position 35,445 of record NZ_JBSWYM010000021.1, on the reverse strand, counting down.
ATGAGCTTCATCCTTTTGCCGCACGTCGTCAGGAATATCGCCGTCAGATTGCCGAGGAACAAACCTGGCAATACTTTGCCGACTTACAGCTGGGCTGGAGTCTGGGTGGCGTTATGGGTGAGCACCTGGTCAGCGTCAATTATGAAAACCGTGAAATGGCATTAAAGAGCTGGTCTGTTTACGATGCCGACGGCGGAAATAGTGACAATGCAATCCCGTATATTCTGGATATTCGTAACCCGAACTGGGCAACCGGAGATATCATGGATTATGACCCGTCACTACGCAGCAACTATGACAAGTCGTTAGATGCTTATGGGATCAGCTTCCAGGAAGTGTTGTATCTTACAGATCAATTAACCGTACGTGCCGGCCTTGCCTACTCTGCGATTGAGCAGGCTTATCAGCATAAAGGGAGTGACCGTGCACCAGAGGCCAGCAAAGAGTTGGATTCAGATGACTCTGGTATGACCTATAATTTTGGAATTAACTATCAGGTACACCCGCAGCTATCGGCGTTTGTGAACATTGCGAAAGGCCGTACAGCTTACAGCATTTTAGGCTCACTAACTGATGAGACAAAAGAAGCTAACCGCCCGGATTCAGAATCGCAATCACTGGACTTAGGTATTCGCTTTACTGCGCTGGACGAAGATTTATTGGGTTCAATTGTGTGGTTTGAAACCAGCCGTACTAACCTGCGCTATAACAACCCGCTTTACAATGACACAAACCCAGAGAGCTCTGACTATAACATCAGCGTTCCGCAATATTTTTACGACAACGAAGATGAGTCAAAGGGTGTAGAAATCGATCTGAACCTGGCACTGGCGGAGTCGGTTGATTTAAACCTGAACGCCACCTGGCAGGATGCGATTGAGATCCGTGCACAGGAACGTTCTGAGCAGAAAAAGGGCGTACCAGAAAAAATGGCCAGCGCGTGGGTCAACTACCAGCTGCCAGCCACTGTTTTGGACAATCTGACGCTTAGTCTGGGGATCAACTATGTCGACGAACGTACTGTTAATTCATCCAGTTTCGGCCTCCCGACAGCGACTATTGACAGCTATACTCGCTGGGATGCAGCCGCGCGCTACCAAGGTGACAAGTACCAGATCCAGCTGAACATTGAGAACCTGACAGACGAGCGTTATTACAGCAAAGCTCTGTTCCTCGGTGGCTTACCAGGAAATGAGCGCAACGTTAAATTGTCAGTGAATTATCAGTTCTGATACTCAGACCTGCAGTGCAAATGCGCACTAAGACAAAAAGCGAATTGAGCCTTGCTCAGTTCGCTTTTTTGTTGCTCACACAATTACGTATTAAAAAACTAATTTAGGTACGGTCTTTGCTTGATAATTCTGACGTACTTAAAGGAATTGTCTTATGAAAGTTACCCCCTTCACACAACAGTCTGCCACCGGGAACACAGCACATCCGAAACACAGCCAGGTACAATTAGATCAACAACGCCAGTTTACACAGCAGCTGTACAACGCCATGAATTCAGCCGGGCGAACACAATCCAGTGACGTTGCGATTTCCACGGATATCGATCCCGCTAATATTTCCGAGCAGGCCAGAACTTTCCACCAGATTGCGAAAGACAATGCCCAGAAATACGTAGATTTAAGCTTGCCAGAGAAACAACAGCACATCCAATTTTATCAGGAAACCATGCGAGAAATCATGGAGATGCCAATCCAAGTCAGCGTCGAGCCCGATGAAGTTAACGAGGCCTTGCTGTTCAATAATCTTGGCATAGACTTTATGGCTTACAAAGAACTCAAAGTCAGAATTGAAATGCTGGACCTCACAGAGCAGGAAATCAATGATGATAAGTCTCTTCCCTCTTATGAGAAAGACAAGCTAAAAGACAACATTGATGAGCTCAAAGCGAGGCTGGAAATGGCAATTGATGACCTGCTTGGAGATACACAAGACCCACAGCTGGCACCCGAATCGACCAAAACTCCCGACAATCTATTCTCCTAGTCTTAAGGGTCCGCGTCTGCAAACAACTCGCAACTCCTTGCCAGCAAACAGTGCAATCGCGCTCAGCATACTATACTGACACTATATTCATTTGCTGATCTTTGCCGACTTCTGCATCGGCCCGATAATAAGGTAGATTGCATGCACCAGTTACTACGTTTAGTCGCCTTATATCCACTAGTCGCCTTTAGTGCGGCTTATGATACACCCAATCTGGAGTGGGTAACCGAAGACTACCCGCCTTTTAACTACCATATCAATGGCGAGGTGGAGGGCTTATCCATCCGTATTCTGAATAGCATTTATCGGGATCTGGGTTGGACATTGGATAAAAGAGACATCATGCTGGTGCCCTGGCCCAGAGCCTATCGTATGGCCATGACCTCACCTAACACCTGCATTTTTTCTATAACATACACACGCGAGCGTGCGGAGCTATTTCAATTTATCGGCCCCTCGATTGATAATCAAGTAGCCATTATTGGTCATAAAGAAAATGCTTATCAGGTCGAGGACCTGAGCGACTTAAAGAACTACAAAATTGGCGTGGTGAAGAACGACATTGGCCACCAGCTGTTACGAAAGTCGAACATCGGACAGGATAATCTGGTCTTTCTGGCGTCTGGATTCGAGCTGGTACAAATGCTGAAATTAAAACGCATTGACTTAATTGCATACGGCGATATTATCGCACGATTTCAGTTTAAACGGGCAGGCATAGACCCGGCACACTACCGCGTGATATTGCCGCTTTCTCGTTCATATCTGGGCTTTGCCTGTAATAAGCAGGTAGAATCCCAGTGGGTTCAGAGTATGAATCAGGCGCTGCGACGCTTGCGAAGAAACGAGCCTGCATTGTTTTTACCGCAATCCTATTAATGCTTTACAGAGGGTTCAATGGCGCGTCTTGATTCACGGGTAGTCGTAGTTTTAGTCATCACTTTACTTTCCTTTTCAGGGACAGGACAGGCAGAGACTGAAAATACGCATCCTGACCTTGCTTCAGATCCAATATCCGTCTGTTTTGAACGCTGGCGCCCTTTTAGTTTTATTGATCAGGATGGCATTGCAAGAGGTCAGGAGGTCGACCTGATCAAAGCCGCAGCGCAAGCATTAAACCGGACAGTTGAGTTCAGCGAATTGCCCTTTAAACGGTGTGTTGCCAACGTTAAGTTTGGCAGTACAGACTTTTCTTTGCATGTCGACAAAACGGATGGATTAGCCATTTTTTCTGATACCACAACCTTTTGGCAACTCAGTCTCGCAGTGTCTGCTGCCAGGTTTCAAACTCTGGATGATTTTAAAACCATTAACACGCCCAGGATCATGCTGGCAACTGAATACCCCTACCCTAAGGCGGTATATCGAAAACTTGAAGCCCTTGACGCTCGGTTGGTCAGACGCTCTTATTATGAAGAAAACGACGAACACGCTAAAACCTTTTTTGATATCCTGACTACCAAGCGAGTCGATGCGATTTTAGTGGATAAGCAGTGGGCACAGCATATAATAGATAAGTTCGATCTGCCTGTGAATTTGCTGGCTCAGGAATTTCACCGTGAGCCTCAGTTTATCGGCTACCGGCACAGTAATGCGCACCTTGCACAACAACTGGAAGCCGCATTATCAGCACTACCAGAAGATGTCCGCACTACCATTAAAAACCAGTATAAATACTAGCAATACGCTACGGTCGGGCCAGTTTTATTAACCGCTCAACCACATCGTCAGCAACTTGCTTTAATATTGAAGCATCGTGCTCGTTAAACTCTCTGGGTTCACTGTCAATCAGGCATAAAGTCCCCATATTGCAACCGTTGGGATGACGTAAAGGACAGCCTGCATAAAAGCGGATACTGAGCCCATCGGTTACCAGAGGGTTGTCAAAAAAACGCTCGTCTTTTGTTGCATTATCAATAACAAACACGTCTTCCTGACAAATTGCATGACCACAAAACGAAATATCCCGAGAGGTCTGCTCGGCATCAAGTCCTACTCTGGACTTAAACCATTGCCTGTCACTGTCGACCAGACTAATAAGCGCAATAGGGACATTGAAAACATGGGCTGCAAATTCAGTGAGCCTGTCTAACTCTGCGTCAGGGAGGGTATCCAGCGCTTGCAAGTCGTGTAATGTTTGCAATCGCAGGGCTTCGTTATCCGGTAGTGGCGGACTTTTCATCCAAATCACCAATTAACAGATGGTTTATACACTATAGTTAAAAATGCCTAAACGTCTATATTAAGGAAAGCACACGTGCGAGTGCATGTCAGAATTGTTCTATGGTTAACAGTCGTTCTTGCCAGTTTAGTGATGCTTGATAGATTCGCTCGCGCCTATTTTTCAGCACATCATCAAGTGGCGGCAGCTCAGGAAAGCTTGCAAAACGTCCTTTATATTCAACAAATAAGCCATGCTATCTTTGCGCTCCAAAAAGAACGTGGCTATACCTTTGGGCTATCGGAGCGAGCCACCGGAGACACCCTGAACCAGCTCAATCAGTATCGTAATGCCAGTAATACCGCGCTGACCAGTATTGCAACTCAGGGTGCACAGAACCAAAACCTTATCTCGTCCCTTCCTAGTACCGCAGAGTTGATGAATCTCAGGGCGCTGTTTGACCAGCGCTTACTTACACGGGAACAGGCCATGACCCTGTACACAGCTAAAATTAACGCGCTACTGGATTTGTTCCTGGCCATTGAGCTGAAAATTGCTGCCGATAAGCCCAACAGCCAATTATATAGTTTAACGCTTGCCATTGAACAGGCAGGCAAACTCAGGGCACACACCTATGCCCTGCTTAACAACACCATCGACAGCCGGGCTAGCGCTATTTTTGAGCTGTCTACTTTGCACAACACACACCTTGCGCTGCTAAAGAATACCCCCTTTGATAGTGAGATTGCGCAACAAGTGAATACCCTGCTGGCACAGCCGCTTAACCAGACACTCGACAACCTTGTGATGCAAATTGAACGCACAGGCCAGAGCAGTTTCAATGCGCAGCAATGGTGGCAACAGAAAACCCAATTTCTTGAGCAACTGATCACAATAGTTAACACGCAATTGACTGAAAACAAAAACCGGCTCAGCACAGAGCTGGCATTGCACAACGCAGAAAAATCGGATGCTGTCATGCTGAGCCTGCTTTCGTTTGCTGCTCTGGTTGTTTCGAGCATTCTGCTATGGCGAGCGCTCGGGCGTACAGCCAGCCCAAAACGATATCAGACTCCGGTTAAGCTATCCCAGTTACTGCTACTGTTAGGCTTGATAGTCTCTTTTATCATGTCGGAGCACGATATCAGTCAGGGGGAGCTTAGTAACAGCCTCTACACCCGCTCGGCTAATGAACTCAGTAACAACCTGGCCTATTCGGTGATAGCCATCGATAACTTGTGGCTAACCCCGCTGACTGAACGCTTGCAAACGCTGAGCATCACCAAACAGCCTGTTTTTTCAAATGCGACGGGAACGGAGTACATCGGCAAGTTTACCGTTAAAGATAACGACCTGGTTGGGCTGTTTCCCGCGACTCTACCCGTACAACAGTTGCAACAGACGATCATTAATAGTATTGCCAGACAAGGTGAAAAGTCTCTCTCGCTTGCATTACTCACGGACAGTAATAACAAGTTGTATAGTGTATCAACCGCACCACAGACAAGTGCAACCGGACTATCTGATATCCTGCTGGTACTCGTTCAGCCCATCGATGATACGCTCGCTAAAATCCTCAAAATGCCGGTTGCCTATCAGGGGATCACTACACATTTGCTGTTCAATGACATTGTGATTGGGCGTAATGACCATAGCTCGGACTATAGCACTGCGATAAATCAAAATGGCCTGGAACTGGTCCATCGTAATTTCGCGCTTGGCTTTACTGTCAGAGCGACACAAGATCCCCAGCAGATTGAGCATTATATCAGTACCCTGCAACAAGAGTTTTCGGTTCAGCTGGTGTTGCTACTCACCCTGAGCCTGACCGCATTGGTGCTGGCGCACAGAGCACAAAACCGAATTATTGAGCAGCTTCAACATTCCGAAGGCCAGCTCGATAAAGAACGCCTGTTGTTATCCAATTCCGAGCAGATAATTGGCATGGGGAGCTGGGAGTGGCAAGAAGGTAGCCGCCAGGTATTACTGTCAAAGACACTTAAAACCATTCTCAATATTCAAAGCAGCGGAAAATATGCCTCATATAAAGAAGTATTGCGAAAACTCACACGTACAAGTCGGCAAGCCCTGTTCAAACATCTGCGTAATCAGACGCCGGATTCACAGCACCGTCTCACTTTGAATCTACGCGATGAGCAGGAGTCAGAAGTACAACTTGAGGTGATCATGACCTCTCATCAAAGCGATCAAACACTCCCACTGTGTGTAGTCGGGGTCGTGAGGGATATTTCAGAGCAAGTGGCGCAACAGCATAGACAACACAAGTACCAGGCATCGCTTAAAGCGGCACGCCAGGAAGCCCTGGACAGGATGAAAGAAGCCGAAACCCAGCGTCACGAGGTCCAGCAATTGTTACATCGAAACAGAGAAACCGAGAGCCTGCTGGAAGCCACGCTGGATAGTATCCCAGCCTTTATTTTGCTGCTGGACGGTGAAGCGAATATCCGTCTGATCAACCGTTTTTGGTACAAAAGCAAGCGCCTGAACTTAGAAGAAAGCGGGCTGTTCATCAACACTTTAATGCGTGTGGATGACAATTTAGTTGACGTAATTTCCTTATTACCGCTGTCCAATAAAAAACCTTTGCTGGAAGCGCTGTCAGCTGCCAAGACACGTGATCTATATTATAAAGATATGGAGATTTGCTATCAGCTTGATGGCTCGAAAATGTGGTTTGAGGTGATTTTAACTAACCTCATGTGTAACGATAAAAAGTATATGTTGCTTTATCAGCATGATATTACCCAACGCAAAAATGACGCAACCACCTTAGCCGATGCCAAAGAAACTGCCGAAGCCGCCAATAAAGCCAAATCCCGTTTCCTGGCAACAATGAGCCATGAGATCAGAACCCCGATGAACGGTGTAGTCGGCATGCTGGATATCTTATCCCAGTCAAGGCTGAGTGATGAGCAGCGCCACCTGACCTCAGTCGCTAAAAACTCAGCCATGATGCTGCTGAGAATCATCAACGACATACTCGACTTTTCGAAAATTGAAGCCGGTAAAATGGTCATTGAGCACACCCCCTTCAGCTGGCAAAACCTGACCAAAGAGCTGTGCGAACTAATGAGTCATCAGTGCCACGAAAAACGCATAAACCTGAATTTTTACTTTGACCCTTCTCTGGGCTACTGGCACGAGAGCGACCCAATTAGGATCCGCCAGATCTTACTTAACCTGGTGGGCAATGCGGTTAAGTTCACTAAAACATCCGCCAGTAAAATTGGTCATGTTGAGGTCTTCGTGTCTGCGGCCCCAGAACCCGGATACCTGGAGATCAGCGTCAAGGACAATGGCAAAGGCATGAGTGAAGAGCAAACTAAAGGTCTGTTTAAACCCTTCGTTCAGGCTGATGACAGTATTCAGAGAAAATATGGTGGCACCGGGCTTGGGCTGTCCATTACTATGCGGCTTTGTGAGCTTATGCAAGGCACTATTGTGTGTCATAGCCTGGAGGATGTCGGCAGTAACTTTATCGTTACGCTGCCTTTCTCTCCCAGCGCGACAGGCGATCATGAAATAGCAATTTCCTTTGAGGGTTTAACCGCCTATATCGTCTCTGACGATGATAAATTTGAACAAGACCTGGCACACAATCTCAGCGCACATGGCATGCAATGCCAGTTAATCAGCGATGAGGACCTCAATGCCTACTTGCTTGCCCGCCTAAGCGTTGACTACCTGATCATCACCAGCGAGAAATATCAGCACCTGGTGACCAATGGCCAGGATATTATTTCGACGAACAGCGAATTAAAGTGTCTGGTACTGGAACATGCCAGTTTCAATATGCCCACCGCAGAAGGCACCAACATATATGCGATAGAAAACAACCCATACTACGCCTTCAGGGTCATAGAAAAAATTGCCACGCTGGAAGGCCAGCTCAGTCCAGAGCCAGACATGAGTTCACTCCCTGGCGACGAACAGCTGCCGACTATAGAACAAGCACAACAAAAAAATGCCCTTATCTTAGTGATCGAAGACAATGTCTACAATCAGGATCTGTTTAAACGCCAGCTCGCTCTGCTGGGGCTGCAGTGCATTATTGCCGAGCATGGCGCCATAGCTCTGGAACTGATGCAGAAGTACCAATTCTCGTTGATCATCAGCGACTGCCATATGCCTGTGATGGATGGCTACACATTTGCAAAAACCTTTCGTGAACTCGAAGAACAAGGAAAGGTCCCCTGTCTGCCCATCATCGCTGCGACTGCGAATGCACTCAGTGGCGAGCGTGAAAAATGCATTAATGCCGGCATGGATGATTACATTTGCAAGCCCATTGTGTTGCATGCTTTGCGCAGCAAAATAGAACAGTGGTTGCATCAACCCAAAGCTGCGCAGCCAAAGGGCATAAACGGTCACACTGAATTAGATTCACATGCAGTGACTGGGGCGCCGCACCTTACTTTGCCAAACAATCAAACGTCAGGGAATGAACCAGACGAGACCAATACACGTATGGTGGACTTAAGTGTGCTGGAAAATTACGTGGGCACTGACAGAGGCATTCAAAAGCAGTTTTTACAAGGTTTTTTGGCAGATTCTCGCCCTCTGGTCGAGGGCTTAAATGCCACGGATGTGTCGCTTGGCACCATAAAGAACACGGCTCACCAATTAAAATCATCGGCAAAAGCAATTGGTGCTCAATCACTTGCCGATGAGTTTTACGCACTTGAGCAAGCTGCGAAAGCTGAAGACGTAGAACAGGTCCTGGTCTTGCAAAAGGTCTGTCACGAGAAGTTTAATGCCGCATGTGTGGAAATTGAAACTATACTTGGATAAAAAGTTAAGTCAGGCAAGTCGTAATCAGTGCCCAACATGCTCAAACCTTAAGGTCATTAAAAGGCGAGATGAATAATCTGATAAGAGTAATCGCAATCGATGACAACCAGTTAATCATTACCCAGCTGGAGTTGTTACTTAAACAAGTCGCCCGGGATGTCGACTACCATGGCTTTACCGCTGGGCGTAGCGCACTGGACTCAGGGCTTTGTGACTCTGCGTCTTTAATTTTTCTAGACCTGAATATGCCAGAAATTGATGGTATAGAGTTATTGCGCATTTTTGCCGATACCAAATTAACGACCCCTATCGTGCTACTTAGCGGCGAAGATAAAGACGTATTAGAAACCGCCAGCAATCTGGGGACCATGCATAACCTAAACATCATCTCCAATATCGACAAGCCCGTTTCTCTGGCACGATTGACCACCCTGCTTGAGTGTCTGGATCAACATCACAGAAAATCTCCAGTTCAGCCTGAGAAAAGCTATAACGCCAGCGATATCAGAGTTGGCCTTGACCGGCAGCAATTTAAAGCACATTACCAACCCAAGGTGTCGTTAGAATCGCTCAATGTGATTGGCATGGAGATCCTCGCTCGTTGGTACCATCCTTTTGATGGTCTGGTCCCGCCTGGAGACTTCATTCCTCAGCTCGAGCGTGCAGGGTATTCGGCTGAACTCGCACTGCAACTGCTTGCACAAACCCTGACACTGTATCGTGAGCACTATGAGCTGGTGAAATCTCTGAGTTTTAGCCTCAACCTTAGCGCTGGAGCACTGTACGACATTGAACTACCAAACAAACTCGCCAACGTGTGCGAACAATACTCAGTACCCCGCAAACAGATTATCCTGGAAATCACAGAAAGTCAGTTACTCGACAATTTGCCTCGCACGCTGGAAGTATTGCTCCGATTCCGGCTAAAAGGGTTTCCACTGTCGATTGACGATTTCGGCACTGGATTTTCAAGCTTTACACAATTAAATCAGGTCCCTTTCAGTGAACTCAAAATTGATCGTAGCTTTGTGCAAAATTGTGACACGGACAGTAAAAAGCAAGCAATTGTCTCTGCAACGTCTGATCTTGCAAAAAAACTGTCTTTGAAGACCGTCGCAGAAGGCATAGAGCAGGTGGGTGAACTAAACTATTTACGCCAATGCGGTATTGATGTTGCACAGGGGTTTTTATTTGCCAAGCCGTTGGCCACCGAAGCATTATTGAACTGGTTGGTGCACAATCTCGATAAACCTCTACTGGAGTGGGGAACATGAGTCAAAGCGCGATCCTGATTGATGATAATGCCCTGTTTTTAAATCTGCTTAGCAATCAATTAGCGACTCTGGGCGTGAAGGTATCTCAGGCCAGAGATAAGGAAGAGTTACTGGCACACCTTGAGTACGGCTGGTTTGACTGGGCCTTTATCGATGCGCACCTTGAAGACGGTGAGTGCGGGCTGCAACTGGCCAATATACTGCGAGAGCAACAGTCGCAGCATGAACAGACCTGCCAGCTGATAGGTATGTCTGGGGATGAAATCTGTGCCAGCCGATACGCCACCGTAGGCATAGATACTTACTTTGTTAAACCCATATCCTTGCATCAGCTCCAGGCACTGCTTGGGGCATCATCTAATCAAAAGTGAGGAATCATACATGCGCTCAGGGAAACGATAACTATGGTGGGAACTAATCCTGACCAAACTCAGCCCAAGGTCGTTATTGTTTGTGACAAAACAGATGAACTGACGGGGGTTATAGAAATTGTCGGCGCTCATACAAACGCATACCGCACAGTGTTTCACTGGCAAGAAACGACGGAGCTGATTGTTGAAAGCAGTCCGGCCATCATCATCATGGCTAAGGACACTGTCACCAGCAGTATAGAAACATACACGGAGCTGGCGAAGCAAGGATTACTCAATTATCCTCACAAAAACATCCTGCTGTGTGAAAATAAAGAGTCAGGCATTGCATTTAAATGCTGTATGAAAGACATTTTCAGTGACTATTTTATTCATAAACCCATGTACGAAAACTATCGCTTCAGGATGATTTTACACAACGCACTCAATGAAGTGTCAGGCAGTAAAAAAAGCTCTGAGTTACAGGAAGTTCATTTTGGAAAAATAGACAACAACCTGCGCGCTCTTATTGACGATGTGGCGCAATACCGAACCAGAACAGAGGAAAATTTTGCACATAATAGAGATAAGATTGCACAACAGCAATGCCATAACCAGGTACAAAAAAAGTTGTTAGAGCAGCTTAACCAACAACATATTAGTCCACTGATAGAGCAACTTGAGCATCAACTTGTTGAGAGTGTCGAGCTGCTAAAATCGCAACTCAAAAGCAAACAGGTCTCAATGGCTGAGCTGTTAGCCGTACTGAATGATAAAGGTGTCCCACGCAGCGTTGCAGCCGCTCAGGCACACCCTGCCCCCAGTCCTGCGGTCACAACGCCTACAGCGTCTGACGCGCCACCCAAAATGCATATTCTGGTCGTCGAAGACAACGAAATATATCGTGAAATGCTCCTCAAGATCCTTCATGAAGAACACCATACCACTGAATACGCTACCACGGGTCTGGAGGCTATTAAACTATTGAAAAAGCATAAATTTGATATGGTTTTTATGGACTTATTTATGCCTGAGCTGGATGGATACAATACCACGAAAAACATTCGTACCTTTAAGCACTGCAAAAAGCTTCCCATTATTGCCCTGTCGACTAACCGCAATAAAGACCTGATCCGTAAATGGGCAACGCTTGGACTGACTGGCTATATCACCAAACCCTCAACTAAGGTCACCATCCTAAAAGCCATCGACAAAGTGCATAACAGTTACAACCCTGCCCACTGAAATAACAAATAAACAACAACCCCCTTCGCTCTTTCGCCCTACACTTATTATTATGTGTACTGATTTGAATCAGAAGAGGTCGTTATGAGCAAAAATGTCGGGTTCATGTTTCTGTTCAGCTTAGTGCTGATAGCAATCACGGGTGTGATAATGCACTTCTACCCTCACCATGATGAGGTCAGTACCCGACAGATAGGCGCGATTGCTACACCACAGCCCAATCAGCTGTTGCGCTTTACTCCCCATATTTCAGAGGTTTCCAGACCACAAGATTCATTTAACTTTCCAATAGAGTTAGAAAAAACAGGCCCAACAACAAACCTGTATTCAGGGCCGAATCAGTATCCTTTCTTTTGCATGACCCAGGAGTCTGAGCTTGGGCAGCCGCTTGTAGACAATCAACAGGGCCTGGGTATACCTGTTTTTCAGGGAACAAAGGTCATCGGCTACAGCAAAGACTGCTCACTACCCACTCGGTTATTCTACTTCACTTTGACAATGCAAGACGGTAAGCATATTGCCACCAGGCTCGATGAAAACAGCGCCCGCTCACATGACTCATCCCCCTTGTTCAGAGTAGAGCAAGGGACAATTAACCGTTTTATTTATACCCTTGTCATGCCAATTTCCAATGAAGAAGTTGGGGAGCGTAGTAGCCATTCTAAATGGAACCAAAAGCTTATTTATCAGTTTAATGGGGGATCAGGGATTGGCTACCGCCAAGGCCGACAAAAGGCCTCCCGGGTAATGACTCGCCAGGCTCAGCAACTGCTGGACGGGTATGCGGTGATAAGCTCTAGTGGCAACAAAACCAGTTATACCTACAACATGTTGCTTGCAGAAGATACTGCCAGACGTGTCAAGCAGCAGTTTATTAGCCTATATGGTGAGCCTCTGTATACCGTGGGCATTGGCGGATCCGGAGGGGGACTGGCGCAGTACCTGATAGGACAAAATAGTACAGGGATTCTGGACGGGCTTATCCCACTGTACAGCTATCCCGACATGATCACACAAACCACCTATGCACTTGATTGTGATCTGCTCAATAACTACTTCACTTTCCGAGCACAGGACCCAAAAGCCTGGCGGGATTGGGAGCGTAGGCGGCAAATTGAGGGCCTCAATGCAATCAATGACTTTCCGCAAAAAGCCGGTTTTTTGCAACCTCTGAACCAGCTCATGGCTGGGTTCGTTCCGTCATTTCCGGATGGTAACAGTGAGTGCATTAATGGCTACTTTGGCCTGTCAGCATTCATTAATAATCCTCGACAAGGATTTTTAAGACCTTTTTTTTCTGATGACGTGATTGCACAAACTCGCTGGAGCTACTGGCAGGACCTGGTACATATTTTTGGCACAGATGAGCAAGGCTTTGGCAAAAGTACCTGGGATAATGTAGGCGTCCAGTATGGTCTGAATGCTCTGCGTGAGGGTCATATTAGTTTTGAGGAATTCATTCACATCAATCATCATATTGGCGGTTGGAAGCGCCAAGCAGACATGCGTCAGGAAGACATTGCGCTACCACTGGGCACCCGGATCCCTATCTGGCTAACACTCTGGGGAAACCATAACATAACAAATGCCTCTACAGGGCCTGCACGTCGTCATGAAGGTTCATTAGAGGCCATGGAACAAGCCTATCGATCAGGACAAGTATTTATTGGCAAAGTAAATTTGCCTATTATAGATGCGCGGCACTATCTGGAAAATGAGCTAGACATGCATCATATGTCTGCATCATTTTACAGCCGGGTGCGCATTGCAAAACATAATGGCCACAGTCAGAACCATGTTATCTGGGTTGCGCATAAAGACCACAACCCCACTACAGCTGCTTTTGCTGCCATGGACGCATGGTTACTCGAAATGAAAGCCAACCCACAGCTTGATGCTGCGTCGGCAAGACCAGCCTCTTTACAAGACGCGTGCTTCAATAAAGATGGCAGTATCTATGCAGCGGGTTCAGATGTCTTTGACGGACAGTGGAATAATAAACCACAGGGTAATTGTCAGAGTCGCTTTCCTATGTTCAGTACCAGTCGAATTCAGGCCGGTGGAGACTGGGGCGGAGATATGTTTAAGTGCCCACGGGTCAGTATTGAAACCGCCATCCAAAAAGGCTGGTATCTCCCGTTCGATGCTCGTCCCTACCAGGTATTACTGGAACAAACCTTTCCTGAAGGGGTATGTAACTACCAGAGCAAAGATATTGGGCGTCCGGCTGACCTGTAAACCCGCTTTACGAATGGTCAGGAGTCATTTAGAGTGGGCCAGAAAACAAAAGGAGCTCTAATGGAAGCTTTGTTCTCTTATGGCACGTTACAACAAGCGCAAGTACAACTCGACACGTTTGGTCGCCTGCTCAACGGACAGGCTGATGCGTTAGTCGGATATCGTGTTGGCCTGGTTAAGATTACTGACCCTGACGTATTGAAAAGTAGTGGTAAAGAACATCACCCTATTCTTATCTATACTGCCGATGAAGCAGATCAAGTAGAGGGAACTGTTTTTGCCATTTCCGAACAAGAATTACTACGCGCTGACAGCTATGAAGTAGACGACTACGTCAGGCAAAAGGTCGTATTGAAGTCGGGTGAATCCTGTTGGATCTATGCAGCCAGTGAAAAGGCTCACATTCTTGATGCGGTTACCATAGAATAACAGCTTGAAAAGGCTGTTATTCTATTTTCAGAAAAATGTGAGTATCAGCAGGTATTATTCACACGCTTTGCCACAGTTGCCAATAGTGACCTGCTTTTGGCCAAGATAGCTCGGAATACCATAAACACGGTTATAAGCGATAGCGCCTATAAACTGGTTGTTATATAGCAACCCTGGTGTCCAGCTGCTGGTACGCCAGGTCCCGCTTAACGCATATTTACTGATACGGTTAGCACCTGGCGCACTGGCATTAAACTGACCACCCCATGCGGCGGTGATGGTTGGCGCTGTCTGATACACTCCGATATGCGCCTGGTGCTTGCCATAACCATGTGCATCCCGGTTGAGGCTGACAGTTAAATTCATGCCTGTTACCAGATTGCCAATGATGTTATCGATGTCTATGTCCAGATAGCGCTCTGCGGCGTCGACATTGCCACGTACCCGACTATCTGACAATATCTCTTGCATACCAAACAATGCGCCAGGCTGTTCCAATGGTGCAAATTGTTGCAGGTTTGCCTTAATCAGATCATCTACCACACCTGTGGCAGCGTCAGATGCAAAGTAGTTTACAAAATGGCTGATCCCCGGAATTGAAAACACGCCACCTGAGCAACTCACATCAACATCTCGGTTGTAATATACATCAATGTCTTCCAGCGCACCTGTATAATAATTGTATGTCACTGTTGGTCTTAAGTTTTCCAGACGAACAGAAACATTAACGCTTGGACACAATACACTGATACCATCAAATTTTACCTTGGTATACAAGCCGAGGTTCCCAACCGTTAAGCGTACTTTATAATTGTCGGTACCACTGAAGGTCGCAGAGATATTCTTTGCATCCACATCAATAGCGTAAATCGCTTTCACTGCACTCATACTACCGATATCTCGGCGAATATCTGCCTCGGTCTCCAGTTCAAGCTGCCTCATATCAGAAAACAAATTGTCCGCCAGTGAACCCAGGCTTATCGTACGAAGCTTTTGTGGCGCGTTCGGGTTGCCGGTAGGCTTAGTCAGGTTTAGCGTGGTTGTTCCGGCATGAGCTTGCTGAACAGTCAGCCCTGCAATGGCAAAGAGTGCTAATTTATATGCTTGTTTCATCTACTTTTTCCTTGTTATTTTGGTGCTTAGCGGTCGTAAAACTAGACGAACAAAACAACAAACAAGCGTCAATATAGTTAATTTTTTGTTTCGGACATGCTCTCTTCTTTTCGCTTTTTGGCTTGCAAAAAGCTACCTGAATTTAACAAAGATGGTGGTTTAACGCACAATAAGTACATGTGGTCTCTAAATGCTTTTCTAACACAATGGGTTTCGCTACAACTAGTGTAAAAAAGGAATGATAATAATGTTAAAGCACTTAGTCAGTACGCGGTTAACTTCTGCATTGCTTGTCAGTTGTACCGCTTTCACAATACCACTTGCACAGGCAAACAAGTCTCTGTCAGTGTCACAAATCCAACAGCAAGTTGAACTCAAAACCCCGCAAGCCATCGCTCGATATCGTGAACTGCTCAGCCTGCCGAACGATGCCAATTACCCCAACGATATTGAAAAACTGTCAGCCTGGCTAATGCAGGAATTTTCTCGCCGGGCGTTTAACGTACAAAAGCTTAAAATGTCTGGCAGTCCCATCGTTTATGCCGAACGCCTGGTACCGGGCGCAAGTAAAACAGTGCTGGTTTACTTACAGGCAGATGGTCAGCCGGTCGATAATTCAGCCTGGGATCAGCCTGATCCCTACACGGCAGAGTTAAAACAACTTATTAATGGCCAGTGGGAAACGCGCCCGTGGCCCGACTCAGCACAAAAGCTGGATCCTAACTGGCGTATATTTGCACGTTCGGCAGCTGACTCGAAAGGCCCAATCGCACAGTTTATTACGGCACTAGACATATTAGATGGCCAGCAAGCTTCACCCAATTACAATCTGAAGATCATCATGGATACTGAAGAGGAGCAGGGCTCCCCTAATTTACCCGCAGCCATTAAAGCCTACAAAGACAAGCTCAGCGCCGATTTACTGCTCATTTTCGATGGTCCGCCACACCAGACGAATAAACCAACGATCACTATGGGTGCACGCGGCATTGCCACGGTCCAGCTCACAACATATGGCCCCCGTAAGCCTCAGCACAGCGGGCACTATGGCAACTATGCTCCCAATCCAGCGCTTCACCTTGCTCAGATATTGGGCTCAATGAAGTCACAGCAAGGTAAAGTGCTTATTCCTGGCTTTTACGACGGGATCACCCTGTCAGATGAACTCAAAGCACAGCTTGCCACTGTTCCGGATGATGAACAGCAGATCATGAAAAAACTAGGCTTCTCGCAAGCGGATGACGTTGGTGCAAGTTTACAGGAATCTATCCAATATCCCTCACTAAATATCAGGGGACTAAGCAGTGCCTGGGTTGGTAAACAGGCCAGAACCATAGTGCCAGCCACCGCAACTGCCGCAATGGATATTCGCCTGGTTAAAGAGTCTGACGCCGGCCGATTGATCCAGCTTGTACGTCAGCATATTGAGAAACAAGGCTATTATGTCATCGACAGAGCACCGACTGATGCTGAACGTGCCCAACATCCTTACATAGTGACTATGGCATCGCGCGAGATATATGGTGCGTTTCGCAGTGAACCTGACTCAGCTGCAGGCCAAATGGCAATCAAAGGGGTCACTAAACTGCTGGGCAAATCACCTATAGTGCTGCGCTCCGGTGGCGGTTCAATCCCCATTGCCCCGATAGTGGATACTCTGGATATTCCTGCCGCCATTGTCGCCAGTGTCAACAGCGACAATAACCAGCACAGCCCAAATGAAAATCTGAGGGTTGGGCATTTTATCGAAGGTATCGCAATCATCACTTCCGTGCTCAATGAAAAACTCTGAGCTGGATAACCGAACAGGGCGCACCTAAGTGCGCCCTGTAATTTTTTCACTCACCGCGAAGTTATTCACCTACTGAAATAGTCCGATAGATTTCGTGGTATTCGTAGTGATTATCGACAACGACAAATGTAATCGTATACTCTCCCGCTTGCTCGAAAGTATGCGACATTTTTTCTGTGCCCAGCGCAAACGGCGCGTCACTACCAAATTGCCAATAGCGCGCGATGATCTCTCCATCCGGATCGTAGGAAGCCGACGAGTCAAAATCACATGTTAACCCATTGCATTGATAATCAAACTGAGCCACGGGTGGACGCAGGCCATCGAGCTCCAGATGCGCTGTTTTTATATCCTGACAACCATGGCTATCTTCAACTTGCAAAGTTAACAGGTAATTCCCCGCAGAAAAGTACTCTATTTCAACCTGCTGGCCATGATAGGTACCAGAAAAACGTGCGCCTTCAAACGTCCAACGATAGGTCAGCCCTTCCCTGTCATCCTGACTCACCGCACCATTAAAGCTACAAACGCCATAACCACACTGAGAGGTGAAATCAGCCACCGGCTCTGCATTGGCCGCATCCGCTGAATTGTCGATGGTAAGAAATTTTGCATATTTAGTGCCCCACTGGCCAGAGCTATCCTGTGCACGTAGCGTGAGGGTATATTTTCCATTGCGCCAGCGGCTTGTATCAAGCATATAATCAACGGTCTCGCGTGCGGTGTCGAAAAGGCCATCCGCAGCAGGCAACAGAATTCGTCGCTTAAAGTGTCTACCTTTCTTCCTGATGACCAGTTCCACTTTTTTAATCGCATCGCTCGGTGGTGCCTCTTGGACCAGAGAAGGACCAAAATGATCATCCGCTATAATCGCCTTAATCTGTACAGGCGCGCCCGCTGGTATGGCTTCACGGCCTGCACCTTGTAACCTGAGATCGACAATTTGCGGCCCTCCCGGCAGTTTGTAAGGGCGATTTGCCACTTTTGCTGCATATATCAATGCATTCAGATTATTAGGGAATATTTCCCCTTCAAAGTTGGCACAGCTTTCAAAGAAAGTGTTGCCCAGCTCAAAAGTAAAGGCAGCTACACCAAGTTGGCCATAAGCATAGCCATCTGCGGACCCGCCTGTTTTAAAGCGCTCTTTAGTCTGAAATGCCAGATAATTATTGTAGGCTGCCAGTCTGTGCCCCATCATGGACAGTTGCGGGTCATTTGGCCCTGGAGTGAGTTCACTCGACCAGGGCCACATAACATAACGGCTGAAGCTATGTAAATCGAGAAACACGCCCTGGGTGTTCAGTGGCGCGGGGTCAGTGATCTGATCGCCCCGCCTGTCACGGAACAAAGAATGAAGATATGCCTGAATCGCTTGTGTTTCAGGCTCGGAAGCTGCGCTGGGCCCATGAAAAGTCGCCGCACATTGGTCATCTGTAGACCCACCGATAGGCGATGCCCAGGCAAAATCGAAATTACGATTAAGATCGACTCCACGCATACTCTCATCAATGGCACAATAAGCAGAATTGGTATTTTTTCGCCAAAATAATCCCTGCTCGGCCTGAATCCGGCCGTCCGGGTTCGCTATTAACAGAATATGGATCTCTCGCTGGTTCAGTATCCAATTCACATCAGCATTCGTTTCGCGGTTCTCAAGTAAGTACTTAGCAAACTTGATTGTTGTTGCACCCGGTGTATATTCCCTGGCATGCAGAGCGCCCTGCATATATAAAGCAGGGCGTTTTCGCCACTTATTTTTCTGTTTATTTTTTAAAATCAGCACAGTCAGATCATGCCCACCCAGCCCCTGGCTTTTTTCCCAGGATGGACCTATCTGTTTTAGCTCGACAAAATCGGGGTATGTGTCTGCAAGTTGCTGAGCCATTTGATGAGTTTCTGCCAACGTGGGGTAGCAAGGAAAGTTAGGAATGCCGGATTCCTGTTCCATACTGACAGAACGCGTGAATGTGCTGGGTGAAATATGGCCCTGAGCGGCTACATCTGGACGGGAAAAAATCAATGCCCCGGCGTTACGTAACGTATCAAATTCAGTCTGACTTAACGTCAGCAGCAAATATCGCTCCCGAACTTCAACCATAGCATCGTGATATTGGGCAAGATAACCTGCTTTTTGCTCAGCGCTGGTAAACGCTAGTTGATAAATAGATTGCGATTGGTTTGATGGTAAGTATGCAGATGAATGATCGGCTTCAGCTCCCTTATGAGCGGCGGTCATTGTACTAACCGTACTCAACAGAAGCATACTTAATAGGCTTTTTTTCATAGTGTTTCCTTCTCATTAGTGAAAATTGTTCCGATTCTTCAGCTCTATTTTGTCTAGCAGTGTCTTTCCGTTTCAAAATTAGAGACTGCGAACTTAACATAATCACATCATCCTATGAAAAAGGTCATTATTTACGCTTTTATTACTACCCCTTTGACCACTAAAGCACATTGACTCGCCTCTTCCCTGGATAACTCTTGATTAAAAGGAACAAAATATGTGCCTGATTGGTATTTTGAACTGGGCCGTTTTGGCTTAGGCTACCCGCCAGGCAGACTCAATGTCGCCGATGATTGGCGTTA
Organism: Pseudoalteromonas sp. AWH4_217; assembly: GCF_056161105.1. NCBI lineage: Bacteria > Pseudomonadati > Pseudomonadota > Gammaproteobacteria > Alteromonadales > Pseudoalteromonadaceae > Pseudoalteromonas > Pseudoalteromonas sp. AWH4_217. The sequence continues at coordinate 15,450 of NZ_JBSWYM010000021.1, read as the reverse complement.
TTGCTGGGTTTTAGGAAATCGTATTACGAACCTCGCGCCTTGTTCTTTGTGTTCATAATGTATGCTGCCTTTTAAAACTTGCGCAACAGAGTTATAGGCAATATTCAGGCCTAAACCCAGTTTTCCTTGTCCAAGCTGACTCGTATAAAACGGGTCAAACATTTGTTGCTGGTCAACTTCACTGATCCCCACACCATTGTCTTCGTAGATCACCATCACGTTTTCCCCCTCATCCTTTACTTCAATCGTGATTTTTCCGAAGGGCTGATCCACAAACCCATGAACACAGGAGTTATTCACCAACTGAGAGATAACTTTAAGCAAAGCTTCAGGATGAGATACAACCTGACAGGGCGATCCGTAAACATCCAGCGTGATACTCTGGTCAAGGCTTTGCCCTATCAAAGCCCCCCGTTGCTTAAGATAATCCAGTACGTCAAAATTTACTGCATCACTGGTATCTAAGGACGCTGCAACCATTTTATAGCGAGCGATAAGATCGGCTGCCCGACTAGCGTTTTTTGCTGTCATTGAAAGCATCTCTGATGCATCTTCGAGAAATCCCTTTAACTGTTTAGCACTGAGTTTTTGATCATTGAGCAATGTGCTTATGTCTTTGAGTTTATCTTCGAGACAAGATGCCGAAGTAACCACCAAACCAAGTGGCGTGTTTAATTGATGGGCCATGCCGGAAACCAGCGTGGTCATTGCTGACATTTTCTCGGATTCCAAAAGCTGCTTTTGCGTGGCTTTAAGGTTGCTCAACGTTTCTGTTAACGCCTGGTTCTTTGTTCTGATCCTGCGCATAAAGTACAAACTCAGGCAGACTATGATACATGCCGAAACAAGCACTAAGATAAGCTGATCTCTTGCTGCCTGTGTATGAAGCTGGTAGAGAGTGTTTTCTTGCGTTAACTTAGCAATATCCCGCTCTTTCATCGCCAGGTTCATTTGAGCTGCATAAAATGCCACGCCGGTTTCAGCCTGACGTTGCAAAAAGTCGAATTTACTTTGCATGTATAAATCAGATGCGCTCAGAGCATTTTTCCAGTCCTGTATCTGGTTATAGTAATCAACCAATAATTGATAGGCTTCCACTTTTTCTTGAAACCGCTCATATTGGCTGCTTAATGAAATCACTTCGTGGATCAAAGGCTCCAGCTCGCCATGACCTTGTTGTTGAAGTTTGAGTCTGATCAACTCTATCTGAGGAGCTATACTGTCCGCTACGGCGTTACTCTGCTTGCGCAACGCCACTGCAGATACCAAATGCTGCTCTGCCAACTCAATATTGCCCAATGCCAGGTAAGTTCTGCCTAAATTATGGTGTGACCAGGAACTATGATAAGTGAGCTCATTTTCCTCCCTCAAACTCAGGCTATTGGTATGGAATACCAAGGCTTTTTGGTAGTCCTTCAGACCAAAATAGGCCTCGCCAAGGTTATTTAACCCAACTCCCATCTGCTGAGGCAATGCTCTCTCCTTAGCATCCTCGTAAAACCGTTCGAAATAGACCTTAGCATCCTCAAATCGACCGAGTTTTAAATAGACATTACCTATGTTGTTTTCGGTTTGGCGCAGATATAGCTCAGTGTCCATTAAGCCTGCTAATCGGTAGCTTTCGAGATAGTTTTCCAGCGCTCTTTCGTACATACTCATACGAGTTAATGCACCTGCGGTGAGACTGTAGTAACTAAATAATATCGTCGGATCTGAGATTTCTTTGCTCATCCGTTTGCAAACTGACAGAGTCACAATAGCCCCTTCAATATCATCCGTCTGGATCTGAAACCAGGCTTTACCGTAAAGCAGTCTGATTTTCTGTCTTGTTGATAATTTCTCACCATGCTCGGTAAGCATGTCATCTGTCACATCGATTGCCTTTAACGGTGACTGAGCGGATGTGATGCGAATTTGTGCCCTTAATTGTTCAAATTCCGCTTCAGTATATGGCGTTGCCAGCACAATGCCGGATACCAATGCCCATACCCACATTGCATTACGTATATACATAAAGCCTTAACCCTCAACACCACTATTACATGTAAAGCATAGCAACAAAACTCACCTTAACACCGGGAGCTGCTCGTGTTATTCCCCTTATTCAGCAAGATATTCATTGTTTTAAAAGCCAGTTTGTTTGTTTTAAAATGTAAAACACCATTTTTTTCGCGCTGATTCGTGATTAGAATGGAGCCATTAATGACACAGACCTGTAAGGGACAACAATGAATAGTGTAAAACTTTCCGTTTTGGCGTTGGCTTGTTCAGCATTGCTGGCATGCTCCACCGAAACCACTGACTCCGAAAATGTAAAAACGGAGGCTATCTGGTCAAAAATCTACGTGACAACACAAGGGGAAACATCCCGTGTCATTGCTGAGTTAAACATTGATGGCCCGAACGGCAACAATATACGGCTGACTTCCAGTGACAAGCTAATCGCAAAAGCAGGCAGTATCAGTCAGATTATGGTCGAAGATGAAGAGCTATTCGACGTAGACTATCGTGCAATCTTCGATGTAACGTCTGGTGGCACAGAGTTTACTGTCGACTTTACCAGAGCGTCTGAAAACCAAACCCTGACATCGACAATGCAATTGCCGAAGCCGTTTAATATTATCACGCCGCAAAAAAATCAGTCATTCTCGGTCACTGACACAGTGACGCTGTCATGGACACCGGGTACAGAAGACGATACTGAACTTGAGAGTAAGTTGTCTATTGAATGTAAGAGAAATGATGGCGACCCCATCTTTATTTACGTCAGTAATGACCAGCTTTCAGACGATGGTAGCCTCACTATCGACCTGGATGCTATTGAAGGATTGAAGGATAGCGTGATCAATACCCGCCAGGCATGCAGTGCTGATTTTTATCTTGCCCGCACTCGCCGAGGTAGTGTCGATCCCAGCTATGCCAGTGGCAGTTCAGCAAAAGCGGTTCAGGAGCGCTACTCTGATAAGTTTGAGATCCGCCTAAGAGATTAGATTATTCACATTGTCGGCACACAGAGACACGCACGCATATTCCCCTGGAAATTAAGCGTGCTCTGTCCAGGCGTCACCTAAGTGGTCTGAGGTGCTGAACTGGATTTTTATTCAGAAACACGGCACACTGCTGGTTTTAAAATGTATGCAGTGTGCCTATGCGTTTTACGTTCTTGTTCGTCTTTTTGTGTATCCTTGTGCCATTTTGTGGTCACACTGCTGGCATCCGATTCGTTGCAGAAGATCTACCTCCCTATCATTTTCTCGATGTAAACGAAAAACCCACAGGGGCTCTGGTAGAAATAGCGCAACAACTGATGGCTGAAACTGGTTTAGACGGCAGCATAGAAATAATGCCGATGGCTCGTGCACTCCATGAGATGAGAGAACACAATAACACGCTCATGCTCTCTTGGCTCAAAACTCCGGAACGAGCCACGCAGTATCGCTTTTTGGGTGTTATGTGTCACGCGCAGGCATATTTAATTGGCCTCAAGGAGCGTACTTTTTCATTACACGACTTAAACAGTGCCCGACAGTACAGGGTGAGCACCATTCGCGGCTACTACAGTGAAAGGTTCTTACGTGCCGCCGGATATTCAGAAGAGCATGAATTAGTCTTGGTCTCTCATTATCAGACGCTCTGGCAAATGCTGTTTAAAGGCCGTACCGATTTGGTATTAACTAATGCACAAACCATCAACAAGGAACTCCGCGCACTTGGATTACCTGCAGAGCAGGTAGAACGCAAATTAGCTGTACCATCATTTCCTTCGGAGCTCCACCTTGCAACCCGGCTGGATTTTGATCAAAAGCAAGCCGAGCAGTTAAAGTCAGCTCTGACTAAGCTCAAAGACTCAGGAAAGTATCAACAGATCCTGACTCACTGGCAGCTTAAATAACGCTATGAGTATTGAAAACCAGACATTTTAGACTACTATCGTCATCAATATCTGGGAACTCAGGTGGGTTTGGCAACCGAGATTCAAATTGCATTTGCGGCGCTTCTCTTGCCATTTCATCGATCAGAAACTGAGCACTCACGTCAGGTGAGTTGACACAGGCAAGCACAATCCCCTGAGCAGTGAGCAATTCACCCAAACGCCTCAAAATACGTTGATAATCTTTAGTCAGTGCAAAGCTTCCCTTCTGAAAACTGGGTGGGTCAATCACGATCATGTCGTAGGGCCCTAGCTTCTTAACTTTACCCCAGGACTTAAAGAGCTCATGCCCCAGAAAGGACACCTTGCTTAAGTCATGGCCATTCAGCTGATGATTTACTTTACCCTGCTTTAACGCGGCTTTTGACATATCGAGATTCACAACATGCTCAGCGCCTCCAGCAATGGCTGCAACAGAAAAACCGCAGGTATAGGAAAACAAATTGAGTATGCGTTTACCAGCCGCATGCTTAAGCACCCACTCGCGACCCAGGCGCATATCCAGAAACAAGCCCATATTTTGCTTAGCGCCCAAAGACAGACCAAATTTCAGACCATTCTCGTTAACAACAGGCATTGCTTGCAACTCACCACAGACGATATCTACCGGTGCACCGCTGGCATAACGGTGCTGCAACAATATCGCTCGTGTTTTCTGGCCCCATTCGGGGTTTTTCATCAGGTCACACAGGCCAGCTTTAAGGGCTTCAACCCATTGCGGATCATGCTCTTTAAACAAGGAAACTTGAAGCTGTCCCTGAAGCCAATCGACAGTGAGGTGCTCAAGCCCAGGGAAACATCGACCCCGGCCATGGAACAGGCGTTGAATTTCATTGGGCAATGGAAGTTGTTGAGCAAGGTGGTTTAATAAGGTAGATAGTGGCGTAGCAGTCATTTAATTTGGGCGCTTTTCAATATTGGCCTCTATTGTACTTAGGTTTTTCAGTCCGATGCAAATAAGCGGGGGAGCATTTTAGCTCCCCCGTTGCAGTGTGAAAGAAATCAGAATCTCAGGCTAAGCCCGGCTGAAATCTCGCTAATCGCATTTTCACTTAAGTTGTAGTAGCTGTAGCTGAGGTTAATTGCCGTGTTTTCAAATACATCATAGCCAAATGTAATACCCCCATAGGCACTGGTCCCCTCTTTTTCGTACTGACGTAAATGCTTGCTATCGCGAGTACTGTCTATCTGATATTTCCAGTCAAATGCCCCTAAAAACAGTTCAGCGCTAAAGCTATCACGCCGCCATAACTCATAGCCTGTTTGTAGTGCAAACCCTTCCGGAAGTACCGGTGTTGCCCGTGCTACAAGCTCATGAACGGTGTCAGGTGTCAGTGATTGGCCACTAAGCGACAGACGCCCCTGACCGAGGTCAATAAAGCGTAAGCCAACCTCCCATTTAGGCATAAGCTCATAAAAAGCACCTGCAGACCAGGACTCACTGCTATCATCCACGGCACCAACTGTTAACCCACCAACAGATGCCGGTGCCTGATAATCAGCCTCAGCCTGGCCTACGGTTGCCTGTACCCGCCATTGCTCCGCCAATACTGGGTTAGCCAGTAAACAGCTGGTAGTTAACAGCGTATATGCCGGTAGCTTGCTGTTACGACGGCGCAAAATTAATGCCGACATCATGATCACTAATAGTCCTCCTAAACCACCCGAAGATGAATTTTCCACATTCACAGTCTGATAAGCCGATACTGTTACTTTGGCTATGCCTTGGCTGATCGCGCCTTTACTATCTCTGACCTGATACACAATCACATCCTCACCAGAGAAGCCAACTTTGGGCACATAGGTGAGTGTGCCATCGATGTTCACTGTCGCCTGACCATGTGTCGCGACAGCGCTTATCAGGAACAGTTCATCCCCTTCCGCGTCGGTGTCGTTGGCAAGTACATCAAGCACCAATGTTGTCTGGTCGTTTGTCGAGGCAACATCCAATGTCGTCTTAGGCGCACTATTTACAGTCAAATTGACAATTGCCTGACTGTTTGACGTCCCGCCCTGACCATCTGAAATACTATACTCAATGGTGGCGACACCGACGAAAGTTGCAGGTGGCATATAAACCAGCTTATTGTCTTCAATACGAACTGTACCAAAGTCAACTGTAGCACCGGTAATCATCAATGGATTACCATCTGCATCAGTGTCATTTTCCAGTACATCTATAACTATCTGTTGCCCCGATGCTACGGTGACCTCATCAGCAACAGCCACAGGCAAGGTATTTTCCGTTCTGGGAACAGCAATACCACCAGGGTCAACGACACTGCGGTTGGCAATGCCGTCGTCGTCGTTAGGACCACCATCAACGATTTGCAACTGCACACACCAATCGCCCTCTGTGATGCCATCGGTCCACTCATTACTGCCTGGAGGTGGACAATACCCGGGTTCACCTGTGGCAGATAATATGGCATTGCCATCGACAACCACGAAATCAACCCAGTCTCCGTTTTTGAATTTACGATATACGGCATTGGCAGGAATGGGTCTGCGCTGCGGGATTACAATCGTATACGTATCGCCAGCCTGTGGTAAGCCGGTTGCAATAAAGTCAAACAGGCCACCGATATTTATCGCGTTGTCATCGCCTGGCAGTTCACTTTCGAGCAACTGCACACCGCCAGTTGAGTTTTGCGCTACCGTCGCACCTTTGCGCAAGCAAACACCAGGTTCGCCTTCAACCAGGAACTGGGCCGATTCCGCTGCTTGCTCCTGCATCACGTTACACTCAGTGATGGCATCCTGGAAGTCAGGTATACCATCGCCATCCGAGTCAACGTAACCTTCTTCATCATCTGGAATTAAGTCACCATCGGTATCAACTTGAGTTAGCGCCTGTAGTTCAGCAACCACCTCAAGATAGATATCTCTTCTGGAAGAAAGGCTAGGCTGGGCATCATCTGTTGCAGTCACCGTCAACTGGTAAATACCCTCTGCTAGCTCAGAAGTACTAAATACAAACGTATTTTCCTCTGCGCTCTGATCGGTCAATGCATTATCAACAGCATTCCAGGCCAGCGTCACGTTATCCTGCGGATTCGCATCTCTGGCTGTTGCCGTCACCGTGACCAGTTCATCATTGATAGTCAGCAGTGAACGGACTTCACCTGCCTGCTCGACTTTGACAGAGACAGTAGGTGCCACGTTTTCTTCAACAATGGTCACTGTAGTGGACGATTTTGCCCCTCGGTTCAACGAGTCTGCCAATGTAATGACAATACTTTCGTTGCCCTCTATGACCCCATCACCAAATATATTGAAGCTGATTTGAGCTGAGGTACCAGATTCAATCACCACTTGGCCATCCACTAAATCATGGTCGGCAGCGTCAGCTGTACCCGAAACAGTATAAGGAATGGTCACCGGATAACTGGGCGCCGGACCATTCAGGAACACATTTACCGTATGGCTTTGCTCTTCTGCTACTTCACTGTTTTTCTCAAGCGAAACAAGCGGATTTACAAATACATTTTGCGTCGCGATGGACTGTAGCCCCTGGCTATCTGTCGCCTGCCAGTAAACAAAGTGCGTGCCCGGCGCAAACAAGGTAGAGCCATCGACCAAAGACACCGCTATTGTGTTGCCATTTCCGTCTACTGCGGTTGCTGTGCCTAAAGGTACCTTAGTAAATAACCCTGTTGCATTGGCAGTCACGTCGGCAGGTACGGTAATAACAGGTAAAGCCGTCACCGGTGCTGAATTGATCCTAACCTGAGCCGTTGCCTTACTGCGGGCCTTTTGGCTGTCTTCTATCAGGTAGTCGATGACAATTAAGCCCTGGGTATCCGCCTGGGCGACGTAAGACAGGGTGCCATTAACAATAGACACACTACCGACGGATGCTTTGGCACCGACAATCTTCAGTACATCGCCTGCATCAGCATCAGTGTCGTTTGCTAACACATCAAGACTGTAAGTATTGTTGGCCTGCGGTTCGAAAGTAAAACTGTCATTCACTGCCCGCGGCAAATCATTGACCGCATTAATGGTGATCTTCACTTCACCTGCTGTCGAGTCCAGGCTGCCGTCATTGGCAATATAGCTGAAGCTATCCAGGCCATTAAAGTTGCCAAACGGCGTATAGGTGAAAGTATTACCCTGCAACACCAGTAAACCATTTACTGGCTGGCGCTCAATGGAAACTGTAACGCTATCACCATCTTCGTCCGAAGTATCTGCCACAAAACTGGTTGTGCCGTCCTCGTTAACCACCACGTCCATATTGTTCGCAATTGGCTGGTTGTTCACAAACTGAACCTCAATGTCGAACGGACTCAAGGAGGTCTGTGTAACGCCGTCACTCACACTGATCACAATATCGCTGTAAACACCCTCGTCATCTCTGGCTGGCGTGCCCGATAGCGTACCCGTTGCGGTATCAAACTGCGCCCACACAGGCTGGTTGGTAATGGCAAACGTCAGAGCGTCTCCATCTGTATCAGAAGCTTGCGGGGTAAAGCTATATTCAGTGTTATGTACCACGGTGGTATCAGGCGTACCGGTAATCACCGGCGCATCATTTACAGCATTAACCGTTAACGAGACAGTTGCTGTATTTGAGTCAAGCACACCGTCATTTGCCATAAAGCTGAAGCTGTCCGAGCCATTAAAATCTGCATTTGGCGTATACAGCCAGGTTGTATCAGACTGTTGTTGCAGTGAGCCCGACGACACCCCTGATACTATGCTGTATGTCAACGTATCAGCATCAGGATCCGTACCACTGAGCGTGATTAGTAGCGTATCGTCTTCGTTGAGTGACAGGACCTGCCCTTCTACAACTGGCGCATCGTTTATCGGCGTGACACTCAGCGTTACGGTGGCCTCATTCGATACCGCGCCGGCCTGATCTCTCACCGTGTAGGTGAAGCTGTCATTACCAAAGTAGTTTGTATTGGCGGTATAAACAATGGTGCCCTGTGCTGTCACTGTTGTTTGGCCATTCTGAGCTGCATTCACGACGGTGACACTGCTTAAGTCGAAGCTGTCTCCTTCATCTACATCAAAGTCATTGCCCAGTACGTTAACTTCAAACGACCCTTCTTCTTGCAGCTCAACACTGTTGTCAACCGCTACCGGGGCGTCATTCACAGGTGTTAAAGTGACGGTGACTGTCGCCGGTAACGATGCAAGCCCTTCGCTGTCGGTTAATGTATAGGTAAAGCTGAATGAGCCTGTTTCGTCTTGCTTAGGCGCAATCTCCAAGGTGCCATCAGCCAAGATGGTGACGTCAGCTTTGGCATAGCTACCGGCACCATTGCCTTGATCTTCCAGCGTGACATTCGCACCATTAAAGCCCTGATCTTCTACATCCGAGTCGTTGGCAAGAATGTCGAGAACAACTGTAACATCTTCATCTGTGGTTACTGAATCGTCACCGACCACAGGGCGGTCATTGATAGCGCCAATATTGACCGTAATGTTGGCTGAAGCCGAGGCCAGCCCGTCACTGTCAGTAATGGTGTAGGTAAAGGTCTCTTCCCCAACCTCATTAGTGTTTGGTGTATAAACTAAAGTACCGGCTTCCTGGTCCAGCGTGACCAAACCAAGACTTGGTGCACTGGTCAGTGTCAGCTCCCCAGTTGGGACACCATCTTCAATGTCGGTCGCTGCTGCGCGTACAGCCAATGCCGCTGACGGGGTATCTTCGTCAGTGCTGATGGTTAAGTTTGCTGCAACCGGTGCATCATTTACCGGCGTAATAATCACAACTACCGTTGCCTGCTCAGAGGTATTAAGCGCAGTATCAGCAACCGTGTAAGTAAAGCTATCCTGGCCATTCTCGTTGCTGGCTGGCGTGTAAGTTGCTATACCATTAACAATTGACACAGACCCTTTAGTGGGTTCAGTCACGACAACAGCCGAAGCTGCGTTCATATTGCCTTCTGGGTCACTGTCATTGTCCAGCAGTGCTATTTGTACCGCTGTATCTTCATTTGTCGTTGCACTGTCATCAACCGCTGTCGGCGCATCCTCTACCGGGTTAATTGTTAACGACACCGTATGCGTTGAAGAGGCTGCATTTTGCGCATCCGTGACCTGGAAGGTAAAGCTGTCGCTGGTACTTTCCGAACCATCATGTTGATAATTAAAGCTGCCATCGGCATTTAAGGTCAGCACACCATGCTGAGGCTGTGACAGCGCACTCACAGACAAGCTGTCGCCGCTATCTAAATCATCGTCATTGGCGTTGCTGAGTAAGCCTAACGTGGTTGTGACAGTCAACAGCTGCCCTTCGTCAAGACCAAAGCTATAGTCTTGAGCTGTCGGCGCATCATTCGTATTAATGACCTCAATATCAAAGGCACTGAGTGACTGCTGTGCAGTACCGTCTGAAACCGTAATCACTATCTGACTATCTGTACCCACATCTGCATCGCTCGGCGTGCCCGAAAGCGTACCAGTTGAGGTATCAAAGCTTGCCCAGCTGGGTTGATTACTGATAGAGAAGACCAGTACGTCACCTGCATCAACGTCAGAGACAGTCGGTGTAAAGCTATAGCTTGCGTCTTCATTTACACTGGTCGCCGGTGTGCCACTAATTTCTGGCGCATCATTGGTATTAACAACAGTGAGCGAGAACGCAGCCAGAGAAGTCGATGTTGTGCCGTCACTCACTGAAATCACTATGTCGCTTGTAGTACCTACATCGCTGTTGCTGGGTGTGCCTGACAGGGTTCCCGTTTGCGTATCAAAGCGTGCCCATGTTGGCTGATTCACAATACTAAAGGTTAAGCTGTCTCCGTCTATATCCGACGCAACCGGTGTAAAGCTGTACGCCGCGTCTTCATTTACAGATGTTTCAGGTGTACCGGAAATAACAGGTGCATCATTGACATTCACAACCGTAATTGCAAATGCATCCAGGCTTGCCGTTTGTGTACCATCAGTGACACTGATCACGATTCCCTGGTAAGTCCCTACGTCACTGTTGGCAGGAGTGCCAGTTATCGCCCCCGTTGAGGTAGAGAAACTTGCCCAGGATGGCAGGTTAGTGACACTAAAGGTTAACGTGTCGCCACTATCAACATCTGACGCCGTGGGAACAAAGCTATACCCGGTATCTTCGTTCACGCTGGTCGCTGGCGTTCCTGATATGACAGGGGCATCATTGGTATTGGTAACGGTTAACGAGAAGGCAGCCAATGAGACTGTTTCGGTACCATCACTGACGCTTATCACGATATCCGAGAATGTACCTACATTGTCATTCGTGGGAGTTCCCGAAAGCGTGCCAGTCTGTGTATCAAAGCTTGCCCAGGCAGGTTGATTCGAGATGCTAAAGGTCAAGCTATCACCGGTATCCACATCATTGGCTGTCGGCGTAAAGCTGTACGCAGCATCCTCACTAACGCTGGTCGTTGGTGTGCCTGATATTGTAGGTGCATCGTTGGTATTCACCACTGTGATATCAAATGCCGTCAGACTCACAGTTTCGGTGCCATCCGTTGCACTGATAACAATTCCCTGATAACTGCCAACATCGTCGTTGGTCGGCGTACCTGTTAGTGCTCCTGTTGAAGTATCAAAGCTAGCCCACGATGGTAGATTCTGAATGCTAAAGGTCAGCGTATCCGCATCCGCATCCGTTGCGGTTGGGGTAAAGCTGTAGGCACTGTCTTCGTTAACTTCAGTTGCAGGCGTACCAGATAGTACTGGTGCATCATTCACCGCGGTTACCGTCATTGTCACCGTCGCTTCGTTCGACACTGCACCGGCGGTATCCGCTACCGTGTAGGTAAAGGTATCTTCACCGGAGAAGTTAGTATTAGGTGTATAAATAATTGCACCTGCAGTCGTGACTTGGGCCTGACCACTGCTTGGGGCCTGAACCACTGTAACACTGGATGCATCGAAGCTGTCGTTCTCGTCCACATCGGTGTCATTACCCAACACATTGACTTCAAACGAGCCCTCTTCCATGAGCTGTGCAACGTTATCAACAGCAACTGGCGCATCATTGACCGGCGTCAGCGTCACTGTCACTGTTGCTGCATCTGAGCTAAGCCCTTCGCTGTCGGTCAGCGTGTAGGTAAAGCTAAAGGTACCGGTTTCATCTTGTTTCGGTGCTATCTGCAATGTGCCGTCTGTGAGTATACTGACCTCTGCTTTGGCATAGCTACCCGCTCCGTTACCCTGATCTTCCAGAGTGACATTCGCGCCATTGAAACCCTGATCTTCAACGTCCGAGTCGTTGGCAAGTATGTCAAGCGTCACGCTGACATCTTCATTGGTCGTCACACTGTCATCAACAACAACAGGACGGTCGTTCACTGCACCTATATTCACTGTGACGGAGCCAGACTCAGAGGTACTTCCTTCGCTGTCAGTAATTGTATAAGTAAAGGTATCTGTGCCCGTCTCGTTTGCATTTGGCGTGTACACCAACGTACCGGCTTGCTGATCTATGGCTACGCTGCCTTTTGAAGGTTGTGTGGCCAGTGCAATATCACCTGAAGGCGTACCGTCCTCAATATCGCTGGCACCGGCACGCACAGCAATGGCGTCGCTGGCATTATCTTCATCTATTGAGACGGTGAAGTTTTGAACTGTCGGTTGGTCGTTAACGGCCGTGATAGTCACGGTCACAGTTGCTTCTGCGGAAGTATTAAGTGCCGCATCTTTAACCGTATAGGTAAATGTATCCTGGCCCGTTTCATTGGCATTTGGCGTATAAGTTACCACGCCATTCGCGATGGTCACAGATCCTTTGCCAGGTTGCGTCGCGATAGCAGCTGAAGCCTCGACCAGATCATTTTCCGGATCGCTGTCATTGGTCAGCAGGTCGAAAATAACCGCGGTGTCTTCATTTGTGGTTGCCGAGTCGTCAACTACCGTTGGCGCATCCGCCACCGGCGTGATAGTCAGCGTAACAGTTTGGGTTGCAGACGTTGTATTGTTACTGTCGGTAACCTGGTAAGTAAAGCTATCGCTGTGGTTTTCGCTACCATCGTGCTGATAGCTGAAGCTGCCATCTGTGTTCAGGGTTAACTGGCCGTACTGTGGCTGGCTTACAGCACTCACCGTTAAGGTGTCTCCGCTATCTGTGTCATCATCCGTAGCTGTGCTCAATAAACCGTTCGCGGCAGTGACTGTCAGAGTTGCTTCTTCATCCAATGTGAAGGTGAAGTCCTGTCCAACCGGTGCATCATTGGTATTTACCACCTCAATACTGAATGCTGTCAGCGTTGCCTGATCAGTGCCATCAGACACTGAAATTTGAATATTTGCATGTGTGCCAACATCAGCATCCGTTGGCGTACCCGTGAGGGCGCCCGTCGTCGTGCTGAACTCTGCCCAGTCTGGCTTGTTCACGATGCTGTAGGTGTGTGTATCTCCATCATCCGAATCGGTCAATGTCGGAGTAAAGCTATAAGCTTCATCTTCGTTTACTGTGGTAGCAGGCGTGCCCGATAGCACCGGAGCAACATTATACTGCTTAGTCACGGTGGCAGTGACACCTTCAGCGGCATTACCTGCGTCATCAGATACAGTCACGGTCAGCGTCAAAGTTCCCTCATCAAGGGTGCTGACATCAACGCCTGTCAACTGCTGGCTGCTTGCAGTGATTGTTGTAGCGCTATTACTTGATACCGTATTGGTTCCATCGCTGACTTGATAGGTAAATGTACCAGACCCTTCTAAGCCAGATAGGGTAAAGCTAAGCGCCGATTCATTGTCTCGGTTGATCAGTGTTTGGTCGATCGCGACGGATTGGCCTGATGGTGTAACATTATCAAGTGTTATGCTTTGTGTCGCAGCCGTGGAGGTGTTGCCTGCTGTATCAGCTTGTGTAGCAGACACCGTCAGGGTGCCGTTGTTCAGGCCACTGACGTCCAATTCACTACCGCTTAGCGTCCAGTTACCTGAGTTATCGGCGGTCACCGTACGGCTCACCGAGCTGTTATTGTCGGTGATGGTCACCGTCACACTGTTGCCCGACTCGGCACCTGAACCGGCGATCAGCACATCGTTATCTTCCGCGGCACTGACGATACCATCGGTTTCAATCGGCGTGGTGATGGTCAGCGCCGAAGGTGCCGCGTTATCCAGAGTAATGGTTTGCGTTGCTGCGGTAGAGGTGTTGCCCGCCGTATCCGATTGCGTGGCCGACACTGTCAGCGTGCCATTGTTCAGGCCACTGACATCCAGCTCACTGCCGCTGAGCGTCCAGTTCCCTGAGCTGTCGGCGGTCACGGTGCGACTGACAGATGAATTGTTATCCGTGATGGTCACCGTCACACTGTTGCCCGACTCGGCGCCTGAACCGGCGATCAGCACATCGTTATCTTCCGCCGCACTGACAATGCCATCGGTTTCAATCGGGGTGGTGATGGTCACTGCCGACGGTGCCGCGTTATCCAGGGTAATGGTTTGCGTGGCAGCCGTGGAGGTGTTGCCCGCTGTATCCGCTTGTGTAGCAGACACCGTCAGGCTGCCATTGTTCAGGCCACTGACATCCAGCTCACCGCCGCTCAGCGTCCAGTTACCTGAGCTGTCGGCGGTCACCGTACGGCTCACCGAGCTGTTACTGTCGGTGATGGTCACCGTCACGCTGTTGCCCGACTCAGCACCGGAGCCGGCAATCAGTACATCGTTATCTTCCGCCGCATTGACAATGCCATCGGTTTCAATCGGGGTAGTGATGGTCAGCGCCGAAGGTGCCGCGTTATCCAGGGTAATGGTTTGCGTGGCAGCCGTGGAGGTGTTGCCCGCCGTATCCGCCTGGGTGGCCGACACCGTCAGCGTGCCGTTGTTCAGACCACTGACATCCAGCTCACTACCGCTCAGCGTCCAGTTGCCAGAGTTATCGGCGGTCACCGTGCGGCTCACCGAGCTGTTGTTGTCGGTGATGGTCACGGTCACACTGTTGCCGGCTTCCGCACCGGAGCCCGCAATGAGTACGTCGTTGTCTTCCGCGGCATTGACAATGCCATCGGTTTCAATCGGCGTGGTGATGGTCACTGCTGAGGGTGCTGCGTTATCCAGGGTAATGGTTTGCGTGGCAGCCGTGGAGGTGTTGCCCGCCGTATCCGCTTGTGTAGCAGACACCGTCAGGGTGCCGTTGTTCAGACCACTGACGTCCAGTTCACTGCCGCTTAGCGTCCAGTTGCCAGAGTTATCGGCGGTCACCGTACGGCTCACCGAGCTGTTGTTGTCGGTGATGGTCACCGTCACACTGTTGCCGGCTTCCGCACCGGAGCCCGCAATGAGTACATCGTTATCTTCTGCGGCATTCACAATACCATCGGTTTCAATGGGTGTAGTGATGGTGACCGCAGATGGCGCCACATTATCGAGTGTGATGCTTTGTGTCGCAGCCGTGGAGGTGTTACCCGCTGTATCCGCTTGCGTCGCAGACACTGTCAGCGTGCCATTGTTCAGACCACTGATATCCAGCTCACTGCCGCTCAGCGTCCAGTTGCCTGAGCTGTCGGCGGTCACGGTGCGACTGACAGATGAATTGTTATCCGTGATGGTCACCGTCACACTGTTGCCCG
>NZ_JBSWYM010000020.1:0-101554 GCF_056161105.1 Pseudoalteromonas sp. AWH4_217 | reverse complement strand
AAAGAAGGCTTTAGTTGCAGCTAAAGCCTGGGTCTCACTTTACCCTAAATCGGTAAAATAAATAAATTTGATGGGTCTATTATCCATACAAGTGCTCAAGCTGACCAACTACACTTCGTTTGACTGTATGCGTGGAAGATATTCACATACAGCCAAGCACCATTCCGTGTCGGCTTAGCACGGCGTTATAAGTATCAAGGATTTTGTACTTTGCTCGAAGGATTGCTTTCAATAGTTACAGCGATAGCAGAAGCAACTTTTGCTTTGAT
This sequence comes from Pseudoalteromonas sp. AWH4_217, assembly GCF_056161105.1. Lineage (NCBI taxonomy): Bacteria > Pseudomonadati > Pseudomonadota > Gammaproteobacteria > Alteromonadales > Pseudoalteromonadaceae > Pseudoalteromonas > Pseudoalteromonas sp. AWH4_217. The sequence goes on along the minus strand of NZ_JBSWYM010000020.1, from coordinate 101,285 downwards.
ATCAGCTTTAGTAGAATTTATAGCAGGCTTTTTTGTTGCTGCTGGTGAAACTCTTACTTTCATTGATTTAGCTTTACTGTTAATTGTTCTGCTCTTTGAAGTTATTCTTTGGTTTATCTTATGGTTGGTTGAGTTAACTGTATCTTTGTTTAAGTTTCGTAAGCCTCGTTTAGTAAACAAGCCGGTACTTTGGCGACCGAAGCCTAAGCCCAAGTAGCAGTGAGCGTACCAGCTTCCATGTTACATTTCTCGTCTTATCCATGCTTGAAGGCCTCGTTTAAGTGGGGCACTGGTGCAAGTTTAATAAATTCAAAAGTCTAGTAGCTTTACATAACGAGAGCCCATGTCTCGCTATGTGCAATGCTCGGTTTCTACAGCATCGTTTTGGCTTGAGCAGTGAGAGCAATGGTGGTAGGTTATTGTAATTATTATGATTAAAGTTTGTTCGTGGTTGAGCTTTGGGTGTTGGGTTTAACCAGTATTTACGCTAATACACTGTTATCCAATTTGCTCCTTCAAATTGAACAGATATTAAGTGAGATTGGTATTATACATTATGAAGAGTTACGAAGATATCCACGGGCATAAACAAGACTTTGAAGTATCGTATCGCTTGTACTCTCAAAGTGAAGGCGGTTTAGAATCACCTTCTCAACACATGCGCTGTGATTTTGCATATGCAGATGACGATATTGAAAAGTCTGGTATTTATATGATTCATCCTGAGTTCTTAGATAAAAATGGAAAGCCGCTTCTGGCAGAAGAGCCAATACCGTCAGAAGGCTTTGCGTCCATGTGGATACTTGTTCCCGAAATGCGTGAAAAGGTTCATGTGCAAAAATTGCAGATAGGGACAAAAGGGTACTTTATGTCAGGAAACAGACGTTTGGGTGAAGTACAAGTAACCAGATTAGTTGATTTGCTGAAAAACGTATAAAGTTGCCAACGTTAAGGTGTTATGTATATCGAGGAGGATAAATTATGCCAATGGCAAGGAAGAGACAGGCCAGCTTATCGGATACCAAATATTACCAATATATTTCTCATTGTGTGAGGCGCGCATTTTTGTATGGTAAAGACCGCTGAATGGGTAAGTCATGTGAGCATCAATGAGACTGGTTAGTATATAAGTTACGAGGACCGTCACCAAAAACAGCCAAGAAAAGTTGTTCAGTAAGGTGAACAAGATTGGGACGGATCCTGGTCGATTTATTCTGGCGCGCATGAAAGCGGTATATAGTAAGCCGAACGATATGCATAGCAGTGTTACCAGCCGTCGGTCCATACGTTTAATGTTGTGTTTTGCAGCGACAGGGCCTTCATATTTCGCCCCAGCTCCGTAAGAGAAAGTTGATTGCTATTGAGCAAAGTTTCAGTTGCCAACTCCCACGACTCAAGGCGTTGGGCATGAATTTGGTGGCATTTTTTCTGAGCATATTGTGTAGGATGGTGGTTTCTCGTATGGTGTTGTTATCTATTTGGCTTTTGACGAAATAAATGAGATAAAATAATGCCGTATGCTTCCATCACATTGATTTTAAATATAAATGTCTGTGGATTTCTTAGAGCTAAGCGTTAGGCGTCTAAGAGGGGAGTGATGAACCCAGAAGAACAAAAGCCGTTGAGCTGCCAAAGCTCGATGAATTAACTGGGATGAGAGTGCATAGCAAGTCAATGCAATCGACTGCCAATGTGTCGGATGACTGAGGTGTTATATTCTCTATGCATTTGAGCAAAGCGGATAAACTGTTAGCAGAATTAATAATTTGGCCTTACGTTGGTATGTTTGCGGGCATTGCTTCAATTATGTTTGCTGGTATGCATGGCTTGGAGCTTTACCTACCTTACACTCTCGGTTTGGGAGCATTGGCTGGTTGCACCAGAGCATTTGGTATTGGTTTTGGCTTCGTGCAGTTTGTAACTAAAGAAATTAGTGTTTTCAGAGGTTACTTCTACAGAGCGACTTTGTTTTTTATGTAAGGTTTAGCTATTTATACTGTTGTTTGGCAAAGATATATTTATTAGAAATATAACACGGCCCTCAATGTGGATACAAAACGGTTGGCTTTGTTGATACCTCACAAAAAATTAGCCAACTATTGTTAGCCGGCTACAAGGTATTAGGATTATTAGTAGAGTTCTATAGATAATGATTATTCAGAAGCACAAAACAGACATTGTCATTTTTCTTACTTTTTTGTTTTTTGTGTCACTGCAGATGCTCAATACCAACTCTTTTGGAAATACGGGAGAGTATGATTTCACAGGAGAACCTTTCTCCTGTGAGTACAAAGGCGAGGGCAAGTACGGTGGGTACAAGGGATACCTTCATAAAGGAACAGAAAAGTATTATTTGAAAAACAACTTTAGCAGTTGTAAAGCTTTCAAACACTTGGTTGAAAACAAAAAGCTTTCCGGCAGATTTTTGAAAGATAACCACTTAATTGTGGATTTGTATATTGATGACAAGCCACATTATGAGTCATCGCTGTTAAATATTATTCTATATACACTATTACTAACTTCGCTTTTATGGGTATTCTTTCGTAAGCCGATCAAATGGGTGGTTAAAAAGTATGCCTAACCAAAGTTTAAATAAGGACGCAAAACAGCAGATTGGCGCTTCTTTGTCACTAACTTTAGCCTGCTAAGTGAGGCGTTAGGGCCCTTGACAGATATGGCGAAAAATCAATTCCGATACAAATTGTAGATGCTGTTAAATCTGAAGATTGTGACGAAATCAGAAAGATATTCAGAGAAAACGAGATCAAATTGCATTCTTTACACCTTTTAGTGATTCTACGTGGCTTGGTTATGCAGTGCAAAAAGGAAAACTTAGATCCATAAAAGTGCTCATGGAATGCGGCATAGATGTAAATACGGGTGATAAACGAGAAAATATAACCTCCATCTGAGATGCAGCTAGTGGGGGGCATGAGGCACTGTTGAATTGCTACTACAAAGTGGATGTGGCCTGGACGTCCGTCTGTCAGTTCGTAACCCGCTATTTTCTGCAATCGTGGGCCGCGCTCCTGGCTGTGTTCGATGAATTCTTGATGCAGGTATTGATAATGGTGTTGTTTACAATAGCGAGATCATAAAAAACATGGGCGCTGCGGCTTTTGCTATACTGCGCGGAGAGTCTGGGGCACTAATTTAATTGCAACACATAAGTTGGGTGGCAATACAACAGAAATAATTGAGTACCTAAAAAAGTTGATGACATTGCAATTTAAAAATGCGTATTCGTAGCGCAAAAAAGCCTAATCATCGCATGATGGCGGACTCGTTTCTCAGCGGTTCTATCATCCAAAAAAGGAGTGTAAGTATGAAATACATTAAAATATATATCAGCATTTTCATGATGTTAGCTATCAGTGGTTGTGTCCATCTCGTGTCTTATTATGATTCTGTGTCTTATAAAAACCTGACTGACATGAAAGGAGAGACGAAGGTTTTTTTTCAGTCATGCCAGAAAGAGGTTGCAAAGGGAGAAGATGCACTGTCAGCGATCGATGGGTTTGTGCTCTCTAGCGCCAAAGCCTATGAGTATGAAAAAGGCAAAGGCTTAAATGACGATACTATTTCTCAATTAAAGACACTGGAGAAAACCATTGTCGAAGTTAAATCTAGATATTCCAGCAATGTATATTCTGGCTCAACTTGTGAAGCCAGAGCCGGGGGAGTAGCTCCAGATGCATCAACTGGCTGCTTAACTACCGGATATTGCATCGCAAAGTGGAAAATTCTCGAAACGGCATTCGATATTGCAATAACAACCGAACAATCCAAAATAGAAGAATTTAAATAGGAGAGTTAACCATGTCCGGTATAAGTGAATTTCTAGATACATTGCTTGATGAAACAGTTGACTTTGCAAGAGATGAACTTAAGGTGCTCGTAAAAGAGGCCAAAAATGACAATAGAGTTTTCATTAAGCATATGGGCGATCTTACTGAAGAATTTATTAAGTTACGTGCCCTTGGCCAGTTGACCAATGACGAGTTTGAAGAGTTAATGGAGGATGTTGTTGACTTAAACAAAATGCAATTTCATAAGCTTTCTGTCCAGGCCAAAGCTAGAGCTGAGCGAGTAGCAAATGGGATCAGAGATTTAGTCATCAATAGTTTGTTGAGTTTAATAAAAGCCTGACAAATTTGTTGCACTCGAACACAAACTACAATGAACAATGCGTTAAAAGGGGGCTTCGGCTCATGGATAGGAAAATAATATTGGCAGCTTTATCGGCTTTGCTGATTTCAGCTTGTAATTCCACACCTAAAAGTAGTGTCACAAATTATGAGGCTGATGGAAGTTTGGGATCCACGAGACCAGCTAAATGTGTTTCAGTGGCCGAGCTATCGAACACGCAGAACCCTGTTGATATATTTACAGGACTTAATATTTGCTTGACCGAAAAAAACTATTCTAATGCAGCTGAGCTATATTTTGCTGGCATGTCTTATGGCTTTTTTGATACAAAACGTGTTTCAGATAAAACGGCACATCAAGCGATTAGTGTGCTGCGTATGAATTTGTTTGGTGCGCAATCACAAGGTAATATTGATAAGTTTCAAATGGCTCTTACAAAATTAAGTTCTGATAATATTGAGATTTGTCAAAGCCTAACTGATCTAGGTGCACCGGCATATAAACCAACTTATATGATTCAGCATGGGATCGGAGCCTTCACAGGCCAAAGTACTAACGATGGTTTGGTTGAAAGCTTTGATGCAGTAGCGGCTTGGAAAGATACGTTATCAACAATCGCCAAGTGTGGTTAAAGCTAACAAATCAATTATGATCGCCAAAAAAATGGGTTGGGACGCGTAAATAATAAGGTCCCATATTGAAGCTTATATGACGTAGAGATATGAAGAAATACTGGAGAGGGTTAGCAGTAGTCAAAGAAAATCCTGGTTTTATGATTTCTCATTCCAGTTTTCCTACTTGGAATAGGTCATAAAAATGAAGTGTATATTTTAAACAAAACAATCATTCAATTAATATAGGTAGTCACATCGTGCAAGTATTGTTGGCAATCATAGCACTGTAAATTACTTAAGATTATAAAAAGCGCTAAACAGTGCGTAAAGTGTTCAATTGGGTTTTAGGTGCGTGGGTTTCTATTTCCATGGAAAAGCTGCTATATAAGGAGGATTTACTGTTTCTCTATTAAGCATAACGGACAGAATAAATACAGATAATTTTATCCACTAACCATGCGTTATACTGCTAAAAGGATATTATGAAACCGAGTATTAAAAGAAAAGTACCACTGGCGTTTTTAACCATTGTATCGATTTGGTGGTGGTTTTACTATTCATCGTTTAATGCGCTTAATGCATATGGGAACGCGAATTATGAGTGGCTGTTTATGCTCGATACACTCCTGGTGCTTCCCGTCTTATGTTTCTTATGCGAATCAGATAAACAAAAAGCTCTTTTAAAAGCGGCTGTGCTATGTTGCACCTCGGTGTTCATAGGAAGCTTGATCATTCCGGAACATAATAAAGTAATTTTCCATTTTCTCGAAAGTGGCCGTTATTTTGTTTTATCCATAATTCTTGTTCTCGAGCTGTCAGCTTTTATAACTGTGTGTTTAGCCGTTCGCGCTTTGCTCGCAAGACAAGAAGACCCAGATTTAGCTGTGGCGAATCCTATCGAGAAAATCTTTGGTTCCTCTTTTTTCAGCTCAACATTAGCACTTGAAGGACGCGTCTGGAGCTTTGCACTTTTTGCTTCACGGATACGAAGTAGTGCTTATAAAGGCAAACAACATTTTTATTATGATAAAAAAGATGGCGCTCAAAGTAACCTTTTGGGCTTTATCCTTCTTATTGTTATCGAAATTCCACTTGTACACCTACTTCTGCACTTTTTATGGTCCAGCACTGCTGCAAATATCACAACAGGACTTACGTTGTTCGGGTTAGTCTTTTTCTTTGCGGAATACAAAGCTGTTGGCAAGCGCCCCATTTCAATTTATGGAAATAATTTAATCATTCGTTACGGTCTGTATGCGCCTTTCACAATTCCGCTTGATAATATATCAGAAATACGCCTAAACAATTGTTATGTTAAACGTTCAAGTAACGTCAAACGATTCAACTATTCTGGTGTTCCAAATGTTGTAATCAAACTCAGTTCACCTATCAATGGAAAAAATATAGTGTATTTGGGTGTAAACGTGCCAGAAACTTTTATCAACACTTTAAAAGATGAAAAAGCTCGGCATAACAAGGTCCTAAAGTTGGGTTCGTAACTGTTGGATAGGTTTCTCGGGAGCGCCCGTATATGGCTTGTAAACTCTTCTCATTGCTCTCTAGCGTGCAAGTTATTCTTTCAATGGGTTTAAGTGAATGAGAGGGAACATGGAGCCTAAAAAAGAAGAGCAAAAAGTTGCACTTGTGATCAGCAAGGCTACGGTTTTATGTATTTTATATTTTGCAGTTTATTTCTCTTGTGAGAAAGTTACCGTCTACTTTTATGATAGCCTTAATCATTATTTTTTCTTTATGATGTGCCTTTTTAAGCTAACTCTTTTATACAATATTATTGTAGAACCTTTATTTTTTAGAGAGAAGAATAAAATCTATTCACTTGCATTGTATTTATATGGAGGGGGAGGTTGTGCATTTCTTTATGGTTATTACTTAAGAGGAAACTTTGATGTTTCAACTGAAATGGGTGCGTTTTTTTACTATTCAACGTATTTAGCTTTGACATTTATCATTGAAATAAAAGAAGAAAAATTAACATGAAGGGCTAGTTTGGACTGCAGGAAACCGGCCTATTTGGCTGTGGTATTATATCTAAGTACATCCCTTGTAGTGGATTTTGCCATGCCTGGGTATCTATTAAGCCGATAAAGCGGTAGATAGAGTGGGGCAGCAGCTGGCGATGATTCCTTCAACAAGTTACGAGGACAGTCACCTAAAGCAGCCAAGAAAAGCTGCTCAGTATGGTACACAAGTTTGATGCGGAGCCTGGTCGAGCTATTCAGGCGTGTATAAAAGCAGTAATTAGAAAGCGAACGCTATGCATAGTGGTGTTACATATATCTAATGTTGTGCTTGGCAGCGACAGGGGGTTATGTTGCGACCCAACTCACTAAGAGACAGTTGATTGCTATCGTGCATGCACGGTGTTGTTATCAAAATATTTTTTTGAAATAAATTTAGTATAAGAATGCATGCGTGTCCATCACATTGAGTTTAAATATGAATCTCAGGGGAGCCTTCAGATCGGGGCACTATTGTTTCAGGAGGCAGTGTGTTTAGTACATTACTACTCGTAGCAGGTGTCCAGTTTGGGGTAGCTAAAGCATGCAATGATCCTGACATTGAATTGCTAGATGAACCTATCAGTACTGTTGAACCAATTCAGGAAAAAGGCCGTATTTTTGAGCCCGGCACAATACTGTTTAACTCTTCACTACCGTCTGCTTGTTCAGTCATAAATACAGAAGGCACCGTGGAGTTTGACGTATCTGATGCAGGTAAAGTAATAAACCTGAAAATATTGAGTATCAACCCGCCCAGAATACACTCTCGGGTAATAGTCAGAGGTCTTAAAAAAGCAACGGTCTTAAGCAAAGCCTATGGTACTGTCGGTAATAAAGTGCATGTTAAATACATTCAGTTTAAAAATAAAACATAATGAGAAAACAGCGCTACTCTTCTTCATTGACAGATGATTCAAGCCTAATGCTAATCTATTTCAACTCGTATAGTAGGGAATATTGTTAGAGCGAAAAACATATAGGCCATGCCTTTGAGATGAAGTAAACTTTGAAGCAGAGCGAATTTGAAAGTTTTTTCCTGTACCATTGTCAACATTGTCGAAAAGACATAGTTTCGGCTCATGCATCTAACTTGTTTTCGGTTGGTGCCTCACTAACGTGGATTTCAGGCGAAAACAATGTGATAACTTTTAGCCTGCCATCAACAAGGCATGTGAAGCGTTTTTGTTCGAACTATGGTTCTGCTTTTCTAAATGTGCAAATAGCTGAGAAATTTTTGGCTGTTCCTGCTGGCAGTATTGAACCAAAATTTTAAAAAAGCCAAGCGCCCATATATTTGTTTCAATCAGGGCAGAATGGAATCAAGACTTAGGCCATATCCCCATGATAGATGGGCTGCCTGGTTAAAGTTGAATTAAGTAAACAAACTACAACAAACTAAACGCCTGCGTAAGCAAGGGGAGTATAGCGGTTTTTAAATATTTACAAGGGAGCCCTGGTGAACAGAGTAAACTTGTTTCTATTCATATTTGGACTGTCGATATATAGCAGTGCACATGCAAAACTGCACCTTTAAGAGCAATGAAAGCTTACTCCCAAAGGCGCAGGTGATTAGGCTATAAGCCTAAGCGTTATTGATAATCTGTGATGATTATCTAGGAACACAGCCGTGCCAGGTGCCATCTGTCCAGCAAATAGCAGGGTTTGTTGGCATGCATTTTGGGTAAATAGAGACTTCTGCACCACCTGCAACTTGCGGTGTTGCCTGGTTTGCAAGTTGATTGCTATTGTTCAGTGTTTTTAGATTTTTCTTTTTCAGTTGTACTTTCATTTTATATTTCCTTATTCTGGATACATTATTGGTAATCTATAGATTGAGCCCTGTTCGCAGCACACGCGTTAACATGTGCTTAATAAAAATCAGTGCTTGGCTTTACCCTACCTAATTTGTGTAATAATTTAAAGCCGTTTTTTTGAGCAATCGAGTTCACCTGATGTAAGTGCTGATACTATGGGTAACCATCATGATCACAACTAAACTATATAAACTTTTCCAAATATGTATATTGGGCGGTAATAAGTGGCTTTTGGAGTGAGTAATTAAGGAAGTAGCATGTTAGCACTAGTTCGGGTTCTGGGTTGGACTAACTTTACCGTTTTGGTATTTAGCCTCATGACTGCAAAGGGAGCTGGCTTTTTTCCAGTCGCATTTGTTTATCTGTCTTTTACGGTATGCTGCTTAGGCATGGTGATATACCATTGCTTTTTTGACAGACTGTTCAATACATCGAAAAAAAAAGAGGCCATTATTTACTTTGTGCCTTATCGACTGGGCATTATCATTTTCGTAATTGTCTATGTAATAATGGGCACTGTTATGTTGTATGACCGACTCTTTTGACATCATCAGTTTGCGCCCAAATAGGGCCAGGGGCGTCTTGGTGTAAAGGAATGACACTCGCTTGTTCAGCGATTCAACATATCATCCGCACACAATTTCGGCCCGTTTTTTTTGCCTCATAGAGTGCCATATCGATACGCTTTAACATCTCTGGCAGCTCCTGAGCACTGCGTAAACAACTTACGCCAAAACTAGCTGTAATTGTGTGCTCACAAGATAACTGAATGTGCTCTATAGCCCGACGAATGCGTTCGGCAACCACCTCAGCGTCATTTGGGGCTGTATTGGGGCACAGAATAAGAAATTCCTCACCGCCCCAGCGAGACGCGATATCGCTTAATCGCAGGCTGTTTTGAATTGCCTCAGATACACGGACCAGTACTTCGTCACCAATATGATGCCCAAACCGATCATTGACTTGTTTAAAGTTGTCTAAATCCAGAAGGATGCAGCTAAGAGAGAGGCCGTTATCCATACAGATAGCGGACTCTTCAGTGAGTGCCTGATTCATTTTTCTTCTGTTATACAGGCAGGTAAGATCATCTTTATTTGACAGTATTTCTAACTGTGCTGCTCTTTCTTTGTCCTGTGTGATGTCCTGCACCAGGCCAATTGAATCTAGAGGCTGTCCTATGCCATTTAGGTGAGTTTCGCAGTGGTGACGTACATGAATAAGCGATCCGCTTGAGCGGGTAATAGTGTGTTCAAAATTCATTGCACCACCGCCCATGAACACATCCTGTAGTGACTGTTTCAGCCCCAGTTCGCCATGTGGGTCTAATGCAGTGATAAACGCACTCCACTGCATGCTTTTTCTAATGGGTATGTCCAACATGGTGCTGAGTTTTTCGCTCAGCTTTACGTCATAGGTTAGGTGGTTCAGGCGCCATGTCCCCACGTTTGCGAGTTTTTGAATATCAACGAGCGCTTTTTTGTCGTATTCGCTGTCACGCAGAATTTGTTGTAGACGGTTGTTTTCTAACTCCAACGCCAGTATCTCATCTTCCAGTCTGGTGATGGCCTTTTCATCATCTGATGTATGTGGCGGTACTGAACTCATATCCGAACCATAGATTTATTTGGGTGATTGCTACGTCTTTTTATTGAGCAGCTCTTCGGCTAGCTTTGTCCCAACAAGGCGGGACCTTATTTTATTGTAGACTAACTCTCTGGTGGTGGAGCTGTCATCTGCAAATGGCGAAAAGCCACAATCGTCGCAGGTACCAAGCTGCGAAATGGGAATAAACTCAGTGGCGAGTAACACCAAGTCCCTGACCGATTCGGGGCTTTCTAACTCAGTACTATTTGGGTTGATCACGCCAATAAAAACGCGCTGGAAGGGCTTAAGGATGCGACTTATGAGCTTAAGCGTTTTCTTGGGGTTTGCTTCCCCCCTGAGTGCGACGTAAAAATTACCAGCATTTATTTCAAACAGAGTAGGTAACAGATATTTATAGTCGATGTCGGCACTGTGTGTTGAGTCAATGTCGGCACCAGGGCAGGTATGAATACCGATACGTTGCCTTTCTTCGTCACTAAAGTGAGACAGGCATTTGTTGATAAGCTCGACAAAAGACTTGAGCGTTTGGCCAGATGGATCCAGCTTTAACGAAAGTCGTGCCTCGGTAAAATCGAGCTGCACTTTATGTGCACCCAGATCAAGGCAGCGCCTTACTTCGCCGACGTGCTCGTTGACAAGATCGGCCACAAAGCGCTGATGATCGTAGTCTTCAATCCCTTGAGGTGGATACACTAGGCTCAGCATAGAAGGAGAGATAACCGCCTGCTTGACTGGTACATTTGCATGTCTGAGCGCAAAAGCAAGAAATTCGTCGGCGGTGTGTTCATAGCGAAATGGTGCTACCTTAAGGTGCGGTGCAAACACTCGGGTGTGACCGTCATTAAAATCAACCAATAAGCCCTGGTCAGAATAGCTGGGAGAGTTATGCAGACAATAATGCGCGAAGCCATCAAACTTTCGCTGCTCACCATCACTTATGACCTCACAGCCCAGGCTTTCTAATTCACGGATCACCTGGCACGTTTCACGTTCTGCAATGTCGTTCAGGTGTGCGTAGTTAATTTTTCCCTGTTTGTAGTCTTTATAAGCGTCTATTAGACATGGGTTTCTGGGAATAGAGCCTATTTGTTCACTAGGAATGCGGATCCCTGACATAGCAATCTACCTTATTGTGTTGTTTGTTTTCAGCAATACCAACTGATTGAACGCGTGTAGCTAAGGCTCGTGCTAATAGCGTGTTAGTATTGGCTAAATGATAAGCACTTAGCTGAGTATAGGTCGATATGAACCTAAGAGCACTGTATTTGCAAGGCAAGTTAATGAATAAATTGTCTAGGTGCATTTTAAATGCAGGCTGCAGAACAAGCTGGTAATGAGAAGGTGTTGCGCCCAAACCAGAAATACGCCTCCAATATGCAATTCACAGGCTCACCCAATGTTATGCATTGGGCGTGAGACAAACAGTCTGAATGTATTTTTCAAATCTTATTGGGCTGCTTTCAAAGTGCAGGTTATCGCTTATAACCTTCAAACCAGCGCATTAAATTTGTGCAAATACCTAAAATAGTGGCACTGTGCCCGCAAATTAATCAATATCAAAAACAAAAATTGGAACGATCCATTTTAGTGGGAATCAGTCATGAATCAAAATAAACCAGCCAGGCATCTGGCCCTAGCAGCTCTTGCATCGGCTATTTTGGTAGCCTGTGGTCAAGCGCCCAACACAGCTGACAAAAATGCAATACAGAACGTAAACATGCAATCAAATTATGTGTCCGATGTGGTGTCGTATGTCGATCCTTTGATAGGAACTAAGGGCCCGTTCAATCACAGACAGGCCGGCAATGTTTCTCCTGGCGCTTTGGTGCCATTCGGTATGTTTAACTTTGGTCCTGAGCATGCCTACACCGAAGACTTGCTGGCGGAGTCGGAAGGGATCGCAAAGAAGATTCTGGAAGAAAAGAAGCGTGTGCCCGTTTCTCCCGGTGGCTATAACTATCAGGCAAGTCGTGTAAAAGGGTTCTCCTTTACTCGTTTATCTGGTACCGGGTGTCTGGGTGCATCCGGCGATATTCCCGTTATGCCTTTCACCAAAGATGTGACTTTTTCTCCCGCGACTGATCCGATTAACGCGTACTATAGTGCCGGCTTTACTCATGAAAATGAAACGGCGACGCCAGGTTATTATCAGGTTGGGCTGGATAATGGAGTGAACGTAGAGCTTGCCGCGACAACCCGTACAGGTATCGCGAATTTTACGTTTGAGGAGGCCGACAACGCCAAACTGCTATTCAGAACGGCTTATTCCCAGCTCGGCAGTGGCGACGCTTATGTAAAGGTTAACGCCAGCAAGGGCGAAATTACCGGGTATGTCACTTCTGGAAACTTTTGTGGTTATCTGGGGGAGTATAATCGCAGAGATTATTACACCCTCCACTTTGTTGCCAAGCTGGATAAACCTATTTCAGGCTCTGGTGCGTGGAAAGACGCGGAGGTTTTTGCCGGGCAGAATTCCTCACAAGGAGGGATGGGGTACGGTGAAAATGGCTGGCCGGATATAGGGAAAGGGTCGGGGGTCTGGGTCGATCTCGATATAAACTCGGGAGAAACGGTACAGATGCGTGTCGGCATTTCATACGTGAGCCTGGATAATGCACGAGAAAACCTGCAAAAAGAGCAGTCAGAACAGAGTTTTGCTCAAGTACGTCAAAATGCGCAAAACGCGTGGGAAGAGGAGCTCTCCAAGGTGAGTGTTGAGTCTGACGACACCAGCAAGCTGAGTGTGTTTTACACGGCCCTATATCACAGCTTGTATCATCCCAATGTTTTTTCAGACGTAAACGGCCAGTACATGGGGTTTGATCAGCAGGTGCACGCCGTCCAGGAGACCCAAACTCAGCAATATGCCAATTTTTCCGGGTGGGACGTCTATCGCTCTCAATTACAGTTGGTGACTTTGTTAGACAAAAAGCGTGGCAGTGATATCGCTCAGTCGCTATTTAATCAGGCAAATCAGTTTAACGGTATATGGGATCGCTGGACCCACAACGCCGGACCAACGGGCGTGATGAGTGGCGACCCATCGACTATTGCGATTGCCAATTTTGTGGCATTTGGAGCGAATGACTTTGATGTCGCCGGAGCATATGACTCTCTATACAAAGCCGCGACCGAACCGACTGAGTTTGACTTATCTGATGTTGGTTGTCCGGTATTTTGTCGTGGTCAAAAGCCTTCCTTAGATCAGTGGCAACAATTAGGCTATATATCGGATCAATCAAACAGCTGGGAAGGGGCTTCGGAAACGCTTGAGCAAGCATCCAGCTACTTTTCTTTGTCTCAACTCGCAGCACGTTTGGGTAAGCACCAGGATGCATCTCGTTTCGTAAACGAAGCTGGCTTTTGGCGCAATATTTACAACCCGGCCGCAACCGAATCACTGGGCTATATCCAGGGGCGCAATAAAGACGGCAGCTGGAAAGGAGACTTTGATCCTTTCTCGGGTCATTTGTTTGTCGAGGGCAGTCCGGCTCAATACCTGTGGATGATCCCGCACGATGGTGCAGGGCTTGCGAAAGTATTGGGCGGTGAACAGGCTATGAGCCAGCGGCTTGATAGTCACTTCCGCAAGCCTGACGGTACCTGGGTACTGTATCGCGATTCAGCTGAGTTCTCCGATGTTTCAAACCAACCATCGATCTTGTCTCCCTGGATGTATCTGCATACTGGCGAGGCATACAAAACACAGCAGACGGTACGTCAAACAATGAAGGATCTTTGGCTGGATACACCTGATGGCATTCCCGGGCAGGATGATCTTGGCCAGATGTCTTCCTGGTACGTATTCAGCAGCCTGGGGTTATACCCTAAGTATCCGGGCCGCGCAGATCTGGTATTGTCCAGCCCACAGTTTAAAAAGGCGAGGATAGGCAATTTAACACTGAACGCGCCGCAGGCTTCGGATGAGCATATTTACATTGAAGCTTTGAAAGTAAACGGAAAAACGACGTTGAATAGCTGGATTGATGAGTCTTACATCAACACGCCTGTGACACTGGACTTTACTTTGAGTGATACGCCAAACAAAGCATTCGGACAGGCACCTGACAACAGACCGCCAAGTTATGCGCCTTCTATTCGATAAGGACGCAATGGTTGGGAATAGCGACGCAAGGCTCATCCTTTCAGGATGTTTAATATAGTGTCAAAAAAACCCCCGCTGTTAGCAGTGGGGCTTTTTTATACTCAAGGTCAATACCTCAGATCAGCTTTGTAACTGAGGGTATTAGTCGATTAATTGCTCGGATGAAAAAGCCGCTTCAGGTACATCGACGTTGAATGACTTCAAGATTGGGCCTGAGCCGTGCCAGTAAGAACCATAAGCGCAGCTGTTCAGGTTTTCCCATGTTCCGTCCTTATATAAGACTCTGGTTGCGCAAGCTTCTGCACTGCCACTGGGCGATGAAGAGTAGTTACTAAAGCGGCAATATTGCCCATTTCTGCAATCCCAACGGCCGCTATGCTGGCTATGGTAAGTCCAGCTGACTTCTGCCACGGGTTTACTGGTATTGAGTCGAAAAACAACGGAAGAAGCCGTTGATGTTGTGGGGCTGGCACATACCGGGCTGCTCCATTCCTGAGGCGTTGGTGTTCCGCTAATAACACATTCTACGGTCGCGGCCTGGCTTGACAGACTTGTGACACCCAGACCCAAAGCGGCGAGTAACAGATAAGCTTTCATAATAATTTCCTTTTAGTGTTTTTTGTTTACTTCGTTCACATATAAATTACACCAAGGTGGAAGTAAGTCAAGCCTATAGGTACACCCAGAGAAGCGATTGCAAAGTGGTCTAAGCAGCAAACTGATTGGCCAGGTTCAGTGTTTCATGACGTTTGAGTCGCTCAGCCGTCAGACTATGCTTAGCTTTTTGGGCTGAGTCACATTTTCTTCTTCAGATAGGAGCTGCACACCAGCCAGTGAAGCTGAGCTCAGGTCTAATTCATTTATCGTACCTGCCGTAGCGCTCAGCACTGGTGTGTATAAAGTTCGAACAAGGCTCGCAAAATAAAATGGCGCTCACCTAATGGGCTTAACGTAGCGGTTGCAGGGTATCAACCTCAAACAATAAAATTTGACTTAGCTGCTTCCCATGCACGTTAAAATTATCATCAGATACCATGAGTAAGCTTCGGTTGCCATTGTCTAGCACTGGCCCAAAGGTCATGCCTTCAAGGTTATCAATGTGTTTGGAGTGCAGTTGATGTTTGATGGTGGCCATATCCAGCAATAAAGTCTTGCTGGCAGGGCGCAAAGTTTGGTTTTTTAATGATGTCATTCGACTGGTGTCAGTTGTGCCTTTTATATCTACAAGGTAGATGCTGACATCATTGCCACCGTCCGCTATGCCTGAAGTATATGAACGTTCCATTGTTAAAAACTGGTGCTCATTAACCTGTAATATCTCAACCAAACCCGTGGTGCGAAATGCATCGGGTTTTGCTTCGGGGCGGTTGACCATGGGCTCAAGATAATAAGCAAACTGCTTTTGCATTTTTTTCGAGGCAAAATCAAAGTAGGAGATACGAACCATGCTGCCTTGCTCAATGGTGGATTCTTCACCGTCTTGTTTCAATGCACCTTCTGCAGACACCCATATTCCCTGACCTGAATGCGCAACCGTTAAGCCTTCAAATACCGCGTTGTGCCTTGGCCCGGAACTTTTGGTGATATCGAACATTGCGGGCAGCTCGAAATTTACCTGGCCTTGCTGTGTTTGCATAAAAATTGCGGGGGCGTGTTTGTATTTTATACTTCCTTCGCTGGTCCAGATAATATCGCCGCTGCCAGGAGCAACGCGTAAACTTTCAGGATCAACAACCCCTGAATGTGTTTTTTTATCAACCAGAGGTAAAGACTTTTCGAATTGAACCTGCTCAATCTTCTTGCCGTTAATACTGATATTTGCCTGAAAATATCGCGGTTTTTTAGAGTCATCTGCTATCAGCAAATATTTGCCGTTGGTGTACTCAATGCTTGACAAGCCACCGACCTTATCGCCATCGATCCGCAAGTCAGCAGGAACAATCACCTCGTCAAGATACTTTAGCTGCATATCAGCTGAATGTGCAAAAGCTGGAGCCAGCATGGCCAGAAATACATAACTGCGCATAACATCATTACTACAAAAAAACAGAACCAAGCAATATACGTGGCTAATATGAACTTTGCATCACAAAAGGGATAAAAAAGCAGGAAGATGTGATTGTTTTGTTCATCTGCCGGCCAAATTGTGTATGTAAGCTAGCTCTGAGAGTGTTGAAGCTTTTCTGGGTGCTTTTACACAGCATGAAGCGGCGCTGATGGGGGATGTTGTAAAGCACATGACTGTGCAACTCAGACATAGATGGTAACTAAAACGGTAGTTGTATACCTTTGTCAGGCCAGTTGTGTGCCATAAGAGTAATGATACTCACATGGCACAGCTACTCGATGAATCAAGCAAGTGGTAGGGTATTTACCTGAGGCTTACTCAATAACGGTAATAAAGTTATATTTGTCAGAATCAGCCTGGGTTATCCAGTGCTCGCCGTTAAATGGCGCTGACTTGAGAGTAAAAATATAAAAGTCGATACCCTGCTGGCCCAGCACCTTGTCAAAATAGGTCGCTTGCTTACGGTGACTTACATCAGTATAGGGAATGTCTAAAGCCGTTTTTTCACCGTTTCCCCAACTGTGTACGCCAATTTGTTTGTTGCTTTCGATTGCTATTGTGTCACTCGCTTTTTGTAAAATACGCGGATTACCCGCCGCAAAAAGGTCGGTGCCACCTGAAAAAACGGAACCTGTTCGGGTTACATGGGTTGCCATTTTATTATCTTTGATAAGCAGCCCTGTATACATATTAATGTCGTCGTCTGCACTGCCGCCAATGTGGGTTGAAAATGCCAGGGTCATTTCGGAACCTTCAAAGCGGCTCGTAATGTCTTTCATTTGCAAGTATGTTGTCACGCCGAGTGTTGCGTTAATACGCTCTTTACTGCCATCCTTGTTAAGTATTTCACGAAAGAACTCGTTGAATGCAAAAGTGGTGTTGATTGTGACTTTGTTGTCTTTATTGCTAGCTGTCAGCACGGTGTTACCAATGCTGCTTATGTGTTTGAGTGCGTCAGTCTGGAATTCGACTTGAATGTCAGATTTTCTGTTTTGAGTCGTAGATTGAATCACCGTGCTGTTATCAGAGCTTGTACGAGTAGATTCGCCACATTTAAAAATATCTGTAATGACAGATGGCTGGTAAATCAAACAGTCACCGTCGTCAGCATTACTTAACCACAAGTCTACTGTACTAGCATCTGAACTCTGAAGTTTGATCACCCATTGTCCTTCATCTAACTCTTCAGCGTACTGAACCTGATTGTAAGACTTACCTTCGAAGCTCATTTTAACAGAATTCAGTATCTGGTTACGTTCAGTGAGCAGAGCCTCCAGCTCAGTATTTGAAAAGGTATGATCTGCTGCTGGTCGTTCTACTTTTGTAGGTGTGACAGATTTGGTTGGTGTAGTCTTTTGACCGGTCGATTTTGATGAGCCCGAATTACACCCTGATACAGAGGCTACACAGGCTGCAACGAGCAATAATTTAAAGGTTTTCATAGTGATATCTCCACGCAAAAATTTTGTTGAGTGCATGGTAACCGAGTGTGAAGGCGGCTTCAGTCATCAAGATGTACAGGAATGTATTTCGGGCTCTGACAAAGCGCGGGTATACTATTGCCATTAGTAGAATATAAAAATTGGTGACCATGACCCGGCAACATATGCTAATCATCGAAGATGACGAGAAACTTCGAAGACTACTTAGTGAATACTTTATCAATCAGGGGTTTGACGTCACGACTTTAGAAGACGGCAGCCATGCAGTCAGCACTATGTGTGATACACAACCGGACATAGTACTACTCGACTTAATGTTGCCTGTCACCGACGGGCTGACAATATGCAGACAAAGCCGTAATCAGTTTCGGGGTAAGATTTTAATCCTGACAGCAAGTAATGATGACTTTGACCATGTTGCAGGTTTGGAGATTGGCGCTGATGACTATGTGATGAAACCAATTAAACCAAGAGTACTGCTTGCACGTGTTCGTTCCTTGCTTCGCCGACCGAGCCACGAAATGGAGGCGGACCCGGAGGTTATGCAGCTGGGTTTGCTCAGGCTTGAAAATAAGTACAAGCGTTGCGAACTGGACGGCGAGGTTATTCAACTAACCGACAGTGAATTTGATCTACTGTGGATATTAGCCAGTCATCCAGACCAAGTGATGTCACGGGATGAGCTGACCAGAGCACTACGTGGTATTGAGTATGATGGCATCGATCGGACGGTAGACAATAAAGTCGTGCGCTTACGCAAGCTGCTCAATGACAGTCAGGAGGCATCAAAGCGGATCCTGACTATAAGAGGCAAAGGCTACTTGTTTGCCAGTACTGCGTGGTCGTAGTAAATATCTGATTAACCCGAGACAAGCTGGGAAATAATGAAACGCATCTTTGTTGAATCACTGGCTATTCTGTTTGCCTGCTTTATCGGGGCACTGGTTGCTTATGAAATTCTTGTTTACGAACTGGCAGTAGACTATGAGTTTGTACTGGAAGATGACGAGGCACTGGCACATCAACAGCTGCTACAGAATATTGCCGATCATCAGGGGGGCGCGTCTGCATTGGCAGCAATGAAGCAGTATGCACAGCAGTCTCATTTGCTTTTACAGTCACATGAGAGACCAACCGCAATTGTCTCTGAGTTCTTCAATGAGAATTCATCGCAGTATATTTATTTTGATGAAGACCGTACCTTGTGGTTTCGTCTGGCTGGAAATACAGCCATATTCAGTTATGTGCCTGACCACAGTAGTCTTGTCAGGCAGAAAATTGATTTGGAAGAGGACCTGGCATGGATCTTTATGCTTGGCAGTTTCGTTCTCTTTAATCTGGTGAATATTTGGTTGATTTTACGTCGTGTCAGAATGTTGGAAAATACAACACGACGCTTTGCCCGGGGAGATTTGTCGTGCAGGGCAGAGTTATCCAGTTCCAACAGGTTAGGCTCGCTCAATCAGTCATTTAACGACATGGCTGACCGCATTGCACAGTTAATTGAAAGCAATCGAGCACTGACAAATGCGATTGCCCATGAGCTTCGTACACCGATATTTCGGGTCCAGTGGCAGGCTGAACTATTGCAAGAAACGAAACTGGATGAATCACAAGCGGCGACGGTTGACAGCATCATTGAAGACTCGGAGGAAATGGAGCAGATGGTCGACGAGCTTCTGCATTATACCAGAATGGAAAGCGATCATGGTGCACTGTCGCCGGAACCAATTGAATTGGCTGCATTATTACATGACGGTAAAAAACGGTGGCAAAAAGATAAGCCGTGCACTGTGAACCTGACAATCCAAATTACCCCAGACAGCCTTATTGTTGTGGCTGACAAACGATTACTCATGCGGGCGCTCGACAACCTCGTACGCAATGCTTTTAAATATGCTGATAACGAAGTGCGTTTGGTATGTTATGCGCAGGCGCAATTAGTATATATCACAGTACATGATGATGGCCCCGGTGTAGCGCTCACGCATCAGGCCCATATTTTTGAGCCCTTTTATGTCGCCGATAAAGCAAGAAACAAAGCGCAAAGCGGACATGGACTGGGGTTATCAATAGTCAGAAAAATATGTGACCAGCACTTTGGTACGATAGAGGTGGGTACCAGCGAGATACTCAACGGTGCAATGTTCATATTAGCGCTACCTGCAAGCGATGATAAATCGGACAAATGAGCACTGAGCGTGAGGCGACCCCTTTCGCGCTTCTTTATGCATCTCCTCGCTTCATATGGGGTTTTTAATGGCGTTTTGGTCGTTGTCTTTACAACTGATTATTATAAACTTGCCCAGACACTTAAGCCGCATACCAGTTGAGTGGCTATTTTATCGTATAGCCGTTTCGCAACACGTTCTTATTTATACTCAACTTGTTTAAATGCGTCGTACACCGCCAGGTGTAGGGTATCTCCGTGATCCAGTTCTTCAAAATAACGAAAATGTAACTGGCTTTTGCCCTTAAGTTGAGTGGCTATTTTATCGTGTAGCTGTTTCGCAACACGTTCTTATTTATACTCAACTTGTTTAAATGCGTCGTATACAGCGAGATGTAGGGTATCTCCGTGATCCAGTTCTTCAAAATAACGAAAATGTAACTGGCTTTTGCCCTTAAGTTGAGTGGCTATTTTATCGTATAGCTGTTTCGCAACACGTTCCATTACGTCACCTTCTTTACCTACCGCAATGTAAACAGACTTTGGCAGACTAGTGGGGGCAAATTTACTGGCGAGTAAAGACTCGTTGTTCCACCACAGACTGGGACTGACAATGACATAGTGATCAAACAGTGACGTGTGATGAAACAGAATTTCACTGGCGAGTAAGCCCCCCAACGATTGACCGATAAGGGTATCTGATTGGTTGGTGCGGTAACGCTTATCTATCATTGGTCGGAGTTCATTCTCCAGAAATGCAATAAATGATTTAGCGCCACCGTGGGTCGGCAGGTCACGTTTATCCAGTGCATTGTTACTTTGGGTGGTGAAATCCCGTTTTCTGTCTTGGTTACTAATACCCACAACAATGCTGGGTGGAAGATAGTTTAGCCAGGGAAAGTTGGCAAATTGTACCAATCCGGCAATGTGAATAAAGTCTTCATCTTTTGAACCGTCCAGTAGATAAATAACCGGGTATGTTTGTTGTGTATTTTTTTGATATTCTGCTGGTAAATAGACGTTTACTGAGCGATTCTGTTTCAGTATCTGAGAGTTAAATGTCAAAGTGTGGGCAAACTCTAACGGTGCAGAGTGAACCTCATCTTTTGCATAGGCGAGCGAGCAGCTCAGTACGCTAATTAAAAGCAAGAGTACGCTGTTCATCAGGCTTCATTCCTTTGGTCGAATAGAAGCTAGATGTTAACTCTAATTTATGCTTAATCATAGTAGCACGGTAAACCGGTACAGACCGCTTGTGCCTCACAATAATAAGAAAGGGAGTCATGTTGACCATGTTAAAAGCATTGTTGATAACGCCATTGCTTGCTGGTAGTTTCGTAACACTTGCAGCCACTATTCAGGTTCAGGCTGTATCGCAACACCTGCATATTCTTACGGAGCAAGACTACGGCACAAATATCGGATTGTTTAAATCCTCCGACGGCGTGGTACTAATCGACCCTATGCCAGGTAAAACTAACTTGGCCCAGCTATATAAAACTGTTGATCAAATTCACCATAAACCGGTTACCCATATTTTAAATACGCATAATCACGAAGACCACTCGGGAGGCAATGCTTATTTCATGGAACGTGGAGCTCAGCTTGTCGAAGGCGACGTTAAACTGGCCGGGTTCACCCGTGTTATGGTTAAGTCTCATACCTCGGTAGACAACATTTTTTATCACAAGCCGAGTAACACGATTTTTGTCGGAGATGTGTTTGATACCAGCTGGCATCCCACCTTTTATGCGGGAGGGGTGCAGGGCTTTAAAGATGCCATCGAGATCATTTTACAAATCGGAGACGAACAGAGTGTGATCATTCCCGGGCATGGCGCTGTGTCAAATAAAGCGTCACTGCGTGAATTCAGAGCCAATACGCTCCTGTGGGTGGAGACCGTACGTGTGTTCAGAAAAAAAGGCTACAGTGTTGAGAAAATTATGGCAGAGAATGAGAGTAAGAAAATTGTCGCCAGATTTAATGTGCAAGGCAAGGTGCCGTTTTTACCAGACACAGCTTATAAAAGGTTTGTAGAAAGAACCATCCAGGTGATAGAGCAGGAAGAGAGCAAGGGGGGTGAGTGAGGAGCCTGAAGCGTCTGACGATATCGGGTACGCTGAGGCCCTTTCGCGCTTGGCTGAGCCATGTTGATATGCGATAGTGCAGGGGTCTGTGATTAAAACAATATCGTAATGGAATTTTCGCGCTACTTTCTGTTTTTCTTCGCCTCACTTGGGGCATTTAATGGCGTTTTACTGGCTGCCTGGGTTTATCATAAACGCAGGGAAATTGCCGCAGCTCCCTGGCTGTCTTTGCTGTTGATTATGCTGAGTATTCGGATTGGCAAATCGGTTGCGTTTTACTTTAGTCCCGGGCTGAGCAAAGACTTTTTGCAGCTGGGGTTGAGTGCCTGCTGTTTGATTGGACCGAGCCTTTTTTCGTTTTGTTTTCGTAGCCTTTACCCAAACAAAGCTCGCTGGCTACTGCGCGGGCATTTTGCATTGTGGCTTGTTTTGGTTGCCCTCGTTGGCGTGATATACCCGTATCAAAGTTATCCTGAATTGTGGCAAACCTGGGTGTATCGCGGCTCAAGTTATGTATGGCTTGGTTACCTTTTGGTGTCGGCTTGGGTGTACCGGCACAAACTGGCCGAGTTAAAATCGCATCCGGACCTCCCTGTATGGCGCGATTTGCCTTTTATCGCGCTTAGTGGCGGCGCACTTATCTGGTTTGCCTATTTTACCTCAGCCTATACGTCTTACATTGTGGGCGCTTTGTCATTCTCTATGGTGTTGTATCTCAGCATTGTGGTTTTTTCTGGGCATAGCAGAGGCAAAGAAAAATACGCGGCACAGGTTATTTCACCACAACAGAGTGCGGAAATTTCCGCGATGCTAGAGAGCTTGATGAATGAGCAGCAGCTATTCACGGACCCTTCTATGTCCTTACCCAGGTTAGCCAAACGTTTGGGTGTTAGCCATACAAAATTGTCTCAACATTTGAATCAACAACACGGTTGTAACTTCAATCAATATCTTAATGGCTATCGAGTAAAGCACGCCCAGAAACTGTTAATACAGGAGCAGAACATGACAGTTGAGCAAGTTGCTGAACAGTGTGGCTTTAACGCCAGCTCGACATTTTATACGGCGTTTAAAAAGCAATGTGGTCAAACTCCCAATCAGTTTCGTGCAAAGTCTGTCAAATTATCATTCTGAACACTTAGATTATAATTCAGGAGCTTGTTTTTTAAGGTTATGTTTTATGGTGAGGTGACATTAAGTTAACCGGAGAAACACCATGAAAACTCTTTTTAGACACCTGCTGATCTTGCTATGCCTGCTGTTTTGTGGCAGTAGTCTGGCTGATGATGAGGCAGGCGTTTTACGTGCTTTAAATGACTACTTAAAGGGAACTGAAATGGGGCAGCCTGCCCAAATCAAAAATGCCTTTCATCCGCAGGCTCAGCTACTGTTGTCTCATGACACCAAACCCTTTTGGACGGTATCGATGGAGCAATACAGTAGCTGGTTTAAGCCGCTGAACAATCGCAACCGTCGGGGCAAGATACTCTCTGTGAAAATCGATGGTGATATCGCCATGGCTCGGCTGAAAATTACGGTAGCACCTCCTTACCAGGCATATATAGATCATGTCTTGCTTAAACAGATTGCAGGGAAATGGCAGATTGTGAGTAAGACAGCAACGGACCAAAGTGCTCAGTATAAAAATAAAAAAATTCTCTTCATTGCATCCAGTGCCAGTTTTCATGGTGACAGTGACTTACCAGCCGGGACCAGTTTTTCTGAGCTGGTCTATGCCTACGACACATTCATCAAAGTCGGGTATGAAGTAGACTTTATGAGTACCCGAGGTGGAGCGTTAAGCCTGGCTTATGTGAATACGTCAATTCCAATTCATAAGCAGTATCTTTACGACCCCGAATTTATGTACGCGATAGGTAACAGCTTTGCACCAGAGGAAGTGAATGCCTCTGAATATCAAGCGGTCCATTACCTTGGTGGCAGCAATGCTATGTATGAGGTTGCAGAACATCCCGGAGTTCAGGCTATTGCGATGACGGTTTATGAGCAGAATAACGGTATTGTTTCTTCGGTCTGTCATGGTACAGCCGGTATTGTCAATCTGAAATTGAGCAACGGGGAGTATCTGGTCGCCAACAGACGTGTCAGTGGCTACCCCGAATCTTTTGAACGTGTCGGGGCTGAGTACCTGAAAGAATTTCCATTTATGATTGGCGAGCGTATTGAAGCGCGAGGTGGAGATTTTCGTCATGGTGAGCGCAACAAACCCTTTGTAGAAATAGATGGACGACTGATCACCGGACAGAACTATTTATCTTCGGTGGCTGTGGCTGAGGCGATGATCGAGGTGTTAGAAAAGCGGTGAGTTGGCGATGCAAGAGTAGGATAAATCTGACAGCTCGGAAAATGTATGTAAAAAGAGGCAATTAATTGCCTCTTATAGGAAAGAAGAACGGGTTTAGTTACCTTGTTCTTGCCACTTTAACAGAAGTGCAAGGGTCAGTGCACCGACCTGACCCGCCTCATTCAGGCCGTAATGGGTCATGGCCGCGTGTCGAAATGCATATGAGACAGCGTTCAGGTGTTCTTTTACTCCTTCCTGACATGCCTCGCGATAATCCTCATCTTTTGAACATTGGCTGTAATATTGCTCAATTCTAGGGATATAGTGTGCAGCAAAGTGATCAGATAAATCGCCAACATAGGCATCAATTAGCGGCTTAGACGTCAACTCCACAGCGTCAAGTGTGGCCGTATCATCCCAGCAACGAGACCACACCTGAGGATATGTCGCTTCTTTTTCCTCCAGCACAGAGATGATATCGGTAACTCGATGCTGAAGCCTCAGCAGCGAGCGAGCATCGTCAAAAGCTGCACAGTTTTGTGGCGAGTTAACGGCGTCTTCGACACTGGACTCAAGTAGCTGATTAAAACTGATGCGAGCTGGCTCAAAATCCTGCGCCAGATTACGCCAAAGTGGAAAAACGATACCCAGTCGGTAGCCATAAAAATTGTGATCGAGCGCCACGCCTTTTTCGACCAACCAGTGAACATTGTCCAGTGCTTCCTGGTAGTGCCCGGAATCGTAAAGATAGTAAGCTTCGTCCAGCTTAGCCTGAAGCTGAGGGTCTAAATTGCTGGCATGAGAAGAAAGACAAAAAGTACCACAAACCAACAGGGCGCTGGAAATTAAAAGTTGTTTCATTTTACTCTACTCCTTAGGAAAAAATGAAGTGTCTGAGGCTCTGTGTTAAATACCACAGACTTGGTTTAGTGCTGTCAGGTTGAACAGCCGACATGGATAAGCAGTATGTATGCCAGTTTAGTTCTTTTTGCTTATTATTTTTCGTTGTACTCATCCAATAATCTTGATTGTGGGGAGGGGAAGTGCCAAAAGCGTAACGGACCTTACCCTGCTCAACCCGGTAAGATGATAGGTATGAAAACTAAAGCACTTGTTTATACACGTGTAAGTCGTTTAAATACCCCGTATCTGATAAATGTGCGCCCGATTAGAGGCATAGTGAGGCGTTATGCATAACTACCTTTTACCTGCGTTGCTGTTATATAGCGGGGTGTGCCTTGCAACGCACCAAGTCAGGGAAGTCTTTGTTGTCGAAGGGCAAGCGCATGGCATAGATCTGTTTCCCCTCGAGTCACTTTACAACTACGATGACATTCAGTCCAGGCTGGTTGGCAGAGGGTGGTGTACAGCGAACTGGCGAGGCTACAAAGGGACCTGGGAATTAAAGGAAGGTAAGCTTTGGTTAACCTCGCTGGTGCAGGATTCTTGTTCTCAGACCCCACCTTTAATTGACCCCGTGCCATTTTTTGGTCAAAGCGCTTATCCGGTCAAAGCAAGCTGGTTTAGTGAAAAGATAGAGGTGCGACTGGGTGATATGGTGCCCACATATTGCAAGACCAAAGATGATGAACCACTTCAAACGGGGTATACGTACGATGCGATGGTGTATGCTTTCTCTGACGGAGAACTTGTTGAACGCTCCAGGCAAACAATTAACCAAGACTGGGAGGAAAAGCATCAGCTATGCATTGATAACGCACCTTGGAATTTTTTCAACTGGATCGGCATCAGCAAATAAGTCTCGAAAAACACAGCGCCGGCGACTTGATACCCGCGTTTTTGCAAAAAACC
This sequence comes from Pseudoalteromonas sp. AWH4_217, assembly GCF_056161105.1. Lineage (NCBI taxonomy): Bacteria > Pseudomonadati > Pseudomonadota > Gammaproteobacteria > Alteromonadales > Pseudoalteromonadaceae > Pseudoalteromonas > Pseudoalteromonas sp. AWH4_217. The sequence continues at coordinate 75,090 of NZ_JBSWYM010000020.1, read as the reverse complement.
TCTGTTGTGAGAGGCAGGACACCAGCTTTCATCGCAGATTGTGCTGCCCGCATTATGTTTGAGAGGCACCAAAAAGTGACCATGATTAGATAAGTGCGTCTACTGCAAGCTTTTGCTCTGACAGAAGTTGCACTCAGTTTGGTTACCTTATTTCGCTTTATGGTTCATGCAATGTACCCGGGCTTTGGGTTTGGTAACGGGTTCATCTTCTTCAGGCAGCTTGATAGCGTCATATTGATCCTCTTCAGGGATATCTTCCAGACGTCGCAATGTGTTGACCTGAATATGCGGCCACTGAGTGGTTTCACCACTGGCACCAAACATAAACTCAAAATCCACGATTTGCTCGTACTGCAACTGATCTATCTCTTTTCCATTTTCCAGTTCGATGCGCTCCAGCCACATGCGATGGCGCATGCGAACCACACGACAGTAGCGCTCAATCATGACATTATTGACCGTTGCACCCTGTACCCCAGTATCATGCTGGCTGTCTAATTCGATCAGATCATAGCTTTTGAAGTTTAATCCCTCATTGAACTCTGAAAGCAACAGATTTGGCTGAACTGTATAGGGGAACTTGGCACCATATTTATTGTAGTTAAAGATATTCAGGAAATAGGCGCGGGCACTGTTTACCCCCTGATGCGCCTCAGGTTGGCCAAGGTAGTCTATTTGCTCGTCCCGTGGTTTGGTCGTCCAGTCTGGCTTTTTCAGACTGCCCGGGATCAGGTCGCGTTCGGGATCTATACCCATAGTCGGAGAGATAGACAGGTAGGGTTGCTCCCAAAGCTTTGCTATTTCAGGTCTTTCAGGTGGCTTGGGTTTCTGGTTCTGATCAAAATGGGTGACGTTGCCTGTCAGGTGAATGGTGGTGCCATGGGGGATCACTCCTGAGCGAGAAATGGAGTGAGGTGGAACAAATTGAGGACCTTGTTCGCCAGGGCCAATGACCGGAACGCCGCCGTCTTCATCAACGGTTGCAGCGGTTGAAGGGCGGGAGAACATAGTACGCGGGTTTTGATACTGACCATTTTCTTCCCATGGCATAGTATTATCGCCCAACCATAAGTACATGCCGTTTTCAAAATGTTGCAGATCATCGTTGTTATCAATGATGGCTGTTTCGTATTTGACCGGGCCATTAAACTGTTCATTGGAGCCTGCACGGTTGCGAACCGGTGCGTTTACTTTAGAAAAGGTTAACTGCTCTCGGTATTGTTGCGATTTGAAATGAAAAACCCCAAATACGGTTTCTGAGGAAGTACCGGGAGAGGGCATTGGCGTAGTGTGCAAACCTTTAGGGCCGCCTTTCCAGTTAACCCAGGTGCCATGAAGTTTATCGAGTATTCCGAACTGAGGTACCGTGGGTTCGTTGCCTTTCAGTTCGGGGTAGGGGCGAACGGATGATTGTTGGGTTTTGCTAGTCATTGCACAGTCCTTATTTTTGCGCCGATCATTAACAACAGGCTCTGATGAGAGTGATATGTCGATGTCATTTCGACGGGTTAATTCAAAGGTCACGCGCATACTCCCTGCTGTATGAGCCGAGGGAGTGCGAGTGATAACGGTATGCAAAAATAATGGACCAAATATACCCGCTAAACCATTACAGGCTATTACAGGAATTTCCGCTTCAAGCCAGGTATTTGCCAATAAAATTAATATGATCAGCGCCTTTTTAGCTGAGCAAATACTTGTATTGTCTAGGGAGTTGTTTGACGCGCGACAGAGATGATTTCCTGTCTGAACCACCGACTTGCCTGATCGTCTTTGTTGCGAATATCCCAGTACATTTTCATCGAAAACGGCGGGACTGACAGCGGCGGCTCAAACACTGCAATGTTAAATTTAGCACTCACTGCCTCAATGAATTTGCGTGGTGCTGTGAATATGGCATCACTGGTTTCGACAATGTATGGGGCACTTGAGAAGTTAGCCACTTTATATTGAACTTTGCGGGTATGTCCCAGTTTGTCCAGCGCGTCGTCCACGGTTCCCCGAATATCTTTAGCAGTGCCCGCCAGAATATGTGGATAGCGGCAGTAACTGGCCAGGTCGAGTACAGAACTGAGACAAGGGTGATCTTGCCTTACTACGGACACATAGTCGTCTTTATACAAGGTGGTGACCATCAGAGCAGGGTGGCTAGACTCGATAACACTGATTGAAAAATCAACCTCACCACTTTCAATTTGGCTTGCAAAGCCCCGTTTATCGAGCTTGGCAAATACCACCTGAATATTGGGGGCCACTTTGCTTAGATGTGGGATTAAATCCGGGGCCAGTGATTGCTCTACCAGATCGCTGGTGGCGATAAAAAAAGTACGACTGGAGTGAGCTGGGTCAAATTGCTCCTGAGTAAGAATATGGCGTTCAAAGTCATTTAACCAGCGATTGAGCTGGGATTGCAGGTATTCTGCACGTGGGGTCAGGATCAATTTATTGCCCTGTCGAATAACCAACGAATCATTAAAGCTGTGGCGCAGCTTTTTCAGCGTATGGCTGACTGCTGATTGTGTCAGACCCGCACGCTCACCGGCTCGTGTGAGGTTTTTAGTCTCAAATATTAACTGTAACAGACGCAGCTGATTGAGCTCGATATCCGAAATATTACTCACGCCTACCTCCAGGGTCATTATTTGCATTCATGGCTATATTAAAGCAATTAATTTCATTAATGAAGTGGGGCGGCTTATTCTAGACCCAAGTTAAGAACACACGTCATCAAACTTCAGGAGATGAACATGAAATTAAAAACACTCGCAGCACTGACTGCATTGATTGCAAGCCCACTGAGTCTGGCCGATGAGATTTTGGTAGTGATGTCGGACACGGCACAAATGACATTGAAAAACGGTTACGACTACAAGACAGGCGTTTATCTGAACGAATTAATGGAACCGGTTAAGTTATTTCTGGATGCAGGTCACACACTGACCTTTGCTTCACCTAAAGGCATGGCACCAAGGCTCGATCCGGTATCAGATACACCCGATCATTTTCTGGACGTCAGCAAGTCGAATTATCAGGCTCATAGGGCCTTATTCAACCAACTCAAAATTGATGATAAGACCGACAGTCCGGTTGTCAGTTTTGCCCGCATAGAACAAATTGGTATTGATAAATTTGATGCGGTCTTTGTGCCGGGTGGCCACGCACCATTGGGTGACCTGGTTGCTAACCCGCAGCTGGGAGAGTTCTTGCGCCACTTTAATGCGCAGAAAAAACCCACTGGTTTGGTCTGTCATGGCCCGGTTGCTTTGCTTTCAGCTCTGCCAAATGCCGCTGAATTCGAAGTAGCAATGAAGTCAGGCAAAAATGCAAAACCCGCAGAGGGCTGGGTTTATGAGGGATATCGCATGACTACATTCAGTAACTCTGAGGAAGCCGTTGCAACCCAATATTATCTGGGGGGTGACGAATTGTATTACTGGCCTCAAGACGCGCTGACCAAAGCCGGCGGAGATTATTCTCGGGGTGAAAAAGACTGGCACCCGCATATTGTTATCGACCGTGAGCTGATCACCGGTCAGAACAACAAGTCGTCAGTTGGAGTAGCGCAGGCGTTACTTAAGCAGTTGGACTAACAATAAAGCTACATTCAGGTGTAGCCCAAAATGCGTACAGCTGCCTTGTCTCAAGCTGTACGCCAGACAGACAAAATTTAAAAATTCTGGAGAATACCATGACACAATCAGTTTTAGTGACCGGATCAAACAGCGGATTTGGCTATCTTATTGCGAATACACTGGCAGACCACGGCTTTACGGTTACGGGCACTATGCGCGACCCACAAGGGCGCAATGCATCGGTTGCCAACGAGCTCAGAGGTAAAGGGGTTCATGTTATTGATATTGATGTTACCGACGATGATAGTGTTGCAATGGGCGTGAATGCTGCACTTGAGCAGGCAGGACATATCGATGTTTTGATTAATAATGCAGGCGTTGGTACGCTTGGCTGGCAAGAGAGTTTTAACATTGAAGACTTCAAGCGTGTGTTTGATATCAATGTTTTTGGTGTACAGCGTATGACGCGGGCTTTATTACCGCATATGAAACAGCGTGGGCAGGGCACTTTAATCCAGATTTCCAGTATCTTGGGCCAGTTCGTGTTGCCATTCCTGGGTTCGTACAACGCGACCAAACATGCGGTAGAAGGTCTGGCGGAAAACTATCGGGTTGAGTTGTCTCAGTTTGGTATTCAGTCACTCATCGTACAGCCTGGTGGTTTTGGCACAGACTTTGGTGCGAATTTGCTGAGATCCAGTGATAAAGCTGTAACTGAAAGTTATGGCGAACATGCTGATGCACCAGAACAAATGTGGGCGGGTACAGAACAGGGTCACGATGCCGAAAATGCACCCAGCCCGCAAATGGTTGCTGACGCTGTATTACAGTTATTGCAGACGCAAGTTTCAGCACGTCCGTTCAGAACAACGGTAGACGGCACCGGTCTGAATCCAGTTATTGAAGCTGTCAATGAAGCCAGAGAAAAGGCGATGCAACATATCTACGGCGCTTATGGTATGGACGCAATGTTAGAGGTCAAGCAAGGTTAATACTGCATCTATTGCGTGCCTCTCCCTCGCAAGGACGCCAGTGGAGAACAATACCTGTCGCATGGATGCCGGGGACTGTTGGTTTTATCTTAACAGGCAAATCCAGTCCCCGGGGTTGTATCTATCTTGATTCCTTGCCATTACCACTCAAGTGGCGGCACAGCGCGACCCAGGCATTCTCTTACCTTCATAAGGGTTGGTTCATTCGGTCCGCGCACAGGCTGATCGCCAACTTTAAATTGATAGTTTCGGCCTGGTTCAAAAGCCAGCACGATAGAAGAGCCGCCATAGCCAAAGTGGCCCATAAACTGGCCTTTTTCAATGTCTGCGCCGGTTTCAATGGCGTTGACTATGCTGCCCACACCCCAAAAGCCAATCGCAACCATGGCGACTAACCCCAGATCGGGTGTTTTAATCACCCAGACATAACGCTGATGCTTACCCAGTTTCTGGTACCAACCAACTTTGTCGCTGTTTTTTGGTGGTAGCGGATCATAGGGGTGTCTCGGGTTAAAATTGTCAAAGTCATAATTATAAGAGCCCTCATACAAACCCTGTTCTATGACGGTGCCGGATACGGGGGCATGGAAATGGTGGTAATCGGTAAACCAGAGCAGAATGTCAAGTAGAGGACCACCGACAAAGCAGCGGCCATAACCGGGGATAGCTTCAATCAGATTAAAATGATCTCCCGATTTACCCGGTAGCAAGTAGCGATTGCTTGCCTGGCTATCGTTGTGCTCATTGCTGCCGCGCTCTAAAAAAAACACGCCACCATCACAGGGGGAGATCACGACACCACTGTCACTTGCACAGTTGCACAAAGGCCGCTGTCCGGGCTTGAGGTTACGTAAAAAAAACTGATTAAAAGACCGAAACCCCCCTTGTGGGCTATGTGGATCCGGGCGCTCATAATGATCAATATTAAACGGGTGCTCTTCTGTACCTGTATATGTCATCCAGGCACTTAATGTGTCTGTTGACGATGTGCTGTTTATCCAGTCACCATGAAAGTTCAGAAACTGTCGAAACCAGCCTCTGAAATAGCCGTCATTAGCCAGCTTTAAACCGGACTCGGTATTGACCAGGTAGTCCCAGTATTCGATGTATAAACCCGGGTTGTCCGGTGTTGGGGTATAAGTTAACCATTGAGAAAAGAAATTTTGCAGCGTAAATCCGGGCTCTCTGTATAAATAGGGCTGCCAGAAAGTTGCGATATCTTTGCGTCTGGCAAGGTTTACTTCAGAACATACCTCTGCCAGAGCCTCGAGATACCACAGCAAATTGAGCTGATTTTCTAAAAACACGCCATCCAGGCCCAGTATATGTAGTTCTGCTTCCGAGCTTTTTTCGTCCCAATTTATAGGCGCAGGTAAAGGCATGGTCGAAATTTCAGTCATGATATTGGTCCTTTTGGTTCGCGAATGGTGATCAGGGATTGGCCGTTGTGATTGTCCGAATCGGTATTATCTGGAACTTTATAGGTCATGCCATTCATGAGGGCAATTACAGCAGATTACAGTTTGCAAAAGTGGGCCTTTATCGGCGCTTATTAATACTTTGAGCAGGTATAGTTCCGACTATGCGATGATCCGCAGAGGTTTGAGGCTCGTTTAACAGGTTAAATTTGCCATCAGGAAAATCTAACAATGTTTCAGTTCTTAAAACGTGATCCGGTCAAAAAGCTGCGTAAGGCCTATGATGCCAAACTAGAGCAAGCCATGCATGCACAGCGTAATGGTGATATTCGTGGTTATGCGATGCTCACTGCAGAGGCAGAATCAATCTGGCAGGAGATTGAAAGTTTACAAGGTAAGTAATGTGTTGATAAGTGAGGCACTCTTCACAAGTGAGGACAAAGCATATGTACCTCACTTGCAGCGAATATGGACGCATAAGCAATAATTTGAGCCTAGCGCCCTGAACCTTAACTGGTCACAACCTTATCGTTGCCTATTTGCGCCCGTTCAACCAAAGATGTTTCATTTCTCAACCAGCGGTTCATCACCACACAGGCAGTCAGGTCACCACTAACGTTGATCACCGTACGGCACATATCCAGAATACGGTCGACACCCAGGATAAGCGCAATGCCAGTTGCTGGTATGCCAAACGTAGCGAGCACAGATGCGAGGATCACGATGCCTACCCCAGGTGTGCTGGGCGAGCCAATGGATGCGCCCACCGTGGTGAGAATAAGTAATATCACCTGATTCACCGATAAATCCACACCGAAAACCTGAGTGAGGAAAATAGCCGCAACCACCTGGTAAAGTGCCGTTCCATCCATGTTGATGGTGGCACCAAGTGGTATGATAAATTGCACTATCGGTTTTTTTACACCCAGTTGCTCCTGGGCTGTGCGCATTGACAATGGCATAACGGCAGCAGAACTGGAGGTTGAGAATGCGAGCAATTGCGCGCTTCGGATAGCCTTTAAAAAGGCCATGGGGTGTACTTTGGCAACAAACGAAGCGACCAGGGTATAAATGAGTAATAACCCGGCGAGTCCTAACAATACCGTGGCGACATAAGCGGATACGCCAATCAGGGCATCTACGCCAATACGGATTGTTATATCACACAGCAGGCCAAACACTGCAAGGGGAGCCAGTAACATGGCCCAGTTCACAATTTGTAATGAAACAGACTGGATCCCGTCCATAAAATCTATCATCAGTGCCTTGCGCTGTGCGGCCAATGTCGTCAACGCCATACCAATAAAACTTGCATAAATGACGATGGCGAACATGTCTTTGTCCAGTGTGGACTGAGTTGGATTCGCCGGGATAATGGCCGCCACTTTATCTGGCAGCGAGGTCTGCGTTACTTGGGTCGCCACGACTTGCGCAGGCTGATCGGCAATTGCGCTAAACAGAGCGCTATCGACATAGTTACCCGGTTCAATGAGGTAGACCACAGCCAGGCCCAGAATGACCGCGACGAAAGTGGTTGTAACAAAGTAAGGTAAGATGCGGACCCCAACTTTTTTTAAAAACGCGGTATCTTTATTACCTGCGATACCAAGAATGATCGAGGAAAGTACCAGCGGGATAACAACCATTTGGATCAGGGCGAGAAACACCCGCCCGGGTAGCGCTACCCATTGAGCAATGTCCATTGCTGCCGATTGGCTGACCAGCGCCATGCCCTGCGGAGAAAGTAGTAAACCTATGGTGATGCCAAGTATCAACGCAACCACTATTTGCAGCCAGAGCCGCTTTTTTTGTAGCAGGTTGGCTGGTGCATCTGGAGTTTGAATGTCTGTCATAACAATATCCCTGACTGGATGAGCACGATTAGAGTGATTATCCTAGCATAGCCATTTTATGCTACATTGACCCGCATCAAACGAGAAGAATTCACCCGGTTAGTGCAGGCAATGACTGGCGTCAGATTTTGTCTGCTATCACTGTTAAATCACGTGCAAACCTGAGGTACACTGGCGCTTTGAGTACGGAGTATTGTATGGATATTAAGCGGTATCAAAGTAGCTGGGCCAGAGAAATTGCAGACTTATTTCATAGTGCAGTGCATGCAATTGCTAAAAACGACTACACTCAGGCGCAAAAAGCCGTGTGGGCGCCAACACCGCCCGACTATGCATTTTGGTCACAGCGGTTGGCAAACAAGCGTCCCTGGGTCGCTGTGCTAAACGGACGTATTGCAGGTTTTATCGAACTGGATGATGATGGTCATATCGATTGCGCCTATACGCACCCAGAGTTTCAGGGACAGGGCATTGCAAGCGCGCTTTACCGTAAGTTAGAAGCGCAGGCCAGAGAGCAGGGGCTGCCCCGTTTGTATGTCGAAGCTTCTAAACCTGCACGTCGCTTTTTTGCCACGCGCGGTTTTGCAATGGTAAAACGCAACGAAATTGTGAGGCATGGCGTCACTTTGATTAATTACACGATGGAAAAACCCCTCTGAGTGCCCAACTTGCGTGCTAATTATCAACATCAACCACAGTTCACTAAGTAATCACTTTTTGTTCACTGTAATACATCAAATTACTGCTACGCTTAAAGTTAACTGAATCAATTAGGGCCAGAGCATGCTGTGTCTGTTGTACCAATACAATAGGGAGCAGTAATGATTAATTATGGATTTTTGCCTTTTTCGGCTTATGTGGTTTCAGACTTTTTAGTCTTTCATCGCAACCGTTCTATTAGCCTGGAAATCTTATTACGACAGATCCGCTTCACCGGAGTTGAAGCCCTTGGGCTGGTCATGTTGATTGCTTTGTTAATCGGGGCATTGATCATTGTCCAGGGCTATCCTTTGTTGTCTTCTATCGGCCAGGTCAAATGGATCTACGCCATTTTAATATCAACAATTGTGAGAGATCTCGGTCCTTTTATTGTGTGTTTTGTGGTGTTGGCTCGTTCAGGCACGGCAATTACTACAGAACTGGGGAACATGGTAGTGCGCAAGGAAATTGACGCACTGATAGCAATGGGGGTGTCACCAATTTCGTATCTGGTTGCGCCCCGGGTGTTGGGTATGGTCGCGTCTTTGATCCTGCTGATGAGTTACTTTGTTGCTTGTGGCATTTTTGGTGGCTATTTGGTGAGTAACGCGTTTGCCTCGATTCCAGTGAGCACTTTCTTTGTTAAGCTGATGGCACAACTGCACTGGCTGGATATGGTGATTATGCTGGCCAAAGTCGCATTTTCCGGGTTGATGATTAGCCTGATAGCCAGCTATCACGGCCTGACCGTCAAAAGTGCGATCACTGAAGTGCCGCAACGAAACATAAAAGCCGTTGGCCGCGGATTGATTGCCTTGTGTATTATCCACGTACTGTTCACTTTGCTGTACTTTGCGCTAATGAGTGACTGGTGATGAAAATAGAACTTAGGAATATTAGTCACAGCCTGGCTGAACAACCCATATTGGCCAATATCAGCATCACTGTTGAAAGCGGGCAGTGCTTGCTGATCACTGGTCGCTCTGGTAGTGGCAAGTCGCTGTTATTCAGTATCATTTGTGACATTACCCGACCTCAGCAAGGGACGGTATTGATTGATGACATAGCAATGCCAGCAATGACTGCGCTGCAATATGCGCGTTTTCGTCGTGATCTGGGGGTTATTTTTCAGGTTTCGGCGTTGATATCTAATCTGACTCTGGAAGAAAACCTGCTTCTGCCATTGAATCGTCACCATAGCCGTTTAAGTCACGATGAAAAGCTGCAAAAGGTGTACGGGATCTGTGAAGAGTTTGGTCTGACTCAGTATCTGGATCAACGCACCGATCGACTCTCCTCAGGGCTGGCGTCTCTGGCTGGGTTAGCGAGAGCCTTGCTCATGGAGCCAAAGGCGTTGATTTGGGATGCCCCTATGGCGCAGGTGGACAGACATTGGTGCCGTCATGAGCTGGCTTTACTTAAGCACCTCAAAGAAAAAGGAACAACGTTAATTCTCTGCTCTAATCGCCAGGAGTTGATCGTGAGCTTAGCAGACCAGCAGCTTCAGCTTGGGTTACCGGAAGAATTAGCGTCAGGGGGAGCGCATGCAGCACAAGCCCAAAAATGCCAATAGGATAGTGATAGCATTTAGCCTTACCGGCGTGCTGTTGCTAGCCACGTTTTGTATCATGATCTTAGTGAATAATCACACTTTTGCAGACAAGGTTTATTACAAAACCGTGTTGGATAATGCCCGGGGACTGAGCGCCTTACCGGCGATCTACTTTAAAGGTATGGAGATTGGGCGCATAGATGATTACCGGCTAAATTTGCAAAACAACGAAATTGACGTGGAGTTTTGGGTATTTCAGGAATACAGCACTAAAGTGGTGAAATATGCGTTGCTGACCGGTGAGCAACACCCCATTTTTGATGACGTCACGACATTAGACCTGATTTTACCTGAGCCCGATAAAGTCGGCCCCTTTGTGGCTCTGCCTGCCGGGGCACTGGTACCCCATATTAACAGTGCACTGGGCCAGCAGTATCTGACAGCAGGTTACGTGTCTCGCTCTAAAGACGATGTGGAATCTATTTTGGCCAGTATTCAGGAGCTGTTACAAAACCTGCAAAAAGAGGATAACCCGGAAGCAGGCTCTTTGTTCCGAGCGCTCGACAGGGTTGCCAAAATCAGTGACCATATCATGATTGTCAGCGAAGAGTTGCGTGAAAGTGAGTTGTTGCCCGAGGCTGAGAAAACACTAAAACAAAGCCAGGTATGGCTTGCCCAGATGCCACAATTACTCGCTCAGTTAAACCAAACGCTGGTGAAGACTGATGGCATGCTAACGCAGGCACAAAGCACGTTAACCACTTATGGACAGCCCACCGAACTTGTCAAAGAGATGACCGATAGTCAGCTACCTCTGGTGCTTCACAACCTCAATGCCAACCTGACAGTGATGCAGCAAATGCTTAAAGATGTTCACGGTGAACGTGAACAGTTTGCGCTGACTGTTCATAGTGTGCAGCAGGTGCTTGAACAGATGGAAAAAACTCTGGAGGCATTGAATAATCATCCGGTGTTCAGGGACGGGATCAGTACCCCGGTAAAAAATGGGGAGATAGAAATGCATGATTAAAGTGGTATGGCTATTTCTGATCTGCATGCTCTGGCTGTCAGGATGTTCTTCGGCACCGGAACGAGACTATCAGGTCACCCGATTCAAACGCCAAGCTGCGGCCTGGCTGGCGCAAGGAGACAGTCAGCGTCAGCAGGGGAAGTATCAGCTGGCATTGCGTTATTACGATAATGCGTATCGCTATGCCAGCAGAAGGCATGATCCACAACAAATGGGGTTGGCCCGGCTCAAGCAAGCTGCGGTATACATTAGCCAGGGACACACAACACAAGCCGAAGATAAAATTGCTGAGGCGGTGATGTTTGATAAAAATGAGCATACAGAGCTGAAACCGGCAATTGATTTTATGCGCAGTAAGCTGGCATTTGCCAGAGGACAGCAAGCTCAGGCGCTGGCATTGGTAGAACAATTACAAACCCGGTTCGCCGACGATGCGCAAAGGCGCATTTATTATCGCTGGGTCGGCTGGCAATATGCACCATCCAGGCTTGACTGGTTACAGGCTGAAAAAGACATTGAGACACTATTCAAGCTCAAAGCCGACAAAGCGCTGAACAACATAGAGGTGCTGTCTTTTGTCATTTATCACAATCTGGTTTGGCGTATCGCCACAGAGCAGAGCAAGGTGCCTGCTGCGCTTGATATTGCTATAAAGCACTTTGCTTCGCTTGAGTTAACCAATCGACTGATAGAGTGTTTCGACATTGCCGCAAAATATTATAATGATGCTGGTGATATAGACAGAGCTCTGTATTATAAGGCGCGATTTACGCAATTGCGTGGTTCTGTGAACTAGTACCTTTCGCTAAGCAAATAATAAAGGAAATAAAATAATGTCAGGCATTGTTAATTTGACGGCGCTTCTTAAAACGATGGAGCCGGTTCTAAACCCAGAAGAATATGTCTTTTGTAGCGTATCAGGTAGTCTTGAAGAGTATGCACCACTACATCCGCTGGCAACATTTAGGGAGCAAGAAGGGCTAACCCTGATAGTTGAAAAAGCTGCAGCACAGTCCTATGGGCTTGAGTTTGAGGGGCCTTTTCGACAATTAACTTTAAGCGTGCATTCCAGTTTAGATGCGGTAGGGCTGACTGCAGCTGTGGCGCAGTGCCTGACCGAACACGGGATCAGTGCCAATGTGGTCGCTGCTTTTTATCATGATCATCTCTTTGTTAAAACTGAACATGCGCAGGCTGCCCTGAATGCATTGGTCGAACTCGCTGCGTCAAGCTGACAACCTTCACGTACACAGGTAATTATCCACCTTATAATTAGCGGCTGTACCTGAAGTAATCACGTTCCTGCGTGCTGGTCAGTGGTGTATCATGATACCTGACGACACCGCGCAGGTTGGTTGTGGCACTGCCACCACTCAAGGATGCAGCCTCTTCCTTGCTCAGGCGAGTAGGGTCTGACGACGTCTCTGTTGCAGCCAGCATCTCTCCAGCTATGTCACTGCTCGGTGCCAGCTCGCCCGGATAACTATGATTTAGCAAAGGTGCTGTACTGTTAGAGATCTGTGTGAGCAGATAGGTTTGCCCGTTAAGCACAGCGGCTTGGTCAAATTGGTATTTTAAACCCAGGAAGAGTGCATCAAAATCATGTGGTGAGATGACGGCAATATTCTGAAAATGGGCACTTCCACTAATGGCTTGCGTTTCAAGTTGGGCATGATAAAACGCGGCATCCAGATTTAGCCCGTCCAGTTGATATTGTTGCAAAAATTCAACCACACTTTGGCAGAATACCTGACGACCATTGATATCCTGACTCAGATAGCGCAGGCCGTTATCATCGGGTGACAGGCTTAGTAACAGCTTTGTCGCAGGGTAATTTTTCCGTGTGGTATCCAGATGCGCCTGAAAGGCTTTTTCACCACCGATAGCAATAAGCTTAGCCCCGTCCAAACCGTCAGGCCGTACCTGAACACCCGTCATATAGATTGCTTTTTCCGATACACCAGAGCATTTTTTATGTTCAAAAGCCATTGTCATAACTTAGTCAGTCAACTTTACTGCCTGGTACTATGAAGGGATCTGCTGCTGGTAACCATTACACCGGCATTACATGTGCTGTGTTGAACGGGAAAGTTTAGATAGTTGTGTTAAATGCATTAATAATTATCGGATTTCATTGGTGTTTTTAAAAAACTCAGCGTAAGCTTGTTGAGCGCAAAAACCAATAAGGAGTGACTAAAATGCAAAATGAAATTTTAAGCTTTGACCTAAACAGCGACAGCTATTTATTTCGACTGAGCCCAACAACGACCACTGAAGATTGGGGGTTGCAGTATTACGATAGCGAAAGTGGAGAATATAGACCGGTTCCCCAAGGTACTCAGCTTGATGTCGTGTTTAATCTGGGTGACATACCGGGTATTTCAGAGAATGCGCGTCGTGCTTTGATCTCGAAGCAGCAGGCTGTGTTCATTGTAGAGATGGAAGATTGTGCAGATAGTGACTGGCGCTTCTGGCAAAGTGGTATTTCTCTATCGTGTGAGCAGGATGCGCAGGATTATAAACTGACCACCGATATTCAGAATCAAGGTAAGACACTGGTTTTGACTATCAATAATGTACTGAGTGGTGTGGCATCCGCAGCAGGCAAATTTGATGAAATCGACTTCAGGTTTGTGGCTGTCAGACTAAACAATTCAGCAGGTGCACTTAACGAAATCTTCTATTCTCAAGATCCGCGTCTTGGCGTGCGACGCGATAAGCCAGCATAATCATCAGTTGTACGGTGACAGAGCGTCAGCTTTAGGGTTGACGCTTCTGACAAAGCGTTGCTTTGTGATAGCTTGAAATAATCTGTTTAAATTCATCTCGCTGGCAAAGCGCTTCAAACCACGGCAAATTAAACCAGACTGCACCGTAGCCAAGTTCCAGTGCTGATTTTACGTTCACCATGGCGGAAGTGAGCTCCCCCACCTGAGTATATACAAGGGCTGCTGTAAATGCGTACTCGCGATTGTCGGGAGACTGTTTTATGGCCCGGTTGAGTACTGTCACGGCCTGTTCATGGTTACTGAGCTGGGCATGAGCCTGAGCGACATCAAGTAGGTCATAAAAATCATCAGATGCTTTGTTTTTCTCTATTACCTGCTCATAAAAATACGCCGCTTTTTCCATGTTGCCGTTGAGCTTTTCAATGTCAGCCAGATTGAGTAAAAACAAAGAATTGTTCTCGATTTGCGTGAGGGGTTTAGCGGCGGATAATGCTTCTGAGAATTGTCCGTCAAGCATATAAGACAGTACGAGTGCGTTGATGTCGAAAGGTTGAGCATCTACCGAGATCACTTTCTTGTAGCGCTCAATTGCCGCTGAAACTCTACCCTCAGTAAGGTGAATGTCTGCGAGCAACTGATTGGCTAAGTAGTCATCTGGGTCCAATCTGAGTACTTCATCAAGATAATGCCATGCCTGTTCAAATTGACCATTCTGATAGTAGGTATTCGCAAGGTTGAACATGATAGAAGTATTTTTTCTAAGTGCCATAGCCTCATGAAGGTGTGCAATTGCCGCTTTAAGATCGCCTTGCTGCTTGGCCCGTTTTGACAGGATCACTTCGATGTCGTAAACACTAAAATGTCGTGCCCGGGCGAGCGCGAGGTGCGTTTCGAACAAGGCCTCATCATTGCTGGTCAGGGCAAGTAGCATCATCTCTTTGTTAAAAATGGCTTTTTGCTTGTAACGTGCGGGTGCATTTCTCAAAGTAGCGCGCAGTTGTGTTAGTAATTCTTCTCTTTTGGTCTGATCGTATACCGTTAAGCTTATGTCGCTATATAGTCCATAGGCCGCAAACAGGTAGGGGGAATTCGTCAGCACCTGCCGTAACTTGTCCAGATTGCCCAGGTTATAAGCACCCTGGTTAGATACATCCTGGTAAATTTGCAGATAGCTCAGGTAATCTTGCTGCCTGATGGTTTCGAGAGGCAAGCTGTTAGGCGTTAGATCAGGAAACAGTTTGACAGCCTGCGCTTGGGTGGAATAAAAGTTTTCTATTTCACTGGTAAGTGCCATTGGCCAGCTGATCTGCTGCTGAACGGTCCACTTCTCGCCTCCCAGCCGTTTTACAACTGTTTCACAGCTATGTTCACTACAGGTAAGCTCAGTGCTAATTATGTCTGTTGCCCCCGTCGTTGCAGCCAGCTGGAGCAAAGAGCGTTCCGCCTCCGGGCGGTGAGCAATCAATTCAGTATACTTTCCGTCAATGATGAGCTGGCGCAGCGCGTGATCGACGCTGGCAAGGGTGCTCTTTGTTCGCTCGTCACTGAGCTGTTTTGTCAGGGTAAGTTGAGGCTTAAGCACCAACACATATCGCTTCTCTTGTGGGGGCTGGCTAAACAGCCAGACGACTAATATGGCTACAAACACCAGAGAGCAAGCGATTATAGCGAGGAATTTAGCGCGCTTATTTGGCTGTGTATGAGATGGCTGTGGAGCAACTGGTGCCGATACATCAGGCTCGAAAGGCACAGTTTCTTGTTCCATGATAGCGTTTTGTGTAATTGCTATCAGAATTTGCTCAAGTCGTTTGGCCACTTGTCTGGCATTGGCCGGACGTTTTTCAGGGTCAACCGACAACAGCTGGTTTAACAGGTGAATCAGAGGTTCAGGCAGAGCCGGCAAGATCTCCGCGGCATCGTCATGCTTACCTTGTAATATACGCTCACGCAACTGAGTTTTACCAAAAGGGTGACGGGCGCTTATCAATTCATAAGCAAGGACACCAAAAGCAAATAGGTCCGACTGAGGTGAAAGTGCTTCGCCTTTAAGCTGTTCGGGCGAAGTGGCGGTCATACTGGCGTGGCTTTGTGTTGTGTCAGCGTGAGCTGCAGTCTGGGGTGAGTGTGTGATGCGGGCGATACCGAAGTCGGTAATTTTTATCTGTTGATCCTGATCCAGCAAGATATTGGCGGGCTTTAGGTCACAATGTATCACGCCACACTGATGAGCGGCTGCAATACCATTTGCAACCTGAATCAGCAGGGTTAGCTTTTGCTCCAGGCTCAGTATCTGAGTTTTTTGGTGATAAAACAATGTGGTGCCATCGACGTATTCCATCACCAGATAAACCTGCTCTGAGGTTGTTATTATGTCGTAAAGCTGAACTATGTATGTGTGGTTTAACCTGGCAAGAATTTGTGCCTCAGCGACCGCGAGAGAGACCTCGGTGCCTGCAGCCTGTGTTTTGAGACGCTTTATTGCCACTTTACGGTTGAGCCGGATATCTTGCGCCAACAGAACTTCGCCCATTCCGCCTTCTCCTAACACTTTTATAACATGATAGTGTTCGGGCAAACCCCTCTGCTGAGAAATGGAGGATTCCCCTTTGGGCTGCTCTGAGTTAGTTGATGGCTGCGATTTATCCATTTTCTTTTTTATCTTGTACCTTAGGAGTGGCAATGCCTGGAGGGCATATGTATCGCCGGAAAAATGACGTTCAAAAAGAACGACATGTACCGAATAGCAATAGTAACGGTTAAGCAAATCAAATGCCAGTCTATCAGGTGAGTAGGTCGGATGAGATTGTTTTAGATATGGCAATATTTTGGTGTAATGTGGTGAAATCGGTGTTTTTGCGAAACAGTGATATGCTTATTAAGGAACAGTTTTCCGGGTCAGGTCGATTGATGTGCTATGGCGGCTGCCCGGAACAGTTATCGAGGAGCGAGCATGGCCACGTTACAACATAAACAGCAATCTAAGTATTTGTATTTAAAGTCCTTTCATCGATTTGGTCGGCTAAGGCATTCAGTGGACAGTTGCTTTGACGAACTGGCTATTTCCCGCATTCATGCCGTTATTGAATGGCAACAAGGGTACTGGTATTTACGAGATTTGAGTCGTAACGGCACCTGGCTAAATGACGCACGCGTTCCCTATAACCAGGATGTTGCTCTAAATGTGAATGATGAAATTCGCTTTTCAGATTCAAGCAGTCATAGCTTCAGTGTAACGGACCTGGCACCACCAGAGGACTTACTGGTGCCTTATAGTCACGATGAGCTTGTTGATGAGCAGGTACCTGTGATCCAGCTGGAAAATTATCATTTACTGCCAAGTGAGTCTGATCCTGAGCTAATAGTCTATTTTAATAGCGCTGAGCAAACCTGGTGTTATGAGGAAGTTGGGTCCGAACATCCGGTGAGTATTACTGATGGTGAGCAACTGCGTTTTGCGCAGCAGGTATGGAGTCTGATCCAGACGCGGGCAAGCCAACAGGAGTGCACAGCAGAAGTCACAAATACAGATCCCGGCGATCTGGAATACCATTTTACATTGAGCCAGGATGAGGAATATGCTGAGTTACAGGTAAAACAGGCTCAGGAAAAAGTCGATTTTGAAACCCGGACACACCATTACCTGACCGCACTATTGGCCAGATATAAAATAAAAGATATGCAGCATCAGGTCGATGATGCATCACAAGGGTGGGTCTCGGTGAAACAACTGTCCCGTGATTTGGGGCTGACCGAGAGCCACATTAATATCCAGATCCATCGTGCCCGTAAACAGTTTGTCGACAGGATGAAAGACAAGTCAATGGCGGAGTCGCTTATTGAACGTAAGCGAGGCCGGGTGCGTTTTGGTGGCAGACATTTCAGTATCGTCAAAGGGCAGCAACTAGAGGCTTCAACGCTCTTTAATCAGCATGATGAGTTACTGGTCAGTTAAGCGCAGTTAAAAAACACTCAGCTTTGTGAGTGGCGATACGTGGCCCGCGTTGATGCGGGCTTCGTCGTTTTTATATGAGCAAAAAGCACGTGTTGATTAAGCGACCTTCCTAATGTGTCATCTAACATCACACAGATACGCTGAGTGTGATATGTTTTCTTCTCTGATATTACTAGTTAGCTTTGTTGAGGTCATAGATGATAAAAAAGGTTCTGTATTGGGGCGTCGGGTTTGGAGTGGGCTTTGCTATTGCTTTTGTTGCTATGGTGTATTTTGTTTTCACGCTCGAGGAAAACAAGTTAAGAGAATCAAGAGACGAATTTCTTTTGGAGCTTAACACTATGATCAGAAATATGCCTGAAAGAACCACAGATTTGTGCGAAGGAATGGTGGGTAACTGGAGCGGGAATTTTCGTACCCGAGCTGATGAAGATGGCTACTATTGGGATTCACAGTACAAGGCTGACAACACTTTTTCAACTAAGCTGGTGTATGAGGGAGGCAGTGAAGTTGAGAGCAGAACCGGGACCTGGACATGTGAAAATTCTCTCCTCGTAAACACCTTTCATCAAGAGAATGGGGAAAAAGAGCACCATATCTACATCATCATTCATATGGGTGACAGTCGCAGGGTATATATGCATGTTGAGCACAGTGATTACGGAGATATTTTTGTTGCCCGGAGGCAATAATGTCAATTTCACTCAGTACTTGTTCTATCGTTTCCCTTTAGTCCAAGCTACGCAGGTCAACTAATTGATGACTCATAGTTTACTGTTTCCGGAATACATTACCCATAAGGTTATTAAATGAGACGCTAGTGTTGCTTGTTGCTATTAGGTTATTATTGCTCAAAATGGGTTTTTCAGGTTCGAACAAGATCTTGAAAAAATGCAGGCGACTCTGATTGATGAGGCGCCGAACATGCTAAAGCGCCCGCAATAGGGTGTCAAAAAATACAGAGAGTAATATGAAAGCATTAGCACATGTCTTTTTACTGGGTTTCATGATTTTGGTTGTGGGTTGTGCCAGCAAACCACTAACGCATGACTATCAGGGTAAAATCAATATACGCACGTTGCAGGTAGAATTTGCGCCTATCAGAGATCCGGAACAAAACTTGTCTGGTGAGTATGCTGAGTTAACCAAAGCGATTAAAGGCGTTCAGGAAATTCTGGACGTGTTTGATCCGGCCCAGAGGCAGGCATTGACTGAGCAATTGCATACGTTTGAGACGACCTTAGTGGATGGAATTCGCCAGCGTGCAGCGTTGCCATTGAACCCGGTGACAGAGTCAGAGGTGAGCATGCAGTATGGCGACAATAACGAGCTGGTCAGTGTTGAATATGACTACCCACTGCTTGATGGCGCTTACCTCAATTTGTTTGTGACCATCTATTATACCGAGCGCTCGGACCTGGCGGTTGGTGCACAAGAGTTCAACGCTAACTTTATTGAACTGAGACCAGAAATTATCCTTCAAATTGATGGCTATAACGAAAAAGGCGACCTTTTTTGGCGTCAGACAAGCCGTTATGAGTCGGATGTTATGTACACATTTGGTGACCAATACATTCTTGGTGTACCAACCAAGCGCCTCAAAGAGGCACAAATTTTCCTGATCCCGATGGCCAAAGGTGTTACTGATAATTTGCAAATATTAAGCGAAACAAAGTAATTTAAGAGTGTAGGAGAGCAGCTAATCGTCTCACAGGCGATCAGACTTGTGATCTACTAACCCTTTTCCTCCGGCACTATATCAGCCATAGTGCCGGACCACCTCCTGTTCAATTCATCCGAATCGTTTGCTGACCCCCAAACTCTGCAATAAGATTGAAAACCGTTTAGCAAGAATACCCAGCCTGTTGCCGGCTTTAACCGGCTGCGGCTTACAACAACATAAATAACAAGCAGGACGATTATGCAGAGAATTTTGGGATTATTTTTGAGCTTGTGCACGATAAGCACTCCCGCTATGGCCGAGGAATATGCACAGGGCCGTCAAATATCGGCGTTGCCGGATGTGTTGTCATTCAGGGAGCGCGTGCAACCCATCAATGATATGGTGACAGATCGCTTGGATAACTTACTTCCTGAGCTGATGCGTGAGGCGGACCTGGATATGTGGCTGGTCATCAACCGTGAATATGGCGAAGACAAGCTGTTTTATACCCTGGTTCCGCAGCCCACGTTTGCAGCGCGTCGTACCACTTTACTGGTGTTTTCAAAACAAGCGGATGGCAGCGTTGAGCGCTTTAGTGTGAGCCGTTACCCCATTGGCGAGTTGTACCCGACTGTATGGGAAGGGGGCACGAAGGCGCAGCAGTGGCAGCGTCTGGCTGAGGTGATTGCCGAGCGCGACCCTAAGCGTATTGGGATTAATGTGAGCGAAGACTGGGCACTGGCCGATGGCCTCAGTGTTGGTTTACACAAGCAACTGTTGAATGTATTGCCGGGCAAGTATCAGGAGCGCCTGGTGAGCGCCGAAAAGCTGGTGATCCGTTGGCTGGAAACGCGCAGCCAAAAAGAGCTTAATGTATACCCGCAGGCGGTAACATTGGCTCGACGTGTGATCGCAGAAGCATTCTCCAATAAGGTGATCACACCTGGCGTGACCACCACCAAAGACGTTGAATGGTACTTACGCGAACGCTTTGAAGAATTACAGCTCAGACCCTGGTTCCAGCCGTACGTAAATATTCAACGTCAGGGCGACAAAACCAGCAAAGAGGATGTGTTTATTGGTGAATACAACCGGACTATTCTGCCGGGAGACATTATCCACACCGATGTGGGCATTTGTTACCTAAATCAGTGCACGGATACACAGGAAATGGGCTATGTGCTCAAGCTTCATGAAACCGATGTACCAGCGGGCCTGAAACAGGCTATGGCGACAGGTAATCGCTGGCAGGATATTTTAACCAGTAACTTTAAATCAGGGTTAACGGGCAATGAGATCCTGGCCAATACCATTAAACAAAGTAAAGCGGCGGGGATTGTCAGCAGTACTTATACCCATCCACTCGGTTTTGTCGGTCATGCGCCTGGGCCAACCATTGGTATGTGGGATAATCAGGGGGCGACACCGGTACAGGGAGACTGGAAACTGCATCCAAACACGGTTTATGCCATTGAAGGAAACATAAAAACGCAGCTACCTGAGTGGGACAACCAGTGGATCCAAATTAAGCTGGAGCAAGATGCGGTATTTGATGGCAAGCAGGTCTGGTACTTAGCTGGCAGGCAAACCCAGTGGCATGTAATAAGATAGAACTTTTATGAGTTGAAAAAGCCCGCATTTGCGGGCTTTATTATTCGCTTAGAAGTTAAACGACACCTTACCGTACACAAAGCGGCCATCTGTGCTGTAAGCAGAGAACGCTGAGTAAGGGAAGATCTGGTTAAAATTACTGAAACCAATGTTGCTGACGGTATCTTGCGGATACTGATCAAACAGGTTATTGGCGCCAAGCGCGATACGCCATTGCTTGTTCACCTTGTAAGCCACTTCCAGGTCGGTGATCCATTTGGCTGCCAGTACTTCGTCTTTTTCAACAGTGCTGGAAGGATCGGTCACTTCACCGTAACGGGTTGCTTTGACCATGACCTGCCATTGTTCACGTTGCCAGTTTGCCACCAGGTTCCATTTGTTATCCGGTGTACCTGACTCAAAGCGTTCAATTTCACGACGGGCAAAATACTGGTAGCTTTCGCCAAGCGCTGCCAGCTCAGCCGGGTTGGCTTTGACATTCGTCACTTCGGTATCATTGAGGTTCAGGGCAGCACTGAGATTAAGGTCGCCATAGTTTGCCAAATCAAAGCGATAGGTTGCAACAATGTCTACACCCTGGGTGCGTGAGTTAATCGCATTGGTAAAGTAACGTACACGCTGTACATTAAATTCGCCTGCCTGTTGCAGGATCTGTTCAACCGCGTCGCCGCTGAGGTTTTCAGACATCACAATGCGGTCGTCAATATCTATGCGGTATGCATCCAGTGTCAGGCTGAAAGCGTCTTGTGTATAAATAAATCCGGCTGTCAGGTTAACAGACTCTTCGGCTTCCAGTGGCTTGGCACCCAGCGCCGCAGCCGCAGGGGTATCAACCGGATACAGGCCAACTTCATTCGGTACGCCGTCTTCAAATACGGTGGCAATTGACTTATATGAAGTCTGGGCCAGTGAAGGCGCGCGAAAGCCTGTGCTGAGCGCACCACGCAGCGACAGCTGGTCATTCACTACATAGCGGGTTGCAAGCTTACCGGTCAGGGTTGAACCAAAGTCGCTGTAATCTTCATAGCGGGCCGCCAATACCAGGTTCCAGTCGGTGGTCAGGTAAGTATCAAACTCAGCAAACAGCGCGATATTATGGCGTGACTCATCCACCGCACTTTCCGGCGAGAATCCAGCCAGCACCTGTGCGCCACCTGCGGCAACCGGCTGACCGTTTGCATCTAATACCGTCTGATAAGACGCCAGTTCGCCCGCCTGAATTTCGTAAGTCTCGCGGCGGTATTCACTGCCCAGGGTGACAAACACGCTGTCGTACAGTCCTAAATCCAGTTCCGTTTTGGCCTCTGCATTGACCAGCAACTGACTATACACCAGTGCGCCGTTGTCGAATTCGGTTGGGCTGCTTGCGCCCATAGAAGTATTCAGGCTGTTCGATACGCCAAAGCCAAAGTCGTTCAGGCCATAATTGGTGCTGACATCGTACTGCCAGTCACCGGCATCCCCTTTGGCACCCACAGCAAAGCTGTAGTCGCGCACTTCGGTGTCTATTTGCGGTAAAAAGCCATCAGGATACACGTCAGTCAGGTTGCGGCTATCTTGTGGGCGACGGAAGAAACCACCGGAATTACCCTCGCGGCTTGAGAAGCTGCCAAAGGAGTACAAGTCCAGATCTGAATTAAGTGCATATCCCGCATTGTAGAATAGGGCGAAATCTTCGATGTCGGCTTTACCAAACCTGTGGTTATAACGCTCAGCCGAAAATTCTCGTGGATCCAGCTTACCATTTTCATCCCGGGCATACTGCTCGCGTTCATCGATGCCAGAGCGGTTGGTCGGCTGCTTGTTTCGCAGTTCAGCTGCCACATTGATAAAGCCATTGTCGCCCAATGCAAAGCCTATATTGCCGCTGATGGTTGTTGTGCCACCATCGTTCAGTTCGCGATCTGCGCCTTTGTCAAACGCCAGGTTGCCCTCGGCATCTTCATAAGTGCGCAGCAGTTGTGCAGAGCCGGCCATTTGCGTGTCGTACTCACCATAAGTGACCGACAGGTTGCCGCCTTCATCGGCATCGTTCAGAACAATGTTGATCACACCGGCAATGGCATCTGAGCCATATTGTGCCGCAGCACCGTCACGCAATACTTCGATACGCTTGATAGCAGCGGTCGGAATGGTGTTCAGATCAACGGCTGTCGAGCCACGACCAACTGTGCCATTAAGGTTCAGCAGGGCACTGGCGTGGCGGCGCTTACCATTGATAAGTACTAAAGTATGGTCGGGAGCCAGTCCGCGTAATACTGCCGGGCGCGCGTGATCGGTGCCGTCGGCCAGCTGCGAGTTCGGAAAGTTGAAGCTTGGTACCAGCGTTGTCAAAACCTGGCTGAGTTCAAGCTGGCCTGAGCTGGTGATTTCATCCAGGCTGATAACATCGACCGGTACCGTGCTTTCGGCAACGCTGCGCAGGCTGCGTCGGGTACCTGTGATTTCAATCACTTCTGTGGTGTTACTGGCCTCAGGTGCCTGGCTTTGTTCTGCGCTAGTGTGAAACGAAGCGGCGGCGCCCAGCACCAAGCTGATGCTGGCTGCCAGAGTACTCGGTCTTAACATGGTCATTCCTGATTGTATGTTGATTTCTGTACGGGCTTTGTTTGTCTGGCCCACGAAAAGGACGGCAATACTAAAGGTGGATAATTCTATGGGAAATTCGAATTCGTTATAAATTATAACAGCTCAAGTTTTTATGTTTATTTAGTAACATTGTATTAAATGCTGGTCATAAGATTACAAAGTGTCAATCAGAATTAGACTTGCTGGCTTAGTCACCACGCCTTTGTTACTGTGGAACAAAATTTTATTGTTCAATCAATTGCTTTGCTGCTTTGGATAAATAAATTTTGTTAGTCTATTGTTTAAGAGCAAGGTATAAAGCGCTTTTTTAAGGAGCACAAAAATGTCGACTTTAATACAGGTTGGATGGCGCGAATGGCTGTCTTTGCCTGAGCTGGGTATAAACAGGATCAAAGCTAAGGTTGATACCGGCGCCCGAACCTCTTGTTTGCATGCCTTCAAAGTAGAAGAGTTTGAAAAAGAAGGCGCATCCTGGGTGCGTTTTTGGATGCATCCGAAACAAAAAGACACCGACTATGAAGTGGTCTGTGAAGCGCCGGTGCTGGATGTGCGCACGGTAACAGACTCAGGCGGCCATCAGGAATCTCGCTATGTGATCCAATCGACATTGCACATTGGCACCGAGAGCTGGCCCATTGAAATCACGCTGACCAACCGGGATAACATGAAATTTAGAATGTTACTGGGGCGTACAGCCATGGAGGGGCGGATCTGTGTAGACCCCGCAGCCTCGTATTTGACTAAAAAAAGAATTGAAGCAAGGAATTAACATGAAAATCGCCATTCTATCCCGGAATAAAAACCTTTACTCGACCCGTCGTTTGATAGAAGCGGCAAAGGAGCGCGGCCATGAGCCTGTGGTGCTGGATGTGCTGCGCTGCTATATGAACATCAACTCCAATGAGCCAGAAATTCATTTCAAAGGCGAAAAGGTGATAGATGTAGACGCTGTGGTGCCGCGAATTGGTGCTTCGGTCACGTTTTATGGCTGTGCCGTGTTACGCCAGTTTGAAATGATGGGCATTTATCCGTTAAACGAGTCGGTGGCCATTACCCGCTCGCGCGATAAACTGCGTTCATTACAGCTGTTATCCCGTAAAGGCGTTGGCATGCCCATCACCGGGTTTGCCAATAAGCCCGATGATGTAAAAGACTTGCTGGAAATGGTCGGCGGTGCGCCTGTGGTGATCAAACTGCTTGAGGGCACTCAGGGCATTGGCGTGGTGCTGGCAGAAACACGTAAAGCAGCAGAAAGTGTAATTGAAGCCTTTATGGGCCTGAAAGCCAATATTATGGTGCAGGAGTACATTAAAGAAGCCGGCGGCGCGGATATTCGCTGCTTTGTGATTGGGGATAAGGTAATAGCCGCCATGAAACGTCAGGCGCAGGAAGGTGAGTTTCGCTCTAACCTGCACCGCGGCGGCAGTGCCAGCCTGATCCGAATTACCCCGGAAGAGCGCAAAACCGCCATCGCCGCAGCTAAGGCAATGGGCCTGAATGTAGCCGGTGTTGACCTGCTGCGCTCAGAGCGTGGGCCTCTGGTGATGGAAGTAAACTCGTCGCCGGGCCTTGAAGGCATAGAAAAAGCAACCGGAAAGGACATTGCCGGTATGATCATTGAGTTTATGGAAAAGAATGCAGCCAGTAAGAGGACCGCAACGCGTGGCAAAGGCTAAAAAAAACCAGGTATTTACACTACTAAATACACCCATTGAGGTGGCTGAGCGCAAAACCCTGTCGCTGGAAGTGGCCAAGCTCTATACCCATTCTCCGTTAACCATTCCCATTGAAGTGGTTAATGGCGCAGAGGCGGGCCCTGTGGTGATGGTTTGCGCCGCCATTCATGGTGATGAGCTTAACGGCGTAGAGATAGTGCGCCAGCTTTTAGCGAAAGTTGATCCAAAGGCGTTGCGGGGCACCCTGATTGCTGTACCGGTAGTGAATGTATTTGGTTTTATTCATAAGTCACGCTATTTGCCTGACCGGCGAGACCTGAACCGCTGCTTTCCGGGTTCAGAGCGGGGCTCATTGGCAGCGCGAGTTGCCAATGTGTTCTTTAAACGGGTTGCCAGCAAATGTACGCATATCATTGATTTGCATACAGGTGCTATCCATCGCTCAAACTTACCTCAGATCCGGGCAAATCTGGAGTGTGAAGCAACCGCAGACATTGCCAAAGCTTTTGGTACACCTGTGGTGATTGACGCAACGCTGCGCAACGGCTCTTTACGCAGCGAGGCCAGTAACCTCGGGATCCCGGTGATCACCTACGAAGCGGGTGAGGCGCTGCGCTTTGATCCACTCGCAATTGCGGCGGGCTTAAAGGGTGTTGAAAACGTACTCAGACGGCTTAAGGTACTTAAAGGTCGGCGCTCGAAAAAGCTGCCAGAACCTGTGATTGCGGATTCCACCAGCTGGGTGCGTGCCCATACAGACGGTATTGTCCGCGCTATGGTGGGTCTGGGAGAGCGGGTCAATAAAGAGCAGGTGCTGGGCTATATCAGTAATCCGCTGGGTGGCAATGAAGTGGCTATCCAGGCACCACGCAGCGGCATTATTATCGGTCAGCAGTCTTTACCTTTGGTCAATGAAGGTGACGCGGTGTTTCATATTGCCTACTTTGCCCATGCCAACACCATAGTAGAGCAACAACTGGGTGAGTTCATCGACGAACTGGATTTAGAAGAGCAGCCGGTCGACACTGAACTCAACAACTGATCCATCGCAGCTGGTCTAAAGCGCTTTCATAGCGCCGGGCCAGCTGCTTGTACTTCCTGGAGCAAGCAGGCTGCCTGTATTTTGTTCATCTTTTTTATCTTAAAAGTTAACACTTTCAACTTGAGTTTAAAGCCTTTCCTCTGAGGCTGAGTGACACCGGAATTTTCACCCTTCCTGACGCGGTCCTATGTGGTTAAATTGGCGTAAAAATTGAGCGAAAACAGGCTTTTTTCGTTAAAAGATTACGTGCAAGGGCAAAGTAGGGTAGAATGGGTCGGTTCTATCTACACGTATTACTGCCTGACGAGGTTTATATGAGTTTGTATAATGAGTACATGGAAGAAATCCAAACCCGTAAAACGGAACTTGGATTGAGTCCAAAACCAATCGATAGCGCTGATTTGCTATCTGAAATTATTGCCCAAATCAAAGACACAGGGCATGAGCACCGTGAAGATTCACTGAACTTCTTCATCTACAACACGCTTCCGGGCACAACCAGCGCTGCTGGTGTGAAAGCACAATTCCTAAAAGAAATTATCCTGGGCGAAGAGTCTGTAGCTGAAATCACGGCTGACTTTGCATTCGAACTGCTTTCGCACATGAAAGGCGGTCCTTCTATCGCGGTACTACTTGACCTTGCGCTGGGCAACGACGAAGCCATTGCTAAGCAAGCTGCAGACGTATTGAAAACCCAGGTTTTCCTGTACGATGAAGACACGTCACGCCTGGAAGAAGCATTCAAAGCGGGCAATGCCGTTGCAAAAGACATCTTAGAAAGCTACGCGAACGCGGAATTCTTTACTAAGCTGCCTGATATTCCAGAAAAAATCGAAGTTGTAACCTATATTGCCGGTGAAGGTGATATTTCAACTGACCTGCTTTCTCCAGGTAA
The DNA here is from genome assembly GCF_056161105.1 of Pseudoalteromonas sp. AWH4_217. Taxonomy (NCBI): domain Bacteria; kingdom Pseudomonadati; phylum Pseudomonadota; class Gammaproteobacteria; order Alteromonadales; family Pseudoalteromonadaceae; genus Pseudoalteromonas; species Pseudoalteromonas sp. AWH4_217. The sequence goes on along the minus strand of NZ_JBSWYM010000020.1, from coordinate 47,817 downwards.
CCAGGCGCACTCACGTGCTGACCGTGAACTACACGGCAAATGCATGATCACCCCAGAAGCACAGCAAGAGATTGTTGAGCTACAGAAGAAGCACCCAAATGCAAAAGTGATGCTGATTGCTGAAAAAGGCACTATGGGTGTAGGTTCATCTCGTATGTCTGGTGTGAACAACGTGGCACTTTGGGCTGGTACCCAGGCAAGCCCTTACGTTCCTTTCATCAACATTGCACCGGTTGTAGCGGGTACTAACGGTATCGCGCCTATCTTCCTGACAACCGTTGATGTAACCGGTGGTATTGGTCTTGACCTGAAAAACTGGGTGAAGAAAACCGACGAAAACGGCAAAGTGGTTACCGATGCAAATGGCGACCCGGTACTGGAAGAAGCATACTCTGTTGCGACTGGCACACTGCTGACAATCGACACCAAAGCGAAGAAACTATACAACGGCGACAAAGAGCTGGTTGACGTATCATCTTCATTCACACCACAAAAAGTGGAGTTCATGAAGGCGGGTGGTTCTTACGCGGTAGTATTCGGTAAGAAACTTCAGACGTTTGCAGCTGAAACTTTAGGTGTTGAAGCACCAGAAGTATATGCGCCTTCTAAAGAAGTATCGCATGAAGGCCAGGGCCTGACTGCGGTTGAGAAAATCTTTAACCGTAACGCAATCGGTGTTGCGTCTGAGACGCCGCTGCACGCAGGTTCAAACGTACGTGTTAAAGTAAACATCGTTGGTTCTCAGGATACAACGGGCCCAATGACTGCGCAGGAACTGGAAGCCATGGCTGCTTCTACGATTTCTCCGCTGGTTGATGGTGCGTATCAGTCTGGCTGTCACACTGCGTCTGTATGGGATGCAAAAGCACAGGCAAACATTCCTAAGCTGATGGCGTTCATGAACAAGTTCGGCCTGATCACAGCTCGTGATCCGAAAGGCATTTACCACTCAATGACCGACGTAATCCACAAAGTACTGAATGACATTACTGTGGACGACCGCGCAATCATCATCGGTGGTGACTCGCACACGCGTATGTCTAAAGGTGTCGCATTCGGTGCCGACTCAGGTACTGTGGCGCTGGCACTGGCGACCGGTGAATCTGCAATGCCAATTCCAGAGTCTGTGAAGGTAACCTTCAAAGGCGCAATGGCGAAGCACATGGACTTCCGTGATGTGGTACACGCTACTCAGGCACAAATGCTGAAGCAATTTGGCGGTGAAAACGTATTCCAGGGCCGTATCATCGAAGTACACATTGGTACGCTGATGGCTGACCAGGCGTTCACTTTCACTGACTGGACTGCAGAGATGAAAGCGAAAGCGTCAATCTGTATCTCTAACGACGAAACGCTGATCAAGTCTATCGAGCTGGCTAAGAGCCGTATCCAGATCATGATCAACAAGGGCATGGACAACGAAGCGAAAACGCTTCAGGGTCTGATTGATCTTGCGGACGAGCGTATCGCGGGTATCAAGTCTGGTGAGCAACCAGCACTGGCACCAGATGACAACGCTAAGTACTACGCTGAAGTTGTGGTGAACCTGGACGAAATCGTTGAGCCAATGATTGCCGACCCGGACGTAAACAACGAAGACGTATCAAGACGTTACACGCACGACGTGATCCGTCCTGTGTCTTTCTACGATGGTAAGCCAGTTGACCTGGGCTTTGTTGGTTCTTGTATGGTGCACAAAGGCGACATGCAGATCATCGCACAGATGCTACGCAACCTTGAGAAGCAAAACGGTTCAATCGAGTTCAAAGCACCACTGGTTGTTGCGCCACCAACATACAATATTGTTGATGAGCTAAAAGCAGAAGGCGACTGGGAAGTACTGGCTAAGTACGCAGGCTTTGAGTTTGACGATGAAAATCCGAAAACAGCTGCACGTACTAAGTACGAAAACATCCTGTACCTTGAGCGCCCTGGATGTAACCTGTGTATGGGTAACCAGGAAAAAGCAGAACCAGGTGACACTGTAATCGCAACTTCTACGCGCCTGTTCCAGGGCCGTGTTGTAGCGGATTCAGCCGAGAAGAAAGGTGAATCACTACTTGGCTCTACGCCACTGGTAGTACTTGCCACTGTTCTGGGTCGTTTCCCAACTATGGACGAGTACCAGGCCGCTGTTGAAGGCATCGACCTTACTGCGTTCACCCCACTTGAAGAAGAACTGACAACTAAGTTCGGTTCAGAGCAAGCGGTACCTGTTAAAGTACTTTAATCTTCACAGATTAAAAGACTGAAAAAAGCGCGTTTTTACGCGCTTTTTTGTTGGGTGGAGATTGGGTGACCGTTTCTAAGTATTGTTCGCTTGTACAGGTATAGGTGAATGTGGTTGTTTATTAGGTTAAGTTTCTTGTTTTGTTTGCGTTTTTAAGTTTCGCTATGAACGAGGCTCGGCTTTAGCCCTTAACAGAGCCGTTTTGGCTTGAACGATGGGAATAAAGGTGGTAGGTTATTGTTCTATTTATGAATAAATTAATTTAGTTGTGGATCTGTACGGTTTTTGGAACTGGGTTTAAGCGGTGTTCACGCTAATAACCTGTCAGTTTTATATCGAGTATTTATGCAACTTCCTAGTATACCAACAGATAATTTATATAAGTTTTTATCTATCTCAGGCATTTGGATATTTTTAATCTTCTTGTTCATCCCTCAATATCTTCTACATATAACATATGAAAAAGTGAGGGAGATTAAAATTGAGTCATCTATTATATTTCTTGAATTAGAGGAAATTGAAGAACAGCAAAGAGCTCTTAAAGACTTGATAGCCGCCGAAGAAAATAAAATGAATAATAATGAAAAGGCTAAAACGGATCATCTTGAAGCCAAACTTACTGATATTATCAAGTTCACAAAAGATCTTCAAATTGCTCGCATAAAACATGAGGCTAAAACTGAAGAAATTAAATATTATTATTCTAAACTAATAAAGTTAGACGCGATCCAAAGTTATGGAGTATTTGGTGGGGTGTTTATTTCTTTATTAGGCTTTATTCTTTGGTATTTTATGATTCAACGAGTTGATGATAAGCAAAGACTGAAAGAATTAGAAAAATAAAACTAACAAGAGACTATGGCGTCAATAACTAAATTTCAGCAATTGGCGCTTCCCACATTGTTCCGTCTCTGAGCATCGAGTTCAAGGTAACGACCATCTTTCTAACACAGGCAATTAAGGCCACTTTTTTCGGTTTTCCTGATGTGACCAGCTTTTGATATTGCGCTTTGAAAACAGGGTTGGATTGGATGGCTGACATCATAGCCATATATAAAACAGTCCTAACCTGGTGGCGGCCACCTTGTATTTTTCGCATCCCTTTGAAGCGGCCGCTTTCGCGATTAACTGGCGCGACACCAACCAATGCAGAGGCTTGTTTGTTGGTCATGTAACCGAGTTCAGGCAAGTTACTGATGATAGAGGCTGCGGCGATTTTCCCGATCCCTTTCATACTTTGTAATAGAGAGTTCTTTGCCTGATACTCAGGGCATGATTCGATCAGTTTGATGATTTTATTTTCAATTTTTTGGATCTGATTTTTGAAGGCGGTTAGGATCGGTTTTATTGTCATCGCCAGTTCTTTGGGCAAAATATGTAGCCTGTTTTTCTCCATGGTCTGCATGACAAGCAGTTGGTTTCTTCTTGCGACCAAATCGCTCATAAGCCGCATAGATTCTGGCTTTAGCTTAGATAGAGGCGGCTTGATTGCTGCGCCGTAGTGTGCAATCAGCTTGGCGTCTAGTTTATCGGTTTTGGCTCGTTGGCCGATTGCACCGGCGAAGCGTTTCACATGAATGGGGTTGGCAATAACGAACGGTAAACTTGCTTTGGAGCATGCAAGAATGAATGGCATCTCGAGAAAATACGCAGACACCCAGTGGCAGATAAGTTTTGGAGTGGATGTCTGTCAATTCTGTCAATTCTTGAACCAATGAATGCCGACCCGGATGTAAACAACGAAGACGTATCAAGACGCTACACGCACGACGTGATCCGTCCTGTTTCTTTCTACGATGGCAAGCCAGTTGACCTGGGCTTCGTTGGTTCTTGTATGGTTCACAAGGGTGACATGCAGATCATCGCACAGATGCTACGCAACCTTGAGAAGCAAAACGGTTCAATCGAGTTCAAAGCACCACTGGTTGTTGCGCCACCTACATATAACATTGTTGATGAGGGCAGGTTCAATTGAAAGTGCACCTGCCTGCATTCGGAAGCTGACTTTAGGAATGAGTGTCTCCCAAACGTCAGGATTGGGTGTCTCTCGAACGCTCCTTCTCTCGAACGCTCCTTCCCAAACGAGTGTCTCACGAATGTCCTAAATCCGTGGTAAAGTCTCTGAAGTTAAAGAAATATGTTGCATCAGTATCAACCTGTGAAGGAATTTTACCTGAGATGACATTCAAGCATGTCAAAAAAGAAATCACGGTTATGGTTGCAAAATCCAGGGGTAAACTGATTAAAGGAGTTAGGGTAGATGGTAGCGAAAACGTTTCTATCATTTGTGCTATTGGGTCTCACAGCCTCACAGTCTTGTGCAGAGGAAGCTAATGTTCTTCCCGATGCCTTTGACTTGATATATGAATGTGGTGACAGTGACTTTCGTGGCAGCCTTCAGAGCCATCATACCGTTCTCGAATCGATAGAGGGAGTTGAAGCTTTTTTGAAGCTCAAATTACCAATGTGGGCGTTTTCACTTGTTAGTGAGGTCGCCGACAGGTCTTATGATAAATACCTTAGGCGAGATGTGTCTATTGACTTGATTGAGTCTGCGCGCGTTTACTTCTTAGAAACTTTGCGCATGGAGCTGGTTAATCGAGCTAAGAGCAAGGGGTTGAAAGTGGGAGACTGTGGAATGGAAATTGCTGACATTTTGGATGAAATAAATCGTGATAAGGTATACCTGCTCCATCATAATAGCTTTCACAATTTTTTTATACGGGCGAATATCCCATCAGAAGTTGTGAACAATGAAGATGCCTCGTTTCTTTTGGTGTTAATGGCTATGCCTCAGGCTAATGCGGCATCTGGGGTGTGTAAAACTTACAGTCAGTCGGGAGCAAGAGGAACTTCTCACTTTACCTACTGTAATTAACTTTACCTACTGCAATTAACTTTACACTCAATTCCGGTAACACCTCAAAACCCCAAAAAGAAAGACATGAACACATAATGTTAGTACCTCAGGAGTAGGGGTCTGCCAGTTTTTATTTTGCTACTGAGTTACAACCCTGATGTAAATGCTTGCGGTATTACCTCTGCATTCGAACCCACCTAAATGTTTGCGTACACGCCAACCTGCAAAACAACTTTTGCCAAATCAATACCGTTCACTGTATTATTGTTCATAACTGTCTGACTCCAATCATAAAAGCTGACCAGTAATGCATAGCAGGAAGAAGGGAGTCGAATTATCTGTTAGCCAAAAAAGGAGAATTTTTAACAATGCACATTATCTTAGGTTTGCTCGGAGCAATCATTACAATTTTAATTTTGGCTAATCGACTCAACGATTCTGGAATTGATTTGGGCTGGCTTAATCCTTTTTCATGGCACCGCCGCAGGACTTTTCGCAAAAACCACGATCTTAACCCTGTTTTCAAACTGGACTCTCCGTTGGATGTTGCGGGTTTGCTGGTAACAGGGGTTGCAAAAGTGGATGGAGATATCACCGCTACTCAAAAGTCGGCAATCCTTGAGGTGTTTGAGCAAGAGTTTCACCTTAGCCCTGGGGAAGCAAAAGATATGCTCACCTCCAGTGTGTATCTTATAGGTAATGGTCAGGAGTTTTTCTCAAACCCAGCAAGAAGTTTGGAGAGAGCTTATGACCAATTCAAACCAAATCAGGTAGATTCTATAAAAGATCTTTTACAGAGGGTTGCTGATATTGACGGTTCGCCATCTGGTAAGCAAGCTGAGTACATGAAAAAAGTTCTGAAGGGATTACCTACTGTGCGTCCATCAAAATGGTAGGGCTGCGAGATAGCGGCTTTTCGCTATCTCGTGTGCTCTTTTCCTCATTTTAGCATTCCGAATGCTTGGTACGTCCGTTTTGAATGTTTTGTTCTGACATTAATGAGCAACTCCACTCAACCCAATACTGCTCATTCGTAGATTAGCAAAGCCAGTGCGTTAATCAGGTTATCGTTGTTTTAGTGATCCAGTATTCAAGCTTTTCGGCAACTTTGGCAGATTCTATGGGCTTGGTTATGTAATCATCCATACCTGCATCCAGGCATTTTTGTTTGTCGCCTTGCATGGCATTGGCGGTCATGGCGATGATGGGAATATCTGCCTGGTGACTCCCAGCCTGTGCCGAACGTATACAGCGGGTTGCCTCATAGCCATCCATTTTCGGCATCTGGCAGTCCATCAGTACAATAGTGTATGGAGTTGAGTCATCAGCATCGCGCAATTTATCTAATGCTTCATACCCGTTTTCGGCAATGTCAGTTGATACCCCTAAATGCTCTAAGATACGTACAGCTACAATTTGATTAACTTTGTTGTCTTCAACGAGTAAAACGCGGGTGTGTTTTGCCCAGCAAGGGGCTGAGATATCGCTATCAGTAAGGGTATTTTGAATGGCTGAAGTGTCAGGATCAGCCTCAGTATTGGCCTTTACGGTAGACAATGCCTTGATGAGGTCGCTTTGTGTTGCTGGTTTGGTGAAGTATCCGTCCAGCTGTTCTGAGCTGGACTCAATGGCTTCGAACTGTTCATCCAGCAGTGTCATCATGATCAATTTTAACCGACTATGTTCAGCGTTGCTCCGTATCTCACAGGCCATCAGCTCGCTACTCATGGTTGGAAGTGAGCGGTTAAAAAAGACAATATCTATGGTGTTGTCAGCCAGTATTTGCAGTGCTATTTCTGCGTTCGTTGCCACACTCACCTTAACCTGCCAAAGTTCAAGTTGCTTTTTGATGGCTTGATTACTGGATGTGTCCGGGTCAACTAATAGCGCACGAATATTCATAGAATCAAATGTCGGTAAATTTTGCTGAGGCTGATCGCTTTTGGATACCAGGCAAGTAAATTCAAAGCAGCTACCAATACCCACTTTACTAGAAACGTAAACATCTCCCCCTAACAGCTGGCACAGTCTTCTCGTTATGCTCAGCCCAAGCCCGGTACCGCCGTATTTTCTGGTGGTTGATGCATCAACCTGGGTGAAGGAATCAAACAGACTCGATAGCATGTCTTCTGGAATGCCTATCCCGGTGTCCTGGATCTGACAGCTGAGAGTGTACTGGCCATCACTAGCTGACGGGTTTAGCGAGGCGGAAATGATAATTTCGCCTTCTTCTGTAAATTTAATGGCGTTACTGAGGATATTGGCTGCAATTTGCCTGATCCTGCCTGGGTCGGAATTAATAATGTGTGCGTCTATGCCGGTCAGATCCAAAACAAGGCCGATCCCCTTTGTTTGTGCTGCAAGAGCCATGGATTCTGCAAGCTGTTCAAACAGCTGCCTGACATCAAAGTCAATGAATTCCAGCTCCAGTTTATCGGCCTCAATTTTTGAAAAATCAAGAATGTCGTTAATGAGGCTGAGTAAGGAGTGCGCACTGTTGCTGGCAATCCCCACCGAGTGTTCTTGTTCGGGTGTTAACTCGCTGTGTTTGAGTAGCTCCAACATGCCCAAAACGCCATTCATGGGTGTCCTGATCTCGTGACTCATATTGGCCAAAAACTCAGATTTAAGCCGGGTGGCTTCTTCCGCTTTTTTCAGTGCTGCCTCAAGCGCAGTGGCTTGTGATTTTAATGAGGCGGTTTTCTCAGAGACCTGCTCCTCAAGCTGTATTACAAACTGCTTCTGGCGGTCTATCTCCGCTTTTTGTAGTCGGGTACGCAAGTAGATCACGCTAAAAATAACCAGAGCACACGCCAATGCATACAAAGTGTATGCCCACCAAGTTTTCCATGGAGGCGGAGACACGTGCAGGTTAACAGACAGAATGCTTGAGCCCCATTCGCCACGGCTGTTGGTTGCTTTTACCTGAAAGGTATAATGCCCGCCATCTAAGTTAGTGAAAGTGGCGCTATTGCGGTTGCCTATTTCTATCCAGTTGTCATCGTAACCTTCAAGCTTATAGGCATACAGATTCTTATTGGGCGAGACAAAGTCCAGTACTGAAAATTCCAGAGAGAATATATAATCGAGATATGTAAGGTAAATATCAGTCACATAGGAGTAGGGTCTGTCCAATTTAACGGGCTGCCCCATTTTGTTAAAGCCGGTCAGGATCAGCGCAGGATCTTTTTGGTTAGCCTGCAAAGGGCGTGTACTGAAATATTCAATGCCACGCTGACTGCTGGTAAATAAGAGATCGTGCCTACCTTTTACCAGGCTATCCGGATAATAGTTTAGCCCGAGCAGCCCATTGTGGCTGTCAAAATTAGTGACTTTACCATCTGCTGGAGAAAACTTGGTGATGCCTCTGTTGGTGGTGAGCCATAAATTCCCCCGCATGTCATCCGAAATCGCACGGATCAGGTTGCTGGGCAGGCCATTTTGCATACTAAAATGCGCAAAGTTATTGGTCTGAGCCTGATAGAGGTTAAGTCCCTGCTGAGTGGCAATCCAGATTTGCCCGTCCTGAGTTTGATGAATATCCTGAACGATACTACCAAGCAGGCTGTCTTCCCGGTAAATATTGTTTGTAAACGGCTGAAATATTTGTTCTTTTTCCAGCCAAAGATTAACGCCATTGCCGGTGCCAACCCACATATTCTGTGAATTATCTTTATAGATTGTCAGAACTTCTGGGTGAGATAAGCCATAGGAAGGGTCAAGATGTCTGAAGGTGCCTTTATCTGGGCTGTAAATATAAACGCCATTTTTATATGTGCCTATCCACAGATCGCCTTGCTTATCGAGGGCGAGTGCTCTGATTTCCCTAAATTCTCGGTGGTTAGGGTCATCCTTGGGATAACGAATGAGCTCTGCCTCGAGCGAGTCTAAATGAAACTTCGCCAGTCCTTCATCTTGTGCAACCCATAAGTTACCCCGTGTGTCGAGATGCAAGACAGGGCGCTCTAATAGTCTGTTTTCATCAAACCCATTTGACTCGTTAAAAATTGGGCCAGACAGGGTGCTCAAGGTTTGCGAAGACACGTCCCATTTTAACAGGTGTGACCTTGAGTTTACTATGAGCAGATCACCGTTACTGTCTGCGGTAATGCCATTGGGTGCCTGTAGTTTTGAGCTGTTAATTGACTTAAATTTGCGATGAGGTACCAGTTTGAAAATGCCATGCACTTCGTTGGTTATCCAGAGCGTTCTGGCACTGTCTTCAAAGATAATTCTCATGCCATGACTATGTTCAAGGTCTAGCTGTACTAATTCATCAGTTGAAGGGGTTTTTCTGAATACCCCTTTACTGGTAACAAACCAGATGTAACCCTCCTGATCTTCAATCATAGAATTTACCTGGCCAAGATGACTGCCATCTTGTGGTCCGATTTCGGTAAAATCAGCACTTTCTGGGTCAAATGTGAATGGACCTTGCTGTGTGCCTACATAAAGCTGGTTGTCAGACGCCTTTAAAATATGGCGGATTTCATTTGTGCCGGTTGGGGTGATATTGGCTGAGTCGGGAAAAAAGTAATGGAAACTTTTGGTGGTTTTATCGTATAAATTTAGCCCATAGCTGGTAGCAATCCAGATACGGTCCTTGCCGTCATTTTCTATGTCCCAGATCCGATTATGGGAAAGGCCAGTGGCCGACTCAGAAGTTTTCTTGATGTGTTCAAACTGACCTTGCCCTAAGTATCGGTTGAGGCCACTATCATAAGATCCAAGCCAGATAGTACCGTCCAGATCGTGATATAAAGACTGGATCCTGTTGGCGGAAATTGAATCGGCTTGTTTGGGGTCATGGAGAAAATTCTCAAATTTTCCTGTTCTTGGATCATAGCGATTCGCGCCGCCACCCCAGGTCCCGATCCAAATGTTTCCATTCCTGTCCAGCATCAGGTTTCCGGCGTCATTATGGGACAGGCCCCCTGCATTTTTGCCATCAAACTCAAACAGGGTGACTTTGCGACCATCGTAGCGCATGACCCCATTTTCGGCCGTACCAAACCAGAGTAGCCCTTGTTGGTCTTGAATAATGGAGTAAATTTCTGACGAGACAAACCCATCTTCAGCGGTCAGCTTTTTCAGTGAGTATTGATTGGCGAGTAAGGGAATATTGCCAAAGCAAAGCACAGGTATGACAGCCATCAAGACCAGGAGTGTGTGTATTACAATTGACTGTCTACCCAAATGCATGATTGGCAACCATGAAAAAGACTTTAAAAATGGAGCTCGTGTTAATAGGCTAGTTGAATTTGTGAGCGATTTCTACGTATTTAGCTGTTTATGCAGTTAAAATTTTATTGCGTAAGCAAGTCTTTTTATTCAAAAAGCATTTTGCTTTAACCAATGAGGCGAATGCAAATGGCTGAGCTGCAGTTCTCAGGCGTGTATTACTCGTAGGTAAAGGGCGACGAGTCGCCCTTACTTATGCAAGTTCACTGAGAGATTTTTCCATCGCTTCGCGCATTTTAAATTTTTGTAGTTTTCCGGTGACTGTCATAGGATAAGTGTCGACAATACGTATGTGTTTGGGGACTTTAAAGTAGGAGAGTTTGTCTTTTAGGTAATCTCGTACTGTTTCTTCATCTATGTAATGCCCGGGTTTGAGTTGTAGCCAGGCACACACTTCCTCACCGTATTTTTCATCGTGGATCCCAAATACTGCGGCATCCTGAATGTCGGGATGATGATACAATACTTCCTCTATCTCTCTTGGGTAGATGTTTTCGCCACCACGGATGATCATGTCTTTGATGCGCCCGACGATGGCAACATAACCTTCGTCATCCATCACGCCCAAATCACCCGAGTGTAACCAGCCGTCAGCGTCTATGGTTGCCTGAGTTTTTGCGTTATCCTGCCAATAGCCCAGCATGACACTGTATCCGCGAGCACAGACTTCGCCTGGTACTCCTTTGGGGGTAAGTTCGCCACTTTCATCAACGATTTTCACCTCTGTATGGGCAATGGCCCGACCGACTGTTGTGACCCGTTTTATCAAAGGGGCCGACACGTCAGTAATATGGTTAATAGGGCTGCATTCAGTCTGGCCGTAGCCAATTAAGATGTCGGTCATGTGCATTTTGGTCTGAACATCTCGCATGACCTTTTCCGGACAGGTGGCACCGGCCATAACTCCGGTTCTGAGTGAACTCAGGTCAAACTGATTAAACTGCTCATGTTCCAGCTGTGCGATAAACATGGTAGGTACGCCATGCAGCGCAGTACATTGCTCTGCCTCAACGGTTTGTAGTGTCAGAAGCGGATCAAAAGCGTCATTTGGGAACACCGCACAGGCCCCCTGACTAAGACATACTAAATTGCCCAGCACCATGCCAAAGCAGTGATATAGGGGCACCGGGATGCAAAGTTTATCTTGTTCTGTCAGCTGCATAGTCTGCGCGACCAGGTTAGCATTGTTGAGAATATTTCGGTGAGTTAACGTTGCGCCTTTGGGGTTGCCGGTTGTTCCTGAGGTAAACTGGATATTGATGGCGTCGGTAGGGTTTAGTCTGGGTCCGATAGTGCGCAGGGCGTCATAATCTTGTTCTGAGGCGAGTGTAAGCAACTGGTTGAAATCAAACAGTCCTGGCGGGGCCGATTCTCCAGGTTGTGGAATAACCACAACATGGGTCAGATCTGGTAGTCTGGGAGCGTACAGATCTCCAAAAGAGCAGTCTTCCAGACCCGGGGCAAGTTCTTTGAGCATATCGACATAGTTACTATGTTTGAATTGGGAGGCCATGATGAGCATTTTGCAGCCGGCATTATTGAGCGCAAACTCTAGTTCGGCTGGGCGGTAAGCGGGGTTCAGGCACACCATAATGGCACCAATCCGCGCGGTGGCAAATTGCACCAGCGACCATTCAAGATTATTGGGTGACCAGAGCCCAACTCTGTCGCCTGGCTGGATCCCACAATGCAATAGCGCAGCAGCCAGCTCGTCAATACGAGCCAGGTACTCACGATAGTTAAGACGCTGTTGCTGGTGGCACACAACAATCGCTTCACGGTCCCCAAACTGCTCGACAATGCGCTCCAGATAGCCGCCAATGGTTTGCTCAAGTAAAGGTGTGTCAGAGGCGCCACGATGATAGCTGAGAGTTGGCTTGATTGCTGATGTTGTCATGATCTTTTCCTTGTTGTTGTCATTGCCTGCGGGCACACCCATGAAATCACTAAAGGTGCTTAAACCGTAATAAGCTATAACCCAAAGAAATAGTAAAGTTTACCCCATTGCAAGCCAGAGCCGACGAAATGACATGAAATTAGACTAAAGGCTAACAGAACATTATACGTCACCGAAAAAGGGGCAAATACAACTTGAATTGCTGCTTCAATGACCCTATATGCAAATTTGGCGTCTTGACGAACCAGCCTCTTCAGACTGTGCTCAGATGCGCCAACAAATACAACAAATCACTTTCATCTCAATAGCTTTGTATTAGGAGGCCAAATGCTTACGGTGCGTGATTTATCCCGTCGTTACGGGAATTTTATTGCTGTCAACAATGTCAGCTTTGACATTGAACCTGGTCAGATAGTGGGCTTGCTTGGCCACAATGGCGCAGGTAAAACCACCATTATGAAAATGCTCTCAGGTTATCTGGAGCCGGATGACGGGGAGGTGGTGTTAGATGGCATCAACCTGGCCAAAAACTCTAAGGCGTTTCAGGCAAAACTGGGTTACCTGCCCGAAAGCTTGCCAGTCTATCCGGATATGCTAGTGGCTGATTATCTGGATTTTGCAGCCAGTCTAAAAGGGTTACAGGGCAGGCACAAGAACCAACAGGTAAAACAAGCCGTCGGCGCAACCGCGCTTGAAACCCGTTTATTTTCCTCTATCTCATCTTTGTCACGTGGTTACAAACAAAGGGTCGGGGTGGCGCAGGCCCTGCTTGGTGAGCCACGCCTGCTGATCCTGGACGAACCAACCAATGGTCTGGATCCGCAACAAACACAGCAGATGAGGCACCTGATTAAGGAAGTAGCTAAACGGGCAACGGTCATATTGTCGACCCATATCATGCAGGAAGTCGAGGCCTTGTGTGACCGTGTGATATTGCTGAGCAAAGGAGAAATTCAGCTCGATAAACCACTAAGCGAGATAAAAAATTGTGCTCAGGTGGCGTTGTGTTGCGATGCAGCTCCAGCACAGCTTGGGTTTATTTCCCGTCTAAGTGGCGTGCAGCGTTTCAATCTGGTCTCACACACTGGCGATTATCATACGTATCATCTCGATCTTATGCCTGAGGCGGAGCACTCAAACGTGTGTGCTGAACTGGTTCAAAAGTTGGTACATTGTGGACTCCGAGTTTTCGAAGTTGGGCAGGTAAATCGGGACCTGGAAACCCTATTTAGCGAATATGGTCAGAAGGAGGCAAGCCATGCAGCATAATACAACGCCTTTGAGGCTGTGCTGGACAATTGCCGCTAAAGAATTGGGGCTGGTATTTTCGTCACCACTGGCATATCTGTTCTTACTTATTTTTGGTGGTGTAGCCCTGTTTACTTTCTTCTGGGCTGAGGCTTTTTTTGCCCGCAATATTGCGGATATTCGACCATTGTTTGAGTGGTTACCGATACTGATGATCTTTTTGTCATCAGCCTTTACCATGCGCCTTTGGAGTGATGAGCGTCGCTCAGGTACGCTGGAATTTGTGTACACCCAGCCACTTGGGTTGTGGCAATTTGTATTGGGCAAATTTATTGCCTGTGTGCTGTTGCTGCTACTGGCTTTGGCCATCACTTTGGTCGTGCCATTGAGTGTCTCTTTTTTGGCTGAACTGGACTGGGGTCCGGTCTGGTCCGGCTATCTGGCAACCTTATTGCTGGGCAGTGTGTATCTCAGTATTGGCTTGTTTGTCTCCGCCAGAACGGATAACCCGATCATCAGTTTTATGCTCGCCACGTGTATCTGTGTACTTTTATATCTAGTGGGTAGTGAGGGGCTGACCGGTTTTTTTGGTCACCAGGCTGCAGAAATTATGCGCTTAGTGGGAACGGGGAGTCGCTTTGAATCCATCGCTCGGGGCGTTCTGGATTTAAGAGATCTGTATTATTATTTGTCGCTGATTTTAGTCTTTTTATTGCTCAATGTGTTTGCTCTGGAGCGCGCCCGCTGGGTAGATAAACCCGTCAAGGCACATCACAAACACTGGCATCTGGGGGTTACCTTTGCCATCGCCAATTTGCTCTTTGCAAACCTCTGGTTGTACAAGTTGCCTTATTTGCGCGTTGATACTACCCAGGGCCAGCAATATTCCATTTCCACTCAGACAAAACGCTATTTAAAGCAGCTACAGGAGCCTTTGCTGATCCGCGGTTATTTCTCAGCTAAAACCCATCCTTTGCTGGCGCCGCTGGTACCACAGATGCGAGATCTGATCGCTGAGTACGAGGTGGCAGGTGCAGGCAAAGTGCGGGTAGAGTTTATTGACCCTCAGCAAAATCCGCAGCTGGAAGAGCAGGCCAATCGTGAATACGGGATCCGGGCAATGCCATTCCAGGTTGAAGACCGTTATCAGTCTGCAATCGTGAGTTCCTATTTTGATATTCTGGTCAAATATGGGGATCAGTACCAGGTACTTGGTTTTAGAGACTTAATTGAAGTTAATGCCCGTGGTGAGAGTGATCTGGATGTGGTACTGAGAAACCCGGAGTATGATCTGACCCGCACCATTAAATCCGTGCTTGAAGATTACCGGGCTGAAGGCCAGATATTCGACATGGTGGATAAACCATTAACATTTAATGCCTACGTATCTGCGCCACAAGCGCTACCCGAGCAGCTTAATACTTTGCTTGAGGATATCAGGCAGATGATGACGAGGCATGAGGCTGACGCGAATGGCAAGCTCAGTGTGAACTATCTGGATCCGGCTGAAGACAGCGCGCTTACACAGCGTCTGGCTGAAGAGCTGGGGATGATGCCAATGCGAGCGGGTTTGTTATCCAGCGATGAATTTTACTTTTATCTGACACTCGAAAATGACGAGCAGGTAGTACAACTGGCGTTGGAAAACTTCAGTATTGAGGCCTTTGAGCGTAGCTTTGACGCTGCGGTGGAAAAGTTTGCACAGGGTCTTAATAAACACATTGCGCTGGTGATGCCGGATGCCATGTCATCATCCGGTCGATACGGGCAAAGTGCCTTTAGTCAGGTTGAGCGTTTGCTGGCCCAACAGGCCAATGTGAAACGAGAAGATTTGTCGGATGGCCATGTTGATGACAGTACCGATCTGCTGTTGTTGCTGGCGCCAGAGTCTCTGGATGAGCAAGCTCTGTTTGCAGTGGACCAGTTTATGATGCGTGGCGGGACGGTTGTAGCTGCAACCTCACCTTATCAGATTAATCTTAGTGGCCGCAGCCTGAACCTTATTGAGCACAACAGCGGCCTGCAAGCGTGGCTGGCACATCATGGTGTGAGTATACCAAAGCAGGTGATCCTGGATGAGCAACATGGCGCATTCCCGGTGCCAGTGACGCGCAGCGTTGGTGGCTTGCAGTTTCAGGAAATCCAGATGCTGGAATATCCTTACTTTGTGGATGTCCGCGCAGCGGGGCTGAACAAACAAAGCCTGATCACCCGTGGGCTTGCCCAGGTTACAGTGCCCTGGTCTTCGGGTATTGACTATCAGGGCGAAAACAACTTTGAACCTCTGTTACGTAGTTCTGAACAGGCCTGGCAGACAACACAACTGGATGTGATGCCGAGTATCAATACACAGGGAGAGGCGAGTTATCCGCAAGGCTCTCAGCGCACACAATTCGATATAGCTGCCGTCATAGAGGGGCGTTTTACTTCCTATTTTGCCGATAAACCCTTCACAAAACGTGCTGATGAGGGCGAAGAGCAAACCCAAAGCAGTGAAGCAGAACAAACTGAGTTGCAGAGTAAGCAAATGCTCCGGCATTCGCCAGAAAAAACCCGATTAATCGTGTTCAGTAGTAATGCGATGTTTAGCGATCAGGTACTCGGCTTGATTGGCAGCACCAATCAGTCGGCCTCGCTCAATAACCTGGCGCTGTTACAAAATACCCTCGACTGGGCGCTGGAAGACGATGGCTTACTAGGGATCCGGGCTCGGGGTCATTTTAACCGGACCTTACCTCCGCTCACTGAGAAAACCGCAATGCACATCGAATTGTTTAACTATGGTGTGGTTGCAAGTCTTATCCTGATCATTGCATTGGTGGCTAAAGTGCGTCGCACCAGACGCCTGGCACGTCACCAGTCTGCTTTTGCGCCAGAGGAGGCACATTAAATGAAAGTGATAACGTGGTTAGGCATTGGCCTGTTGTTGCAGTGTGGTGTGGCAGCGTTGCTATGGATGAATGATGGCGGTGATAGCGCCGTTACCAGCGCCTGGCAGGTTCAACAAAATGATATTACCCGGTTGGCGCTCAGTACTCAATCTGAGGAGGCTGAGCAAAGTGTTGCCCTGATCAAGTCAGGCGATAACTGGACGCTGGAGTCGCATCCGGGGTTAGCGGTTGATCAGAGTAAAGTCCAGCGTGTGCTAACTCAGCTTAGTCGTTTGTCGATGCGTTTTCCTGAGACTACCAGCCAGGCAAGCCATACGCGCTTCAAAGTAGCGCAGGACGACTATGCACTCAGGCTGGACCTGGGTGATGCAGGGCAGCTCTATGTTGGTAATACTCCAGCATTTAAGCAAGTATATGTTCGCCCGGGAGAGGGAAATGAGGTCTACCGGGTTGAGTTAAACCGCTATGACCTGAGCACTGAGCTTGAAAGCTGGCTGGAAGCTGACTTACTGTCTCTGGACGAGGTTAGTCGGATCCGTGTTGGCGATTCGCAGCTCGTTAAACAAGAGGAACGCTGGGCTCTGCGCAAAGCGGGTGAAGAGCTGAGCGACTCACTGGATACCGACAGCCTGAAGGCGGCATTAAGGACGCTCGAGACTTTGCGTGTTGGTGCTGTGAGTCAGGCAAGTTTGGAGGTTGTGGCCAGCTTTGAAGCCGGTGATGACGACATGTTGTCTCGTTATGAGCTGGCCCGGAAGAATGACCAGTATTGGGTTCGCAAAGCGGGCATTGAGGGCTACTGGTTCAAATTACCTCAAAGCGACTTTGCGGCGCTGCAACCTTTAAGCGATCCTGAGCAACTGTTGGTTTCTGATAATCCTCAACAAAACGCTTCAGAGCAAACGTCAGACTAACCTTTTTGTCTGCATAAACAAAAGCGCCGGTGCTCTTTGAGTCACCGGCGCTTTTATGCTTTGTGGCAGCTTATGCCAAATCTTCTTTCGTATCTACGTGCTCAGCTTTATGTTGCTGCGCAATTTCTTCGCACAGCTCGTGTTTGGAGCGTTTTTCAGCCACACGTCTTGCGGTTAACCAGTAGAAGAATAAGGGCAGGAAGAATACGGCCAGGAAGGTTGCGGCAAGCATGCCCCCCATGACCCCGGTGCCGACACTATGTCGTGCACCTGCACCTGCACCTGAGCTCAGTACCAGCGGCACTACGCCCAGGATAAAGGCCAGTGAAGTCATAATAATGGGGCGGAATCTCAACCTTGCGGCTTCCAGTGCGGCCGCAGCCGGGCTCCAGCCTTGTTGTGTCTTCATCAGCGCGTATTCAACGATCAGAATGGCATTTTTACTGGCCAGGCCAAGCAAAGTAACCAAACCAATCTGGAAGTAAACGTCGTTGGTCAGACCCGCAACCCAGATTGAGATAAGCGCACCAAAAGTACCAAAGGGCAGTGCCAGCAACACAGAAATAGGCAATGACCAGCGTTCATACAGCGCCGCCAGGATCAAAAATACCATGACAACGGCCAGCCCCAGTGCCAGACCGGTTGTGCCTGAGCTACGCTTTTCCTGGTAGGCGGATGCCGTCCACTCAAAGGTCATGTCCGGTGGCAGAACCTGCTTAGCGATACGCTCGAACTCAGCAATGGCCTGGCCGGAGCTGTAACCGGGCGCGGCATTACCCATCAGCTTAACGGCCGACAAGTTATTGTACCTTTGCAGAGTTTCCGGACCCCGGCTGTACTCAATGTCAGTGAACGCCGAAATAGGGACCATCTCACCCCGGTTGTTTTTCACATAAATGCGGCCAACGTCTTCAGGTGACATACGGAACTCAGCTTCGGCTGACAACAGCACCTGCCAGGCACGACCAAACTTATTGAAGTCATTGACGTAGTAATTACCCAGGTTGGCGGCAAGTGCGTTGAACGCCGAGTTGATGTTCACGCCCATGGCACGCGCCTGCTCTCTGTCCATATGGACTTTCAGCTGCGGCGCATCTGGTCGCCAAAGCGTCTGAATACCAGCCAGAACTGGGCTCTTTTGCGCTTCGCCCATCAGCATTTGCATGCCTTGTTTGAGTCGCTCAGGATCGGTACCTGCCTTATTTTGCAGGTATACCTCGAAACCACCGGTGGTACCCAGGCCAAAGATGGCAGGGGGGTTGAAGGCCAGTACCAGCGCTTCGTTGATCCCAGCGGTCTTCATAAACAGCTCACCAACCAGAGATTTAGTATCAATTTCGCGCTCATCCCAGTGTTTCTGAGTAATGAACAGGGTCGCTGCACTGTTTTTGTAACCGCCACCGATAAAGTCAAAGCCGGTAAAGGCCACCACGTTTTCATTAGCCGGGTTAGACTGCGCCGCTGCAACTACTTCTTCCACGACTGCAGCGGTACGCTCCAGTGAAGAGCCATCTGGCAGGAACACTGCGGCAATGTAAAAGCCCTGATCTTCATCCGGAACCAAAGATCCCGGGGTTTTTTGCCAGATAAACACAGTTGCGCCAACCATGGAGGCCATGAGTACCAGGCCAAGCAGGCCGCGGCGGATCATAAAGCTGACAGAGCCAACATAACGGCCGGTGACGCGCTGGAACCAGTTATTGAACCACAAGAAGAACCCTGCGGTCTGCTTGTGTTCATGTTTGAGGATCATTACGCACAGCGCTGGTGTCATGGTCAGTGCGACTACACCCGACAGGCTCACCGAAATCGAGATGGTGATGGCGAATTGTCGGAATAACTCACCGGTTAATCCACCCAGGAATGCGATGGGGACGAACACCGAGCACAATACCAATACAATTGCGACCACCGGGCCGCTTACTTCCTGCATTGCTTTAATAGCTGCTTCACGGGCATTCAGGTGTTGCTCGTGCATGATCCGTTCAACGTTCTCTAAAACAACGATGGCATCATCGACCACGATACCAATAGACAGCACCATACCAAAGAGTGTCAGGGTGTTGATGGAGTAACCAAGCATGTACAGGCCGGCAAAAGTACCCAGTAAAGAAACGGGGACGGCCAGAGTCGGGATTAAAGTCGCACGCCAGTTTTGCAAGAACAGGTATACCACTAAAAATACCAGCACCATGGCTTCAACTAGGGTGATCAGTACTTCACGAATAGAAACCTCAACAAAGCGGGTTGTATCGTATGGAATACCGTGGTCGAGTCCAACTGGAAATTGCTGACGTAGCTCAGCAATCACTGATTCTACTTCGTTCGCTACATCCAGTGCATTGGCACCTGGTTGCAGGAAAACACCCAGTAATACCGCTTCTTTACCGTTAAAAGTACCGGCAAAGTTGTAATCTTTTGAGCCCAGCTCGACACGCGCAACATCTTTAAGGCGCAGGGTTGAGCCATCCGGGTTGGCGCGGATGATAATCGCCTCAAATTCTTCAGGTGTAGACAAACGACCTTTGGCTGTCACACTGTACACCAGTTCCTGCGGCTGGCTGCCGGTTGGCGTGGCACCGATAGTTCCCGCTGCATACTGTGAGTTTTGCTCACGGATAGCTGCTGTGATCTCCTCGACGGTTACACCCAGCTGACTCATTAAGTCAGGGCGGATCCACACACGCATGGCGTAATCTTTGGCACCGAAAATTTGTACACTGGTAGTACCGGGAATACGCTTGATGCGGTCAAGAATATTCATAGTCACGTAGTTTGACGTCCACAGACTGGAACGCGTACCGTCAGGCGAATAAAACGCATGAACCTGTAAGAAACTGGATGAGCCCTTAGCAACCACAACGCCCTGGCGGCGTGTCTCTTCAGGCAAACGCGCTTCAACCTGTTTGACCCGATTGTTGACGTCGACCGCGGCCTGATCAATATCGGTGCCAATTTCGAAGGTGACAGTGATAGTGGTTGTGCCGGAGCTGGTACTGGTTGACTCCATATACATCATGCCTTCAACCCCGGTGATGGCATTTTCTATCGGTGCTGCAACCGTTTGTTCCAAGACATCGGCAGACGCGCCCGGGTAAAAGGCGGTTACCTGAACCTGAGGAGGGGCAATCTCTGGGTACTGTGCAATAGGCAGGGTGCGCATTGCTGCCAGACCTGCCAGTACAATGACAATGGAGATCACAAATGCAAATATCGGGCGATCGATAAAATACTTAGAGAACATACAATTATTCTCCTTCACCGCTCACGGAGACTGGCATTCCCGGGAAGAAGATCCGCGCCATGCCTTCAACGATCACGGGCTGGCCGGGTGTCAGGCCTTGTCGTATCACCCACATATTTTTACCATCTAAATTCACCCATTCACCCACCTCGACAGGGGCGGGCAAAGCTACCGTCATACCTTGCTCGTTCTCTGTTGCAATATAGACAAACTTACCTGTGCCGTTATCCAATACCGCACGCTGTGGCAATACGATAGCGTTATTGCGTACCGCGCCTGACAGGCGAACGCGGACAAACTGACCCGGGCGTAGTTCACCGTCGGGGTTATTGATGCGGGCTTGGAGCTCACTGGTACCTGTAAAACGGTTGACTCGCACATCCGAGAAGTCAACTTTGCCGGAGTGCGCATAGACAGAGCCGTCCTGCAGTATCAGGGTGGCATTGAACTCGTTATTTTTGGGCAGGCTGAGCGTGCCGTTTTCGACGTCCTTACGCATGGCCAGTTGCTCTCGCTCAGAAAAGCCAAAGCGGGCGCGCATCATGCCAGTGTCGGTTAATTCACTCAGTAGTACGGTCGGGCCAGAGACATAGCTCCCCTGCGAGACAAATTCCCGGCCCATGATGCCTGAAACAGGCGCTTTTACCTGAGCATACTCAAGATCAAGCTGTGCTTCACTGAGCGCTACTTTGGCAGAGTCCAGATTTGCAATGGCCACTTCGTAGGCTGATACGGCATTATCGAAATCCCGCTTCGACACTGAACGTTCGTCTTTCAGGCGCTCAAGCCGGTCTCTTTCGCGCTTTGCCTGCGCCACATTGGCTTTGGCTGCATTGAGTTCCGCTTCGGCTTTTTCAAGCTCCAGCTGCAATGGACGAAGCTCAATGGTAAACAAAGAACGTCCGGCTTTAACATATTGGCCTTCTTCAAAGTTTCGGGACTCAATAAGCCCCGACACGCGGGCCCGGATCTCCACCTCTTTATCGCCAGCCAATGTCGCTGGCAGCTCGATATTGAATGGTACACTTTGGGTCGTGACTTTGTTGATACTAACCTGTGCGGGTGGCATAGACGGACCACCCTGGCCTTGTGGCGCCTCGGAGCAGGCGGAAATTACGAGTGCAGACAATACCGCTGTTGCCAGGTGTACTACACGACTGCTTTTGTTGGCTGGATACATGTATACTCCAAATCCTGATTAAAATTTTTTATTCCTGAAAGAGACGAACTGGACTCTTAATTCTTGGGTTTACTTTTGCAATTATTCGCTGACGTGTTCACAAACCAATCAAGTAAGTGTAGCACTGCTTTTGTAATTGCGTGTGCCGATTTAATTACTGTAGATCTGGTCCTGAAACCAGTGAACAGATTGTCTTGCGGCGCGCTGCCTACACCAAAACAGCGCAAACCGCGTCAGCATTAAAGCAACCGACTGCTGCTTACCCAAAGGGGTTTTTAGTCAGTTGTAATGTGCTTGGATGAGTCGACAATGTTGCAAGTATACGCAAGTGTATACCTAATTTTTTATTGGGTAAACGGTGTAGTGTACTTTTTTGATAAATTAGTATACGAAAGCGTTTACTTTCACATTGGGCCTTTTTAAGTTAAACTACTGTTAATTTCACACAGATGTTCGAGTCGATGACCCAGCTTACTGAAAAACAACAAGCAATATTAAGCGCAGCGGTAGAAGAGTTTGCTCAGCGGGGGCTGCAGGCCACCACTATGGAGGCAATTTGTAGTGCAGCAGGGGTATCCAAACGTACATTGTACAAGCATTACGCAACAAAAGAAGCTTTGTTTGATGCAGTAGTTGTTTCGTTAATTGAAAGAATACAACCAATTACGACCATTCAGTTTATCCCAAACTACGATTTTGAAATTCAGCTGCGTCACCTTGCCGACAGCGCTGTTTCCCTGCTGGCGGATGAAGACTACATCAAGCTGTCACGCATCGTTATGATCGAGTCCATGCGCTGTCAGGCCCAGGCTGACAGGCTTAATAGTAAGTTTAGCCAGTGCGAAGCTGCAATGAGCCTGTGGTTTGAAGAGGCTTACAGAGCTGGATGTCTGGGAACTTTCTCTGCGCCATTTGCTGCAGCGTTTTTTTGGGGGGCGTTGAAAAGGCTGACGTTTTGGGATCAGGCTATCCGCTGGCAGGCCCCTCTTACTGAAGCGGACCTGGATGCTTTTGTGGATCAGGCCTGCCAGTTGTTTTGTGGGGGCATAAAATACGCAACGCAACAACCGACCTGAGCCACATGGCTGCGACTATTCAACACCAATAAAACCGCCCGTTTGATGTGTCCACAATTTCGCATAAATACCATCTTGTTTCAGCAGGGCATCGTGTGTGCCTTGTTCGACAATCTGACCCTGATCCATCACTATCAGCCGGTCCATTTGTGCAATGGTCGATAAGCGGTGTGCAATCGCAATCACGGTTTTACCTGTCATCAGACTGTCTAAACTATCCTGAATCGCCGCTTCTACTTCAGAGTCCAGAGCCGCGGTTGCTTCATCCAAAATCAGAATAGGGGCATTCTTTAGTAATACCCGTGCTATGGCAATACGCTGGCGTTGTCCGCCTGAAAGCTTAACACCGCGCTCACCCACCTGGGCATCCAGTCCGGTATTCCCCTGACTGTCTTCAAGTCCTTCGATAAACTGACTCGCTTCGGCCTTATTAATGGCATCCAGCAGCTCTGTTTCACTTGCGTCGGGCCTGCCGTACAGCACATTATCACGAACACTGCGGTGAAGCAGTGCAGTATCTTGTGTCACCATGGCGATATTTGCGCGTAAGCTTTCCTGGTCAACCTGAGCAATGTTTTGCCCATCAATTACAATGCTGCCTTGCTGAACATCGTAAAAACGCAGCAGCAGATTGACCAGGGTCGATTTTCCCGCGCCGGAGCGACCGACAATACCGATTTTTTCGCCTGGGGCGATTGTCAGGTTAAGCCCCTGAATGACAGCTTGCTGATCGGCGTGTTTTTGCCGTTTGTAGGCAAAATGCAGGTCGGTAAATTTTATTTCGCCTTTGGTGACTTTTAATGCCGGCGCATTGGGCAGATCCTGCACGTCTAACGGCCTGGCTAAGGTATTTTTACCGTCAATGGCCGTGCCGATGTTTTCAAACAGGCTGGACACTTCCCACATGATCCACTGCGACATGCCGTTAAGGCGCAAAGCCAGAGCAATCGTGATTGCAATCGCACCACTGGTGATGGCGCTGAGTGACCAAAGGTAAAGTGAACCAGCCGCGACACTGAACACCAGCAGGAAATTCAGTGTCTGAATACTGACATTCAACTGGGTTGCCAGCCGCATCTGCGCATAGACGGGTTGGATAAACAGATCCATACTTTCCCGAGCGTAGATTTCCTCTCGCTTATTATACGAGAACAGCTTGACCGTGGTGATATTGGTATAGCTGTCAACTACGCGACCTGTCATCTGAGAGCGGGCATCGGCTTGTTTGCTGGCGACCTCTTTGAGTCGGGGAACAAAATAGAACTGCATTCCTATATACAAGGCCAGCCAAATCAGCAAAGGGATCATCAGTCTCTTGTCACTGTCACTCACCAGAGCTAGCATAGCGCCAAAGTACACAATGACATAAACCAGCACATCCAGCAGTTTCATTACCGCTTCTCGGATGGCCAATGCTGTTTGCATCACTTTGGTGGCAATTCGCCCGGCAAATTCATCCTGATAAAAAGAGATACTTTGTTTAAGCAAATAACGATGTGCCAGCCATCGGATAGCCATGGGGTAATTACCCAGCAAGCTCTGATGTAAAACGGCACTATGGAAAAATACCAAACAGGGTAGGCCGACCAAAGTGATCAAGGCCATCATGGTGAGCTCCTGGCGCTTAACTTCGAACAACTCAGCAGGCGTGTACGCCTGCATCCAGTCAACCAGCGTGCCCATAAAGCCGAACAACATCACCTCAAGCGTGGCAAGGATGGCGGCTGTCAGTGACATTAGCAGCAGTGGCAACTCCATCCCTTTGGTATAAAACCGGCAAAATGCCAGTAAGCCTTGTGGTGGCTGTGTCGCTGGTCGCGCTGGGAATGGGTTGGTGAATCGTTCGAAAAACTTAAGCATATTGCCTCCTGCATGATAACAGTGCCGAATCGACCCTGCACGTTGATGTGGGGTGTGTTCGTCAGTTTGCTCAGAAAAAGCGCACACGCCTAGCGTACTTATAACGCAGAACACGGATGAAAACCAAGTGACAAATTGAAAAAAGTGAAATAAGAGAAAGTGTTAGCTGTGTGTAGTGGGATCAAAAAGCCCGGCATGTGAGCCGGGCGAGATGGCTATTCTGCCTGTTCGGCTTCTTCATGACCATAGGTTTTACGCATGATGTATACGTAGGCGTTGTGAAACGCTTGTTCCTGATATTTTTTTAAGCCGGTATCGGCGAAATCGACCGGCACCGGATTACGCTTCAGCTGCTCTTTGACTTCGGTAGAAGACAATAACCTAACGTCTGTGCCTTCGATAAGCTGCATCGCTGTTTCCATTTTAAAGCCGGCCGCGCTGCCCGCGAACTTGCCTTTATGGGCACGCTGACGAATGGCAATCGAGTCAATTTTGTAATCTTCTACCAGCTTGGCAAAATCGAAGTGGAATTTGCGCATCGCATCTGTGTCCTGGCCAATATTACCAAGTGTGAAGCGCGTCTGGCGAATGTCGCGGATATCAAAAACGTCTTCTTCTTTGCTCAACAGGCACAGCAGGGCCTCGCTGCCGGTAATCTCTACACCGAGTGTTCTCATTGTTGGTTTCCCATTAACTGGTCAAATAAATCGTTACAGATAAAGATCATACCACAGCTCGCGAAAGCCGAGAACTTATTGCAGCATCATTTCTATGGCAATGGCGGCATGATCGGAATAGCGAATGTCTTCTTCATCCCGTTTGGGGTCCAGGTGCGACGCATAATTGTGATAGGTGAGGCGCCTGACCTTGCTGTGTTGATGGTTCGGGTTGAACTCTTTAGAGGCTAAAATATAGTCGAGCGTGTTACCTGTACCCTGATAATAGTGAGTAGGTGGCTTCTGACCAAAGCTGAGTTGATTGTCCGCCAGGCAAAAACTATCAAATAGTCCGACGCTGTTAAAGTCCTGATGGATAGCACTGGTCGGAAACTGCTGAGTCATAAAAGACAGGGCCGGACTGGCAATATGGTCGTTGAAATCACCCATGACGAGTGTTGCGGCGCCTTTCTCGCGCTGTGTTTTGAGGGCATCGTAGTAAACAATAGAGGCCTCCAGTGAACGGGAGATTTGTGATTGCATGGTGCCCACGGTCTGATGTAACAACGTGAGCAGGGGATCTTCAACTGAAGCATTGCCCAGCATGTGGGCCATCGAATGGACGCGTTGGGATTTAAAATGAACCGCATAGACGGTTGTCAGGCC
Source organism: Pseudoalteromonas sp. AWH4_217 (assembly GCF_056161105.1). Taxonomy (NCBI): domain Bacteria; kingdom Pseudomonadati; phylum Pseudomonadota; class Gammaproteobacteria; order Alteromonadales; family Pseudoalteromonadaceae; genus Pseudoalteromonas; species Pseudoalteromonas sp. AWH4_217. The sequence continues at coordinate 21,854 of NZ_JBSWYM010000020.1, read as the reverse complement.
AAAGTCCGGCAGTTCAAAACTGCACTTGATAGGCGTTCGGTTGAACTTAAATTGGTGCTGGTTATTGAGGTACTCCAGTAACTCGGGGCAAGGCTCCAGCGGGGTAAAACTTTTGAAGGGGAATTTGCTGGCAATGGCGACAATGGGATTAAACAGCACATTGGGATAGACTAAATCCGGTTTAGGCGTGTCTACGGTTGCAAAATACGGTAGACCTAAATCTTCACATAAGGTAGCCAGCGTTTCGGGGCTAAACACTTCCTGAAACACAATGACGCTTGGGTCCATATGTTGGATTAGACCCGTGATAAACTGGGTTTTGGTGAGCCACTGAGTGTCATTGTAGGATTCATCGAGCTGGTAAAAAGAATAAGGGGGCGCAGCAAAGTTCAGCAAATTAAAGGATGCAAACTTGTATATGTGTTTCTGTGCCATGGTTTTCCTCGTCATTTTACCCAAATCCCTGCTTAATCTTAGTCTTTTCCTTGCAACTCGTCACGTGAGCGGTCACAATGGTCGCCGCGTTTGAAAGCCCCCAGACACTGACAGTATATCACTGTTCAATCAATGCTTATTCGTAAAAGCGTTGATGGGCATCAAATTTAAAAGAATTAACTTAACTAATACATGTGATGCGTTGTAGGTGTCACCACTGTAAATAGGAATTATCATGCCAGTAATTACTCTCCCTGACGGCAGTCAGCGTATTTTCGAAAACCCGGTCACTACTTTAGAAGTCGCTCAAGACATCGGCCCAGGCCTGGCGAAAGCCACCATCGCAGGTCGTGTTAACGGTGTGCGTGTTGATGCATGCGACCTGATTGAACAGGACGCGCAGCTTGAGATCATCACCGCAAAAGATGAAGATGGTTTAGAGATCATCCGTCACTCGTGTGCGCACCTGATTGGCCACGCGGTTAAGCAGCTTTTCCCTGAAGCCAAAATGGCAATCGGTCCGACCATTGACAATGGTTTCTACTACGACATCGACATGGAGCACTCGCTGACTCAGGAAGACCTCGATGCCATCGAAAAGCGCATGCTTGAACTTGCTAAAACTAACTATGACGTTATTAAGAAGAAAGTAAGCTGGCAAGAGGCACGCGACGCATTTGAAGCGCGTGGCGAAACCTACAAGATGGAGATCCTGGATGAAAACATCGACAAAGATGACCGTCCAGGCCTTTACCACCACGAAGAGTATGTGGACATGTGTCGTGGTCCGCACGTGCCAAACATGAAATTCTGCCAACACTTCAAAATTATGAAAGTGGCTGGTGCATACTGGCGTGGTAATGCAGAAAATAAAATGCTTCAGCGTATCTATGGTACTGCGTGGGCAGATAAGAAGCAGCTTAAGGCTTACCTGAAGCGTCTGGAAGAAGCTGAGAAACGCGATCACCGTAAAATTGGTAAAGCACTGGATCTGTGGCACTGGCAGGAAGAAGCGCCGGGCATGGTTTTCTGGCATAACGACGGTTGGAGCATCTACCGTGAGCTTGAAGACTTCGTGCGTGAGAAGCTGCGTGAGTATGCTTACGAAGAAGTTAAAGGCCCGCTGATGATGGACCGTGGTCTGTGGGAAAAATCAGGCCACTGGGACAAGTACGCTGATGCGATGTTCACCACAGAGTCTGAAAAGCGTGAATATGCCATCAAGCCGATGAACTGTCCGGGTCACGTGCAAATCTTCAACCAGGGCTTGAAGTCGTACCGTGACTTACCACTGCGTATGGCCGAATTTGGCTGTTGTCACCGTAATGAGCCTTCGGGCGCACTGCACGGTCTGATGCGTGTTCGTGGTTTTACTCAGGATGATGCGCATATCTTCTGTACTGAAGAACAGATCATGGATGAAGTATCAGCTTGTATTAATATGATCTATGATACATATTCAACGTTCGGCTTTGAAAAAATTGTCGTAAAACTGTCTACGCGCCCTGAAAAGCGCATCGGCGACGACGAAATGTGGGACAAAGCAGAAGAAGCGCTGGCTGATGCACTTAAAGCGAATGACATTGAGTTCGACTACCTGCCGGGCGAGGGCGCGTTTTACGGCCCTAAGATCGAGTTTACCTTGTACGACTGTCTTGAGCGTGCTTGGCAATGTGGCACAGTACAGCTAGACTTTGCTTTACCGGGCCGCTTAGGCGCGACATATGTGGCGGAAAACAATGAACGTAAAACACCAGTGATGATCCACCGTGCTGTTCTTGGCTCACTGGAGCGTTTCATTGGCATCCTGACAGAAGAGTATGCGGGTTTATTCCCGACCTGGCTTGCACCTAAGCAAGTGGTGATTATGAATATCACCGACAAACAGGCGGACTATGTGCACGAAGTTGTACAAAAACTGAATAAACTTGGAATAAGAGCCGGTGCTGACTTGAGAAATGAAAAGATTGGCTTTAAAATCCGCGAGCATACTTTAAAACGTATCCCGTATCTGCTTGTTGTTGGTGACAAAGAAGTAGAACAACAAGAAGTTGCGGTAAGAACACGCAAAGGTGAAGACTTGGGCAAGTTCTCTGTTGATGACTTCATTGCTAAGATCAGCGAAGAAATTAAAGACAGACGTTAATTTAACAAACCTGTGCGAAGGGCTTATCAACTAACATAAAACGCTTTTCGCACAATATATTTTTGACTTTTTGGAGGAACGTACCATTAGAGGCGGCAAAAAAGGGCAAACTACTGCTCAGAAAAATCGTATCAATGAAGAAATCACAGCGAAAGAAGTTCGCTTAATTGACGCTGAAGGCGAACAGGCAGGCGTAGTTTCAATTAGAGAAGCAAGAACGCTTGCGGAAGAAGCCGGCCTGGACCTGGTTGAGATCAGTCCGAATGCAGAGCCACCAGTCTGTAAAGTAATGGACTACGGTAAGTTCCTTTTTGAAAAAGCAAAACTACAAAAAGAACAAAAGAAAAAGCAAAAACAGATCCAGGTTAAAGAAATCAAATTCCGTCCTGGCACGGACGAAGGCGATTATCAGGTCAAACTGCGTAACCTTCGCAAATTCCTTGAAGCGGGCGACAAAGCGAAAATTACCATTCGTTTCCGAGGCCGTGAAATGGCCCACCAGGAAATTGCCATTGAAATGCTTAATCGTTTGAAAGCGGACCTGGAAGAGGTGGCTCAGGTTGAGTCATTCCCGAACCGGGTGGAAGGCCGTCAAATGATTATGATGATGGCACCTATTGCGAAAAAGTCTTAATCAAGGCATAATACGCGCCGATTTAACGATCGACAGAATTTAACTCAGGTTTCAAGTGCGTAAGCCACCTGAGTTAACCGGTACCTAAGTAAAGGTCACGTGTGGCTTTTCACCGGAATTAGGGTGCATACCAGGCCAATAAAGTGATGTTTATCATCCGCCTGCTTGCATAATGTTAACGCAATATCATTTGGAGTTATTGCAATGTCTTACAAACTAAAGACACACAGAGGTGCTGCTAAGCGCTTCAAAAAGACTGCTTCTGGCGGTTTCAAGCGTAAACAGTCGCATCTTCGTCACATTCTGACTAAGAAATCTTCTAAGCGTAAGCTTCACCTACGTAATAAGACTATGGTTCATAAGAATGACCTGGGTCTTATCAATCGTATGTTACCATTCGCTTAATAGAGGATATCAGAAATGGCAAGAGTTAAACGCGGTGTTATCGCACGTGCACGTCACAAAAAAGTATTAAAGCAAGCTAAAGGTTACTACGGAGCACGTTCACGTGTTTATCGCGTAGCTTTCCAGGCAGTAACTAAAGCAGGTCAATACGCTTACCGTGACCGTCGCGCTAAGAAACGTACTTTCCGTCAACTATGGATTGCACGTATCAACGCTGCTGCACGTCAAAACGGCCTTTCTTACAGCCGTTTCATCAATGGCCTTAAAAAGTCATCTGTTGAAATCGATCGTAAGATCCTAGCTGATATCGCAGTATACGACCAAGTAGCTTTCGCAGCACTAGTTGCTAAAGCAAAAGAAGGTCTTGCAGCTTAATTCTCTTAAGCTAAGCGATTGAAAAGAAAAGGAGCCAATGGCTCCTTTTTTTGATCCAGTCACTACTGTATGCAGTGATATTATCTATTTTTCAGCAAAATTTTATCCAGCCAGGCTGAGCTGAGCAGACGTTTTAGATACCCCATCAGATAAGTCGGGAAGGTCACATAGTATCTTGGCTTGGCGCGTTTAGCGCTAAGGGCATGCAGTAATTTGTCATAGACAGCCTCTGGCCCCAGCGTGAATTTTTGAGGTGCAGATTGTGCATTCAGACGAGTTAACTGAGCGTCATATTCGGCCTTGTGCGCGCTGTTACCTATTTCAATGTGTTGCTCAAATGCAATGCGCGCATTACGACGAAACTCGGACAGAATTGGACCAGGCTCAATCAGACTGACCTGAATATTTGACCCGCTTAGTTCCATACGGAGTGTATCGGTTAACCCCTCCAGTGCGAATTTACTTGCATTGTAAGCACCGCGGTAAGGTAAGGCTACCAGCCCCAGAACTGAAGAGTTCTGAATTACTCGACTGTCACCTCCGTGCTGTCTCATATGGGCAACAGCCAAGCGTGTCAGTGTGTGCCAGCCAAATAAATTAGTTTCAAACTGAGCGCGCAATACATCGGTAGGTAAATCTTCAACGGCACCGGGCTGACCATATGCCCCATTGTTGAATAGCGCGTCTAACTGACCGTCGCATAATGCCACGGCTTCATCAAATCCTGTTTTGATAGAGGATTCATCAGCCAGGTCTAAAATGACACAGGGGATCCCGCTTTCCCGAAAGCGCTCCAAGTGTTGAGGATTACGCACCGATGCGACGACACGAAACCCAGCTGTATGGAGTGCTTGGGCGCAGTAAAAGCCGATCCCGGTTGAGCATCCGGTGATTAAAATCGATTTTGTCATGTGTTTATCCATGTTTTGTCGCTTGACCAAAAGTCAGTTCGCGATTAACTGTGAATTTTTGTAGAATCACCGCACATTGTAAGTTGTTAATTTAAATATTGATATAATCATCATATCGATAGATAGAAATAAAGATTGTTTATGAATTTAGGCATTGTTTTGCTAAGTGCAACAGTAAATCTGAATAGTCATTTACCGCCGCTTCAAGACTGGCAAGGAAAAAGCGTTAGTCTTATGCAAGAGCAGGGGCCGCTTACCACAGATTTTGAACTGAGCAAGGGCTTGGAAAGTCCTGATTATGCAAAAACGATGGCATTTGTAGACCGTTTGGTTGCCGCTAATCCAACCCAGTTTAAAGCGGTAACGATAGGCAAAAGTAATGCTGGCCGAGATATAAAAATGCTGGTTGCCTCGCAGGTTAATCAGTTCAGTCCTGCGATGTTAAAAAATAATAACAAGCCGACTTTGTTGATCCAGGCTGGGATTCATGCGGGCGAAATAGATGGCAAAGATGCCATGTTTATGTTGCTTCGGGATATTGCCACAGGTAAACGTCGCGATATTTTGAACAAAGTCAATATTCTGTTTATTCCTATCCTTAACGTGGACGGACATGAACGACGCAATGCCTACAACCGCATTAATCAGCGCGGGCCAAAAGAGATGGGATACCGTACGAATGGGCTGAACTTAAACTTAAATCGTGACTATACCAAGCTCGACACGCCAGGCGTACGGGCTGTCATGAATGTCATTAATCAGTATCAACCCGCAATGTATTTAGATTTGCATGTAACGGACGGCGCTGATTATCAGTATGACATTACCTATGGCTTTAATCCGAGTTTCGCCAGTGAATCTCCAGCAGTTGCAAAAGTGTTGGAGCAGCACTTTACGCCGATGATTGATGAAAAGTTACGTCAGCAAGGCCACGAGCCCGGACCGTTGGTGTTTGTGATGGATAAGCGGGACTTCAAACAAGGGCTGGCTGGCTGGGTTGCCAGCCCCCGTTTTTCTAATGGATGGGCAGACATTAAGGCTTTACCCAGCATTTTACTAGAGAATCACTCCCTCAAACCTTACAAACAGCGTGTGCTGGGCACCTATGTATTTGTTGATGGCGTGATTGATGCTTTGACAGAACATCAACAAGCATTGGCTAAGGCTGTCGAGACAGAGAAACATTTTGTGCCTGATGAGTTGGTAGTAGAGCGAGGTTATAGCGAAAAGCCGGATTTGATCACCTTTAAAGGTATCAGCTATAAACGCTTTGAAAGTGCGCTGTCCGGTCAAATGGAGGCAAAGTATCTCGGGAAGCCTGAGTTTTATGAGCAGTTACCCGTATACTGGCAGAAAGTAGAAAAGCGCAAAGTAAAAGTGCCAAGTGCATTTTATATCCCACCAGCGTATACCGGTACAGTCGACAAACTCAAACTGCATGGTATTGCTGTTGAGCAGTTGAATACAGATGTACTGGCAGACGAGCTGGTCCAATTCTCCATTACGTCATATGAATTTGCTAAGTCACCATTTGAAGGCCGTTTTCGTGTCAGCGCCCAGTTTGAACAGCAAGCCGTATCATCGTCTCTGAGTCTGTCTGGTTGGTACAAAGTGTCTACACAGCAGGACAGTGGAGAGTTGGCAACGCATTTATTGCACCCAGAAGCGCCAGATTCATTGTTCGTCTGGGGCGACTTTCCAGGGGTATTCCAGCGTACTGAGTACGTTGAAAATTATGCACTTGAACCATTTGCTCGGAAAATGTTAAAAGACAACCCAGCTATGGCGCTGGCGTTTGATAAAAAAATCAGCGAGGATAAAGCCTTTGCAGGTGATCCTAAAGCCAGAATGGAGTGGCTCTACAAGCGCACACCTTATTATGATCAGGCATACCTAAAGTACCCGATCCTCATGTCCTTTAAGGAAAAGTAGATGCAGGTAATTACGATACCCGTCACACCATTTATGCAAAATTGCCGTATCATTTGTTGCCCTGACACAGGTATGTGTGCAGTGGTTGACCCGGGAGGCGATGTTGATAAAATATTGTCTGCTATAGAGGAACGCAAACTCAATGTTGAAATGATTTTGCTTACTCATGGCCATTTGGATCATGTTGGTGCGAGCGAAACATTATCAAATGCATTGGGGGTTGAAATTGTTGGACCACAGCGCGATGATAAGTTTTGGTTTGACGCATTACCTATGCAAGCTCAGATGTTTGGTTTTGCACCACACGCGACGTTTTTTCCTGCGCGTTGGCTTGAACATGGTGAATGTGTTGAGCTCGGCCAGCTAAAACTGGAAGTTCGCCATTGCCCGGGACATACACCTGGCCATGTGGTGTTTTATGAGCCCCAAAGCGCTTCTGTGCTGGTTGGGGATGTATTATTTAAAGGATCTGTAGGTAGAACGGATTTTCCGAAAGGAGATGCCGCGCTATTAAAACAGTCAATAGAAACTCAGTTATTCACTTTGCCAGAGGCGACGCGGGTAATGAGCGGTCACGGGGAAGACACCTCGGTAGGCTATGAACAGCGCCATAATCCTTTTATGAGCGGGCGGTTTGGCTGATAACTGAGGCTATCAGCACTGTATTCATTTAACTAATTAAAAATTAAGAAAAATATGTCATTAAATCAGGTTGATCGTCAAATACTAGCGTTGCTACAGCAAGATGCAAGTTTATCTACGGCAGAGATTGCCGATAAAGTCGGGTTATCGCAATCACCTTGCTGGCGCCGAATTGCCAAACTGGAGCAAGATGGATACATCAAAGGTAAAGTTGCTTTACTCGATGAGAAACAGCTCGGTTTTGATATGCTTGTTTATGCTCACGTAAAATTGTCCAATCATGGCCGAAATAACCTTTCTGAGTTTGAAAAACTGATCATGAGTTACGATGAAGTCACTGAGTGCTATACCATGGCTGGTACTATGGACTTTATGCTGCGTATTATTTCTCGTGGTATAGAAGGCTATGAGCAATTTGTCAGAGATAACCTGCTTAATCTTGAATATGTTCAGGAAGTACATTCAAACGTCACGATGACGTGTGTCAAGCGGACCACAGCCCTGCCAATCTGATTGTCATACATCAGACCTGAAACTCAACTATAATGTATCACATTTGTTAAAAGCGCTGGATTTTGCTAGGATCCAGCGCTTTTCTGTCGTAGTAATAATCTTGGGGATTTAAATGTTTAATCTAATAGGCAAAGCGCCCAGCTCTGCTAAGAACGACATACTGTCAGGATTGACCGTCGCTCTGGCGTTGGTACCTGAAGCTGTCGCATTTGCGTTTGTCGCGCATGTCGACCCATTAGTTGGCTTATACGCTGCATTCATCGTGGGTTTAATCACCTCTATTTTTGGTGGTCGTCCGGGCATGATATCTGGTGCAACCGGTGCGCTTGCTGTGGTTATGGTTAGCCTGGTGATTGAACATGGTGTCGAATACCTGTTTGCAACCGTACTGCTTATGGGGGTTTTACAGATCCTTGCGGGTGTGTTTAAGCTCGGTAAGTTTATTCGCATGGTACCGCACCCCGTAATGCTGGGTTTTGTGAACGGTCTGGCCATCGTCATCTTTTTGGCTCAGCTCGGCCAGTTTAAGATTATGGATGAGTCTGGCACATTGCAATGGATGCAAGGGCAGCAGCTTTACATTATGGCTGGCCTGGTTGCACTGACTATGGCAATCATCCATTTTCTGCCAAAACTAACAACCGCAGTGCCTTCAAGCCTGGCGGCAATTTTGGTGGTGACAGGCTTGGTGATTGGCCTTGATCTGGATACACGAAACGTACTAGATTATCTTAAAGATATGAGCGGTAACGTGAATGCAACCATTGCTGGTGGCTTCCCTGAGTTTCATATTCCTCAGGTTCCCTGGACCTGGGAAACGTTTACGATTATTTTCCCGTATGCGCTTATCCTTGCGGCAATTGGTCTGATTGAATCACTCTTAACACTGACCCTGATTGATGAGATCACGGAAACGCGTGGCCACTCTAATAAGGAGTGTATAGGTCAGGGCGCTGCAAATATGACCTGTGGTGTGTTTGGTGCTATGGGCGGATGTGCGATGATTGGTCAGTCCATGATCAACATTAACTCAGGTGGTCGCAGTCGTCTTTCTGGTATTACTGCTGCTGTCTTATTGCTTGCCTTTATTCTGTTTGCGGCAAGTTTAATTGAAATGATCCCACTGGCTGCGTTAGTCGGTGTGATGTTTATGGTTGTACTGGGGACGTTTGAATGGTCAAGCTTCCGCCTGATGAAGCGCATTCCAAAGAGTGATGCGTTTGTAATTGTCCTTGTTTCTGGTGTCACAGTGGTGACCGACCTTGCTATTGCAGTATGTGTTGGTGTGATTGTGTCGGCACTCGTGTTCGCCTGGGAACATGCAAAGCACATCTATACCAGCAACTACATTGATGAGCAGGGCTCAAAAGTCTACGAGTTGCATGGCCCACTGTTCTTTGGCTCCGTTAAAAACTTTGCTGAATTGTTTGATGTCGCGAATGACCCTGCGGATGTGATCATCGAGTTTAAGCATAGCCGCGTTGCTGACCACAGTGCAATTGAAGCGATAGATGCACTTGCAGAAAAATACACTAAGGCGGGTAAAAAGTTACACTTACGTCACTTAAGTCAGGATTGCCAGCAGTTGCTGGCAAAAGCGGCAGATCTGGTGGAAGTGAATGTGATAGAAGATCCAAAGTATAAAGTTGCGTCAGACAAATTAGCGTAACCTGATTGAAAGAAGCCCCTTACAAGGGGCTTCTCATTTCTTTAATTGAGCTAGTCACGCTTTAGTATCTCAACAGGACGGCTTCGCACTGCATTGAAAGCAACCATCTGAACTGTTATACCCGCCAGCGCCAAACAGGCAAACGAACTGACTGCAAATACACTAACAGGTAGCTCAATTCGATAGACATATTGATTGAGCCAGTCGGTGAGCAAAATAAACGCTATGGGCAAAGCGATAAGAGTTGCAAGCAGCACTAGAACGCCAAAGCGTAATTGAAACAACCCATAAATTTGCCAGTTTTTTGCGCCCATAATCTGGCGTATTGCTATTTCCTTCAGGCTTTGTAACAGGGTAAACGAAGCCACTGCGTACAATCCGGTAACAGACATGACCATTGCGATGAGTGTAAATAGCTTTAGCAATTGCAGGTGCTGTGTCTGGTTGTGGTATTGTGCGTCGAATAAACTTGCCAGCCACTCATACTTAAATGCTTTGCTGCTGTCTAATTCAAGCCAGGTCTGCTCTAGCTGTTGCAGCACATCTGGATTAAACCCTGCTTTCAGTCTGATTGCCATCCACCTAAGTGCCAGATCTTCGGGTTTCTCAGACAAAACATAAACCATAGGCGGAACATGCTGACTCGCATCAACGTGATGTGTATCTTCGACCACACCGATAATCTGATGACGATGCAATCCTTCGCTAACACTGCCGAGTGTCAAATAGCGACCTATTACGTCATTGGGGTCAGCATTCAATCTGGCCGCCAATGTTGCATTGATTATCAGATTCCCGCGAGTATTCGCGGTATTCTGTTCATCTTCAAAGTATGGATCTCCGGGAGACTGGCGCGTAAAAGCCCGACCGCTCAGAAGCGCTATACCCATAGTCCTGAAATAGTCATAGCTAACCGGGTTATTGCCAACCCATATCTCATTACCAGGCGCTTCATGAGTTCGCACAATCGCTGATGTACGCGTCGCTTTGGTAGGGATCGTGTGTGACATACTCAGGGAAACGACATCGTCATACTTAGATACCTGACGCTTGAAATCCTGATAAACGGTAGCACCGCGGTTGATGATGAGGACATTTTCTCTGTCATAGCCTTGCGCCATTGTACTAAGATGATCCATCTGTTGACTCACCACTGTGCTGGCGATCAGTAGCAATGTTGCTATGATAAACTGAATGACCATGAGTATACGGCGAAAGAATGTTGCTCCGTGACCTGTATCTACTACTCCCTTCAATACAAGTGCAGCGTTCATGCGACTAAGAAACAAAGCTGGGTAGCCTCCCGCAAGAAGGGTAACGCAAAGCAAGGTGAGTATCAGCGTAAAAGCATGCTCGAAGGTAAGGGAAAGCGTGATTTGTGCCCCCATCAATTGATTAAATGCGCCCAATAGCAGAGCCGTTAAAGCGAGTGCAGCTCCCAGAGCCAACAGCGTTATAAATAAAGACTCAATCAGATAATGTAAAGCTAGCTGGTTTGGACTTGCCCCTAGTGCTTTTTTAACTCCTACTTCTCTTGCTCGTCGCAAAGAAGCGGCAGTGGCCAAATTGGTGAAATTGATACAGGCCAGAGCTAATAACATAAAAGATACCAGCACAAAGGTGTTTACCATTTCTTTGCTGCCGGGTGGGATCAAGCTACGGGTTGCTGTAGCATTTAGATAGACATCCAATAAAGGTTCGAACATGACTCGGTAGCGCTTATAAGACGATAACCCTTCAACGCGTTGCTGGTAATAGTCACTGATATTTGCAGTCAGTGACGGTATTGCGGTTGCTTGCGTGATTTTTGCAAATGTGATGGTCGCGTTGAAATTCCACAATGTTTGCCAGCGTTCATTTGGCAACTGCTGAAAATAGTTCTGGATCGGCAGAATTATCTCATTCGGGATGGTGGATGGGGCACCTGAGTATCTTATTACAGCGGATACCTGGTAGGGTTTACCGTTAATGTTAAGCTGTTCGCCAATTACCTGAGTACTGCGCGAAAAGTACTTCAGCGCTTGTGCTTCGTGCATGACCACTTTATCAGGAGCCTGCAGTGCCGTGTGAACATCTCCCTCAATCAGGGTGTAGTCAAAGAATGAGAAAAAGTTCTCGTCAACGAATAGCGCACGTTCAGCAAATACACCAGAAGCATTCCTGATAGATATAGTGCTGACTGAAATGCGAGTTGCCTCAGTGACTTCCGGGAAGTTACTGGTAAGCTCCTCGGCGAGCCGAAGAGGAGTGAGCGTTTGTGGACGATTGTCATCTCTAATCAGGTTAATTCGGTAGATATTCTCTGCATTTTTGAAGTGCGCATTAAAGTTGTGTTGATGGGAGACATACAGTTGGATCAACATAAAACAGGTCAGGCCGATGACTAAACTGAGTAACTGAATGACCGCGGTGCGTTTGCTGCGCAACATATTGCGCCATGTCATGGTGAGCAAAAGGCTAATCACTTAATACCTCCAGCTTGTTCACTGTACGCTGAGCAGAAACCGGACTGTCTTGGTGTATTTTGCCGTCCATAAGTCGAATAACCCGAGTGCCGTATTGAACTTGTTCCTGCGCATGCGTCACCATTATGATGGTTGTTCCCATCATGTTGAGCTGGCGAAGTATCTCCATGACTTGTGTTGAGTTTTGGGAGTCCAGGTTACCTGTCGGTTCATCGGCCAGGATCAAATCTGGTTGAGTGACTATCGCACGTGCAATCGCAACCCGTTGTTGTTGCCCTCCTGAGAGCTTTGCTGGTAAGTGAGTGCGACGATGAGCAATATCCAGGCGATGAAGAGCCTCTTCAACCCGAGCGGCTCGTTGTGCTTTATTGAGCTGCTGATAGTGCAGTGGCAGTGCGATATTTTGCTCTACGTTGAGTTCGTCTATCAGATTAAAATTCTGAAAAATAAATCCAATGTGTTTTTTCCTCAATTGTGCCTTTGCTAATGAAGATGCAGTGGCAAGCTCAGTGTCATTAAACACAAAGCTGCCTTCATCGATGTCATCCAGCATGCCCAGAATATTGAGCAAAGATGACTTACCACAGCCTGACGGCCCCAAAATAGAGATAAATTCGCCTTGGCTGACCGACAAGGAGAGCTTGTCCAGGGCGACGGTTTCGATATGTTCCGCAATAAATGAGCGGCTGACATTATTTAGTTTGATCATGATTGTTCTACCTTATGGGATAAGAGAAAGGTGCTCTGCGTCGGCAAAGCGGTTGTATGAAGACGTGATCAGTCGCTCATTGACGCTGATCCCTGATACGACCTCCACTTGAGTGGGGTTCCGGCGTCCAAGGGTGACTTTGCGCTTGTGTGCACTGCGCCCATCTTCACTCACTACAAACGCCCAGGCTCCAGCTGTGGACTGTATAAATGCACCATTATCAACGACCAGCTGAGCTGTCTCGGAGCTCAGGTTTAACTCCAGTGGCAAACTCTGTCCTAGTCTCAATGTGGGCAGTCCGTTGGGGGTTTGGACATGAAAGTCCACTTTAAATCGGCCATTCTCTATACCCGGGTAAATTCTGGCCATGGTGAGCGTAATTGTTGTTTGCCCAAGTTTCATCGCGGCGGTGTGCGCCATTGAGATCTGGTCTATATAGAATTCATCAATGTGGGCACTGATTTTGAATTTGTCTATTACATCGACTTGACCAAGTCGCTCACCAGGCGCTTTAGATTCACCAACCCGGGCGTTCATAAATGTCAGTTGCCCATCGCGAGGGGCACGGATAGTAAGCTTGTCCAGACTGGATTGCGATATCTTGAGGTTAGATTGTAAGGTAGCAATACTTTGAGAAAGCTGGGTGAGCTGTTGCTGTTGTAATAATGCCTCTTTTTGCTGGCTTTGTTTTACCGTTTCACGGTATGTCACTTGGTAATTAAGCTCATCTCTGAGTATCTCTACTGTTCGTTGTGGCACTAAGGCTTGTTCATATAGCTTTTGTTGACGCGCCAAATCTTTTTCCAGTTTGAGAATGGTAAAATCGAGCTCGATGATGTCACGTGCCAGCGCAAGTTGGTTTTGCTCAACGGCCAGGCGTGTGTTGCGCATGTCGTTAATCTGCTCTGATATTTCTGCTTCGCGAGCCAACACCCTAAGCTGCAGATCTGTATTGCTGAGCTTGAGTAGTGCCTGACCTTGACGCACCTGCTCCCCCTCCTGGACATATAAGGCGTCTACACGTCCGCCATCAATGGCATCTATAAAGATGGTATCTCGTGGCTCGACAACACCGCGTAACGGCAGGTAGTGGGTAAAGTTGGCGCGATGTGCGGTACTGAATTCAAGTGTGCTCTGACTGATGTCATAGGTTTTCCCTGACGTCTGAAAGTGGCTACTGAACACCTGAATACTTGTGGCTGATACCGCAGTGAAAGCAACGACAAGCGAAGTAATAACGACGCGTCGTCTACTCAATAATTTGGGTTGGATGGGTTTATCCATGTTGTCTCCTGATCCTGTGAATGAAAACGCAGGTCAGTATTGCTAAATCGAAAAGAGGATTCAGGAACAAACAGGGAAAAGGTGTGATGGCTTACGGAAAAGTAATGACCACAACAAGTGGTCACAACTAAAAGTAATAAAATTAACAGCTTAGATTGAAGTGAGATACAGAGACTGTATCACCTTGAGAAAATACTTTACTGTACATCGAGTGTTCTCATGATATCTGCTGTAGTACGTTGCAGGCGGGTATAGATTATCCCATGTGTCGAAAGGTGATAATCTGCATTATCAATCTGTTGTGGCCAGGTGATTTTATCCGTGGATGTCATAGGCAAGTGTGTATGACTTTGGTCGTCCTTCAGACAATGTAAGCCATTGATTCCACGTTGCAGAGTAAGCCGCCGGTTAGGCAGGTGCGTTGTACAATACAGTGGTAACGCAGAGGTCTCTTTACTTGATACTGCGTGCTTGAATACCTGACCTGTTTTACGGTGTATCAGGTAAAAAGCGTCATCGTGTTTGCTGTAGATCCCACCCATAAACTCAGGGAAAATAAGCTCGGATTCATGCGTTGTCAGATCGAAACGTATCAGCTGCCAGCGATTGTTTCTGGTAGTGGAAAATAGCAATTGATTGTTAGAATGCCAACTGACGCCTCTGACCGCCATATCGGTGCCTAGCAGAGGGGTCGTTTCCTGTGTTGTGATATTTGTGAGGAGAAGCTGATTGTCAGCCAGACTGAGCAATTGACGTCCATCGGGAGAGAATGCGAGTTGGTAAAATCGATGAGGAGTTTTGCCTGAGGTCAATGGGACAGGCTCCGCCAGCGGCTGCGTGATATCACCCAGATACACTTGTGCGTGTGTTGAGCGCTTTGACACAAAGGCATAATGTGATGACGTATTTGCTATTGTCGGAAGGTAGTCCATGACCGACGAGTTTGCCAGGGGTAGTGTTTGATTGTCTGTACTGCGCTGCAAATAGATATCTCGGTCCAGGAGGTAAGACACGAAGGTAAAGTCTGTGCCATTGTTTATTCGGACCGGATGTTTTACGCGCGCCGTATTGCTCACAACGGTTGCCAATTTATCGCCATGCACAGTACTTTGCCATAACTCATAAGCCGGATGTGGGGCAGGGTGGATCAAACTTTGACTGTCATGATGCCAGATGACTGAACGCATCAGATAGTCAAGTTGTGCGGTTTGGGTGAGCTTTGACGAGGATAGCTCGAGCGTGTAAATACGTGTTTTTGGGCCAAATTCACTGTTTAACATCACCAACGAACGTCCGTCAGGTGAAAGGTCAAAGGCGTAGTTTCCACGGCCATTGGTAATAGGCTGATTCACGATCGACTTTTGCCTCTGAGTTAAATCAATCTGGAAAACTTGATAGCCGAACTCTTCAGATGTGCGATCATTGAAGTAGAGTTTCGTTCCATCTATTGAAAACGCGAGGTCGGGCTTACTTTCGTTGCCACATGTGCTGAGTTTTTGCCATTGTGATTGCGTACGTAAGTGCGTCACACGAGTCAGGTAAATACCACATGTTTGCGGTGTATGCATAACAAATGCAAGCTGCTCACTATCAGGTGACCAAGTTGGTCGACTAAACCGCGCAAGCGGGGTTGACAGCTGCTGCTGGGAATGTGTACTGACATTCTCGACGATGAGCACATTCAGCTGGTTCATCTTTTTGACATATGCGAGCGCTTTGAGATCTGGCGACAGACTGGGGTATAACTCTTCGCCCTGTGCTCGCGTATAGGGTGTAACTTGTTTGTTTTTACTCAGCCCAGGTGACGAATAAGGATAGTACAGGAACATTCCTGTCACGAAAATGGCAGCAGCACACAAGGCAATAGAAGATAAAATGGGCCGCTTAATTCTGATTATGCTGGATAGAGGCTGATGTCTGCTTGCATGGGCAGAGAAGGGTTGTGTTTGTATGGGCACCTGATCTGTTTCATGAAATGAAGTGATCATTCGATATCCCTTGCGCGGCACGGTCAAAATAAAATTGGGGGACTTGGGATCATCGCCCAGTGCTTTGCGCACCTTGACCAGGGTGCGGCTAATGGCATTGTCTGTTACTAGTGTGCCTTGCCACACTGTGTCCATTAGTTCATCTTTGCTGATCACGCGCTGTTGATTGCACGCCAGGTAGTAGAGCAAATCGAATACCTTTGGTGCCAGCGTCACTGAGACTCCATCACGGATCAGTATCTGGTTATGGGTATCTATGATTAGGTTTTCAAATCTCAGGTATCTCAAAATAGGCTCCTGCCTGGCACACAATGGTATTATTGTTATCTTTGTACACGCCAACCTATGAGTTGGAACATTCAGATAGTACGCTAGTTTATAGGTTGACGTAAATCCGGATACTTTCATCCTCCTCAATTGTGTAATTTTAACCCTTTAAAATATAAAGAAATAAAATCCTGGTCACAGTGGAGTCACAGACTCGTCCTGAGAATTCCTGAATAAATCAGCGTTACTTCATGTGTCATTGAGTACAAGCCGATAAGGTGAGCAGACATTAAACCCAAATAAGGACTTTTATTATGTATAGATTCCATCGTGCTCATTTTCAGGTATTAGTTAAAATGCTTGTTTTCTTTGCCTTGATTATGACTTCTTCAATGCCCGCCTTATCTGCTGACGCGCGCAAAGGTAAAATTCTTTTTGTTATCTCAGGGGATAAGCATGGCTTTTGGCTACCTGAAGTTGTGGGTCCATACCGGGTGTTGTACGACGCTGGGTTCGAGATCGAGCTTGTCAGCAGTACCGGTAAGCCAGGATACCCTAGAGGGCGACTGGCAGAGGCACAAAGACGTTGGCTGGATAATTCGCCTCTTAAGCAACAGCTTAGTGAACCAAATGATTTAGAAACACGCGATAGTCGTGACTATCTAGCTATTTACTACGCAGGCGGGGCTGGACCAATGTTTGATCTGACGGCACATGCCTCAGCAAAGAAGCTTACAGAAGCCATATATAAAGCGGGCGGTATTATTGCTGCGGATTGTCACGGCACTGTCGCCTTATTGAACTTACAGGATGAAAGTGGTCACCGGCTGATCTTAAACAAGCGTATTACCGGCAAAGCGAACAGCGAAGAAGGATGGTTTGCTCGCACACATTATCCATTTTTGATTGAAGATGAGGCAACAAGGCTTGGCGCAATATTTGTTGCTGCAAAAAAAGGTCAGGTGAATGTTGTTGTAGATGGCCAGTTTGTCACAGGACAGAATCCGGTGTCGGCAATACCTATGGCTGAGGCACTATTGGTTGCATTGAAGAGGTGAGCTGATGGTACTCTTCGCGTAGCAGTGCATAGCTGTATTCATCTACCCAGCTTCCCTTGAAATAGAGGCTTTTTATATAATGGCCTTCACATCGAAAATATAGTGCCTCCAACAACTTTTGAGCAGGTAAGTTTCGGGTATCAGTGAGTGCGCTCACGCGGTGAATGTCGTATTTCGAAAACAAATGGGGTAGTAATAACCGAAGTGCATGTCTAGCTACTCCTTTACGCTGTGATTCAGGCGCCAGCGTAAAACCAATCTCAACCTGCTGTTGTGGTAAAAAGTGCAATGCCAGATCGCCAAGCAGCTCTGCTGAAACGCGCCGAACGATAGCAACCTGAAACCACAATCCAGGCTCTGCGAAACGGCTATAGTCCATCGCCTGGAAAAGTGCACTGGCATCTTTTAGCGTATAGTTTTCATCCCAGCTTTGAAATCGTGCAACCTCTGGATTAGCTCTGTATCGGACAAAGTCCTTGAGATCTGACTCTTCAAAAGGTCGAAGGAATAGAGTGTCGTCACCGCATACCATGTTTATAAACGCTCCCTGATGGCTTAGCGCCGTATTAGTTGGTCATTGCTATCTAGTGTTGACGCATCTGACTTAGTGGCATTTTTTTGTGCTTGCTTATCCATAACTCGAGTAACAGTATCAAACAGTGCCTGCATATCAATTGGTTTGGCGACAAAATCGTCAAATCCGAGTGACAGATACCGGCTGACATCCTCCGGAAGTACATTGGCTGTGATAGCGATGAGAGGCTTGCTGTAGTCGGTATTTTTTACCTGTTGGCAAACTTCTATGCCATCCATTACCGGCATTTGAATGTCAACAAAGAACAAGTCGGGCTGTGTGTCATAAAAACAATCCATGGCCAGCTGACCGTTGTTGGCCAGGGTAAGATTAGCGTGGGTCTTTTTCATCATTGCTGCAAATATTTGCTGATTAATCAGGTTATCCTCGGCAAGTAAGACATTTACGCCGCGCAAATCCGGGGTTTCCGGTTTCGCTTCAGTGGATAAGCGTTGCGATGTCGGCTTGGCACTTAACAGAGGCAGGTTAACTCTAAACTGGCTACCTTCACCCGCCACACTGCTAACTATAACTTCACCCTGCATAAGTTCGACCAGTTGTTTGACTATTGCCAGTCCGAGCCCTGACCCCCCGTATTTACGTGTGGTTGAGCTGTCAGCTTGGTGAAAGTGTTTGAACAGGCTGGCGACCTGAGTTGGCGTCATGCCGATCCCAGTATCACAGACCTCAATGACCAGCCGCTCTTTGTTTCCCTGCACGTTCAACCTCACCTGACCTTGTTCGGTAAATTTAATCGCATTTGACAACAAGTTACGCAATATTTGTTTAAGTCGCAGCGGATCGGCAAGCCTGACAGACAGGTGTGGCTTTAGTTCTGAAGTGAGTTCTAGCACGACTTGTTTATCACGTGCCAGATGTTGGTATTCCTGAACCACTTCCCGGCACAGTTTTAATATGTCTACCGCAAGCACTTCAAGGTTAAGTTTACCAGCCTCCATTTTCGAAAAGTCGAGTATGTCATTAACCAGAGCAAGCAGGGTCTGTGAGGAGGTGTAGCCTTGCTCGACGAGCGAGTGTTCTTCTTGATCATGATTGTGTTGTCTTAGTAGCTGGAACACCCCCAGAATCGCGTTCATGGGTGTGCGGATCTCATGGCTCATAGTGGCTAGAAACTGCGCTTTAGCCAGCTCTGATTGCTCTGCGCGTACTTTCTCTTGTTTTAGCTGTGTCACTTGAGTATTGACGGTACTCACCAGTTCGTTAAGCGTCTTTTGTAGTGTTTTGAGCTCTTCGTATTCCAGGTTAGCATTATTTTGTTGATAATTACCTGAAGTCAGCGATGTGCAGTATTTTTCAAGCTGCTTCATCGGGCTTGTTACCTTACGGCTCACATAGGCCAGATACCAAAAGAGTATGATTAATACACCCAGTGCAAGTAGTGCGCTTCTGATAATGGCATACAAGATCTCTTGCGTATAAGCGCTGTGCTGGTGAGAAAGCGAGAGAGACAAGCTCAAGCCTTCGTCACCGCGCTCGTAAATCGGGTAGGTTGCATTAAGACCTCCCTCAAATACGTTTCCCTCATCAAACCAAAGTTGTTGATCTGAAAAGATACGCAAAGATTCATAATCAGCCAGCTCAATGGCGAGCTGGCTCACATCCAGTTCGAAAAATAACACGCTGGTGTAGCGAAAAGGGTCGATAAGAGAAGGCAGTGTTTGGCGCAGTGGCACGGCAATAAATAATGTCCCGCCATTTGTGTCGGTAATTCCCAGTTCCTGGTTGCTGATCAGCAGCTTGCGCACCATTAGTTCTCGTGCATTGGCATTAATCACAGCATTTGCATGCTCGATGATGGAAGGGGTGGCCCAGTGCAGGGTATAAAGCGGATAGCCTTCGACAATATAAGGGGAGCCGTCGCTGATCATCACACTTTTAACCAAAGGGGATGTGTAGACCAGATCGCGCATTTCCTTGAGCGCGTATTGCGTATACAAAAGGTTGAGTGGGAGTTCCGCCAGGATCCGGTGGTCACTATAATGAGCGACCTGAAAAGTAAACTCGGCGAGCCTGTTTTTGATATCTAACGACAAACTGGTAGCGCGTTGTGCCACCGTGTCTGCGGCAATTTTATTGGCTTGTGTCCAGGCACTGTAAGCAAAGTGAGCGAGGGCAATGGTCAGCAGGGCCAGAACCATTGCACCGACTTTAAGCTGTAATTCACTGACCAGGCTTTTTTTCTTGCTCATAGCTAATCGACTTTTCAACAATGTGTTGCATAAAATGGGCGGCTTGATGTTCGTCCAGCACACCTGCCAGATGACGTGTCAGGCCCTTTAACATCGCCTCCCAGACAAAGGCCATTTGCGCTTCGTTAGGCATAGGCTGAGCGTACTCCAGCGTCGATATGAGTGCTTCTACTTGCGCAATTCCTTGTATCTTGAGCATTTCTAATGCGCGTTTGTCGACTGGTAGCGCATTTATTGAAGACCATAAATTAGTTTGTACTGGCAGAGATTGCAAAAATTCGGATAGTGTTCTGAGCTCGGCTCTTTTGGTTCCAGTTAAGGCGTTGTCAGGAAACGCAATTACATGAGACGAAAAGTATGAGCGCATAGGTTCACCATGGAGGCTCGGTAACTGTGCAACACCGAGCTTATCACCAAAATGTTCTGAGAAACGTTGAAACATCCAGGAACCATTGATGGTGTAGGCTACTTCACCGGTTAAAAATTGTTCCACGGTGCAATCGTAGTCACATTCTACATCCAGCCACGCCTCGTTTTTAAGAGACTTATACCAACGCAGTGCGCTTACCATGGCGGGTGTATCTAAGTTAGCGTTGCCATTTACAATCAGTGATGTTCCGAAAGTACCTAAAAACGCTCTATACCAGTACATTTCATAATAGTTCCAATTGATTTTAAGCGCCTGCTTCTTTTGTTGTGCGCGAAGTTGCTGCCAGCTCTTTGCGGGATCGCTGACAACTGCACGGTTGTAGTACAGCATCAGCTGGTTACCAAATACGATCGGTACCCCAAGCGTGGTGCCATTGGCTTTGATGTTCAAACGGACCTGATCAATCAAATGCGTTGACAGCCAGTGATCTGGCACTTCGGACAAGTTGAGCGCTGTCAGCCCCATATAGTCTGCGGGTACTATGATACCGTCAGGTAAGGCGTTATTACTGGCCCTTAAAAGTAGCTCAGATTTTAAGGAGTTGTTCTCGAATTCAACGACTTTAACCCGAATACCGGTTTTTCTGGTGAATTCTGTAAACAGAGGATTGAAGTCATAATTTTCCAAACCAATGGCAATGGTCAAAGAATGAGGTGGTGGCGGCTTAGCATGTGCTATACAGCTGCACAGGCTTGTTATCAACATGAACAAGAACGTGATAGATAACCTGCCAGGCATGACCTTCCTTAGAATGGGATTTGCTAACTAATTTATAGCAAATTATCAGGTCAGAGCAAACCCGTGCAATAAACTCTCGCATAAACATGACTCTTACTAAAGGCGAAATGCGAATTTTTACAGGCTGTTGAGGTGTAAACAATAAGAGGTATTTAAGAGTCGCGATGGGAGGTTAATAACGGGAGCTGGTACGACCGAGTGGATCCGAACCACCGACCATTGGACCGGGTCATAGAGAGTGGTGGTGCTCTAACCAACTGAGCTACGGTCGTACAGAGGTGTGTATTGTGACTTATCAAATAAGTTGGTACGACCGAGTGGATCCGAACCACCGACCATTGGCCCGGGTCATAGAGAGCGGTGGTGTACAGAGGTATTCATTGTGACTTATCAAATAAGTTGGTACGACCGAGTGGATTCGAACCACCGACCCCCACCATGTCAAGGTGGTGCTCTAACCAACTGAGCT